>QJVM01000078.1 GCA_003235715.1 Nitrospirota bacterium
TTTCAACCACGGAGGCTGCATGAACCTCAGGCGCACCGTCGTATTCCGGGAGGAAGTCCTCGGAATAAACGGGACTCCCGGAACGGGCCATATCTACAGACGCCAGCTCTGAAACGACGAATCGGGGATCCCCGACTTCCGGCTTAAGGAATGCCACTCCCACAGAGAGCCCCAGAACGAGGAAGAAGCATATGTTCATTATGGCGTCACGCACGATGCTCTCCTTATGGAGTAGACCATGATTTCCGTCATAACCGGCGTCAGGGAACGTTGGCGAAATGCTTCAAGCCAGTCCCGGGTCCGTGCATTTCTTCTTCCGAATTTGAGCCATGACCCGTGTGGGATAAGAACCCAATACCGGGTGACGATCTCGGCGTTGTACGCATTCTGGCGGGCATTCTTAAGAAACAAACCTTGTTCGAATTCTGCGAGGGTAACAAAGAGGGGATTGCATGCCGGTCCGTACGTTTCGGGGACGTTTCCAAGGTCACGAGTTCTCCATAAACCGCGGCCCAGAATCACCGGCAGGAGTGCCGGTTGAGGGTCACCGTACAGCACCACAGGCTTGTCCCTCAGAAGGTCGATGATCTCCTTCGGAACGGCGTTGACGCCATAAGTGGGGTATACGTACCCGAGAATCGTGGCCCAGAGGACAGCGGCCACCAGCACCATATGAACCGCGCGGTTGGCCCTCCACCAGACAAGGCCATACCATAACGCTGTTCCAAGACCGATGGTCCCGGCCATCCAGCCTGTTCCAAACCACAAGGCAACGCCAGAGAATAGCAATCCGAGAAGCCCGCCGGCCACAGCACCCATCCTCGCCCCGACGGTGAACCATCGCTCCCCGAGGTGGCTGAGACTTCCAGCGCACAGGAGCGACAGAGGCACCATGGAACCCAGAAGGTATCGCTCAAAGGTACGAATAAAGAGAAACGGCAGGATGGTAAGAATCAACCACACGAGGAGGAATCTGACGGGTAATACGCCCTCTGCGGGCCCTTGACCCGCTTTTCCATGTCGAACCGCATAGCTGGGCCAGACAAGCGTCCACGGAAGTCCGATGAGGGCCACAGCCCCGAGGGCCGTAAGCGAAAACATGGGAAACCGGCGTTTGCCAACCTCGGCCTCAAGGATATCCGAGGCCATATCGGGCATTCCTGCCCATACATAGATAAACCAGGACGCGGCCAGCACTGAAAACAGAAGACCCCAGAGGATTACGGCCCCAAGGTTCTCACGGAACCATACCCCTCCACCCTTCCTGGTAACCACCCAAGCCAGGACGCCTGCCCCGAGAACGACAAAGACAATGGGACCCTTGGTCAGAAATCCCGCTGCTGCAAAAGCTGAGGAAGCGACTATAGAAAGCCAGGCTCGGGTTCGCCGATACTTGAGAAAATGCAGGAAAGACAGCGAACTGAAGGTCGCCACGGGCAGATCAAGCATGAGCCGACCTCCATCGGCCACAAATCCGGCCAGAGAGAGGGAAACCAGTCCCGACAGAATGCCAAAATGCCGATGGCCCGTCAGTTCCCGACCCAGCATGTAAAGGGTCCAAACCATGGCACATCCAAAGAGCACGGCAACGAGCCGCGCACTCCACAACGATACGCCAAAAACCTCGTAACTCGCCCGTCCAAGCCAATACAGCATGGGAGGTTTGGCAATTCTCGGATGATCATCCAGCCACGGAACGAGCCATACATCCCGCTCCATCATGAATAAGGGGGTGCGAAAACCCAGATAGTATTCATCCTTGCCCGTGGGCGCGGTCACTTCCCATGATCCGAATGAAAGAATCACGAAGGCGAGTATCAGAAGTCCGGCCACCTGTCGCCGAGAGGAAGTCATTTTCTCAGGTATCACATGTTCCGTTACCATACGGTCTCTCAGGGCCAGTGGATAAGAACACACGGCTTCCCGGTCATACGCCCCGCGTGGCCGGAGGCCAGATAAACTTGTGGATTTGGAGGTTGAGCCGTACGGGCAGTCTGTCCTCAAGAATCCACTGGACGAGTTTCCCGGGAGCGAGCATCCCAAAGGCCGGGGCAAGAAGAATCTCGCAACGGCGGGGCAATCCGTGACGATGAATCATTGAGCACGCCCATTCATAATCCTCCCGGTCGGCAAGAACCATCTTGATATTGTCCCCGGCTTTCAGAAATTCGAGGTTTGGCAGGTGAAACGAATCCGCCTCTCCGCTCCCCGGCGCCTTGATGTCCATGACCAGCATAACCCGGGGATCCACGTGTTCGACGGACAAAGATCCGTTGGTTTCCATCATGACGGAGTATCCTTGCCCAATCAGCTGGGATAACAGAACCGAGGATTCCTTCTGAACGAGGGGTTCACCCCCGGTCACTTCGACCAATGTCAGGCCACCGTCCCTCACCCGGTCGAGAATCGCATCCAGCTCCATGCTCTCCCCCCCCTGCTGAGCGTACGGCGTATCGCAAAAGCGGCAGCGGAGATTGCACCCTGAAAGACGAACAAAGGTACACGGAAGGCCAACACGCGTGGACTCGCCCTGAACACTGGAGAAGATTTCTGATACGTGGAGCCGCATGGACTTCACCCTATCTGAGCAGACGGCGCCCCAGGGCCGTCGGTTCATCCTCCCTGCAGGGCCCCACTTCCCTTCCATCAAACAGGACAGGACGTGCGCTAATCCTTCCGTCTGTCTCGGATACGGCCACAAGGGACAGTGGCCGCCCGTCCCGGAAACTCGCGAAACGCCTGAAACCGCATAATTCCGCCGAATGCAGGACGGCGGCCTTGAGGATCTGTTGAAGCGAAAGCCCCGCGCTTCTCCACCAGTCCATCTCGCGGAGCACGGCCTCCCCAAACCCGATGCCCGGTGAACCGGCATCGGTCCCAAGGGCGACTCTGACTCCCGCCTCCAGCGCTACAGAAAGATTGACGAGTTGAGTCAAAAGCACTTCCCGCAGCGCCAGTGTTCCTCCGTCTGCCTGTGCGGTCCCGGGCGGGGAACCCGCAAGGGCATAGACCGTAGGAACCCAGTAGACCCCACGGTCTGCAAGCATTCTCAGGGTTTCACTGCTCATCAGAAAGCCGTGCTCCACGGAGCGCACTCCCGCCTTCACGGCTGAGCGTATGGCTTGGTCCCCGTTGGCGTGAGCGCTCACGGACAGGCCCAAATCAGCCGCATCCTGCACAATCCGAGAGAGAAATTCCTCCGGAAATCCACCGGGTTCCACTTCCCCCGTATTTCTATTTACCACGCCCGATCCGATGACCTTTACGTAAGAAATTCCTTTTCCCTGTAGCGCCCGAAGATGCCTCTGACAGTCAACGATATCGCTGACCCGGACCCCGAGAAACCCTCCATATCCCTTTTCAGGCACCAAAGCCGAGGCAGCCGAGCAGACCCGACTCCCGTCACTCAGGCTCAGGCCGGAACCATCTCGAGTTCCGGCATCCCTGAGGCCGTACACGCCAAAACAGCGACTTCTCTGAACCTCCTCCGATGTACGAAGATGTACATGTGCGTCACACAAGCCAGGAACAAGAAACTGTTCCTCAATGCAAAACTGACCTTGTGTTTCTTTCCCGTCAGTTCGCGATGGAACACCTTCGTCGAGCAAGAAAATTCCTCCCTCCTCGACGTGCAGAGCACCAAATCCGTTCGTGTCACTACTGAGCAACCGTCCCTGGAGCACCACGGCCATATCAGTCAGCACAGATGGCCGGAGGGCCCAGATACGGATTTGAGTTCGACCGACCCAGCATGTGGGTTTGCTGGAAAGACACACCGCCCCCGCATATGAATTCCGGAATAAACAATGAGTTTACAGGAACCGGCTCAGGGCACCTCGGGCCCCTCCTGTCGTAGGGGAAGGGTCCCTGCGCTCTATCTCCCATGGTGAAGCAAGGTATCGTCATGTCGAATCAGGAAATCCTCATCCCTTGGCATCGTCAGGACCGCAGACCACTCCACCTGGGAGCAAGTTTCAAAAGGAGGCCCGTCTTCGAAAAGGAAGTTGTGCGGGAAATCCGTGCGCCCTTAAATGGGAAGGCCATGGCGTCTTGGGGTCGTCCGGTTTCCGGAAGGATGATAACAAAGTCCTCTCCGCCATATCGAGCACTCATACCCGGCATTTCAATACCTGCGAAAGAACCCCGAACGTGAACTTTGCCATTTGTCCTAGCCTAGGACGCTGGGACATGACAGAATCCTTAGCCATGCCTGTGAGGACGCGTTTCACGCAATGACTGTCAGTCGCCCCGCCAAACCTGTCCAAGTTGGTCAGGGCCGAGGGGCCTCCCCTGACTGGTCCTCTTCCTGTTGGAATACAACACGGAGCGCGTCAAGCCCGCCGTGATCATCGGCGCCCTTTGTATCCTTGAGCCCTGAAACCCGTTCTATTGACGAACGAATATACACCTGTTATCATCGACCTATATGAAAAAAGCTATATTTTTCTTGGGCTTATTGGCCATTCTTCCTTCTTTGGGTTCCACGGAGGTCGGCCAGGTTTCCGTGATCCGGGCCGACGGCGTTGTCAATCCTGTAATGGCCGAATTTATAGAAAAGAACCTCGAAAAGGCCGCTGCCGAGGGCGCGGATGCACTGGTTATCGAACTCGATACCCCGGGCGGGCTGGACACCTCCATGCGCCTGATCGTGAAGAGCATCCTGAACAGTCCCGTCCCGGTTATTGTCTTTGTCTCTCCCGGAGGAGCCCGGGCCGCCTCAGCCGGAGTTTTCATCACCCTATCGGCACACATAGCGGCCATGGCCCCAGGGACCAATATCGGCGCGGCCCATCCAGTGGCTATTTCCGGGGGATCCATGGATGAAACCATGGAGAGCAAGGTAGCCAACGATGCGGCAGCCTACATACGGTCACTGGCCGAGAAGCGGGGCCGCAATGCGGATTGGGCCGAAAAGGCCGTTAGGGAGAGTGTTTCCGTGACCGAATCGGTCGCCGTCGAGGAGCGGATTATCGATTTCGTCGCCCCTGACCTGGCAGGACTCCTGGAACAGGCAGAAGGCAGGGAGGTCAGCACAATATCCGGAACCCGAATCCTTAAGACCAAGGGCGCGAAGATTGAGCGTCATGAAATGTCCGCTCGCCTGAAGCTTCTCGACGTTATTTCAAATCCCAATATTGCATACCTGCTCATGCTGGCGGGGATCATAGGGTTGTACATTGAGCTGACCAACCCGGGTGTCATCTTTCCCGGCGTAGCGGGGGCCATCTGTCTCATCCTGGCCTTCTATGCGCTTCAGACCCTGCCGGTCAACTATGCCGGCGTACTGCTGATTGTCCTTGCCCTTGTTCTCTTCATCATGGAAATCAAGGTGACCTCCTATGGTCTCCTCACGGTTGGCGGAATCATTGCCCTGCTGGCTGGATCCCTGCTCCTTTTTGATTCGCCCCTGCCTTTCCTCAGGGTCTCACTGTCCGTCATCCTTCCCACAGTCGTAGTCATGTCCGGCTTTATTGTCATCGTTTCCTACCTGGTCATTCGGGCTCAGAAAAGCCCGGTGACCACCGGGCAGGAAGGTATGCTTGGGATCGAAGGGACAGCCATTACCGATCTGGGTCCCGACCACGCAGGACAGGTGAGCGTACACGGAGAGATATGGCAGGCCCGGAGCACAGAACGCATAACCGCCGGGAGTCGAATCATTACGGAAGCCATCCATGGACTGACGCTTTACGTGAAGAGTTCCCCCCAACCACCGGAATAAATTGAACGCCTCGTATTACCATAGGCCCATACCACCAAAAGGAGGAAACTTATGATTCCGCCGGGCACCGGATTTCTAGTGGCTGTGTTCGTCGTTCTGTTCATCGTCTGGAACTCCATATACATCCTCAAGGAATACGAACGGGGTGTAGTCTTTCGCCTTGGCCGTGTCCGCCCTCTGAAGGGTCCTGGCCTCACGTTCATCATCCCCGTGGTGGATAAACTGCTCAAGGTCAGCCTGAGAACCGTTACCATGGACGTCCCTCCCCAGGACATCATTACCAAGGACAACATTACTGTAAAGGTAAATGCCGTGGTCTATTTCCGACCCCTGGATCCGGTCAAGGCCATCACCGAAGTGGAAGATTACGTGTACGCGACCAGCCAGATTGCCCAGACCACTCTCCGAAGCATTCTCGGTCAAAGCCAGCTCGATGATCTCCTCTCCAAACGGGATGAGCTGAATGTGGACCTTCAGAAGGTGATCGACGACCAGACGGAACCGTGGGGCGTCAAGGTATCCGCCGTTGAAGTTAAGAATGTCGACCTGCCCTCGGAAATGCTCAGGGCCATCGCGCGCCAGGCAGAGGCAGAACGCGAACGGAGGGCCAAAATCATTCACGCCGAGGGCGAACAGCAGGCGGCCGAAAAGCTCGCCGAAGCGGCATCCGTTCTTGGTCGCCAGACCTCTGCCCTCCAGCTACGCTATCTGCAGACTCTGACCGAAATTGCAACGGAGAAAAACTCCACCATCCTCTTCCCTATTCCCCTGGACATTGTTGAGCCTTTTCTAAAAGCTCGCAGGTCAGAAAGGGAAGAGACGTAGGACGACAGGACCCGTTGCTTCTCGGTATTGATACATCGACGCGCCTTGCCGCGCTGGCCCTCTTCGAACAGGAGAAGGGGCTCATAGCCGAATCGCGATTTGGACTTTCTCTCGCCCATTCCGAAACCCTGATGCCCAACCTGGATGTGCTGTTGGCATCGGTTGGAATGACTCTGCCTGACCTGTCCGGAATCGCTGTGGCCAGAGGCCCCGGGTCCTTTACAGGACTTCGGGTGGCTTTGGCCACGGCCAAGGGTCTTGCCTTTGCCACGGGGATCCCCATCTATCCGGTTTCGACCCTGGAAGCCATGACATACCCGCATGCATTCTCGGCCATCACCCTTTGTCCCATGCTGTATGCGCGAAAGAATGAAGTCTATGCAGCCCTCTACCGGCCCGATTCCGGACGTCTCGTAACGGTCCTGTCTGAATCCGCGCTCCACCCCCGGGAGCTGATGGACCGCATCGAGGGCCCGGTTCTCTTTCTTGGCAATGGCAGCGACCATTACCGGTCACTTATCGATGAATGTCTGGGAGATGCCGCATATTTCGTGCCTCCAAGCCTGTCTCTTCCCAGCGCCGTATCTGTGTGCGAACTGGCTCTCCAGCAGTACGTTCGTCCCGGGGTTGCTCCGCCTGACGCTGCTTCGGTCACTCCCTTGTATCTGAGGCCATCAGAGGCCGAACTCAAATGGACGCAACGCACGTTGCCATAGAGAAACTCTGCGTCTCTCATATCCCCGAGGTCGTGGACCTTGACCTTGGGTCCATTCATCCGGCGTGGTCCGAGACGTTGTTTATGGCAGAACTCGAGACGCGAGAAAGTCATTCTTGGGTGCTATCACTCCGAGGCAGGGTCACGGCCTATATCGTCACCCGGGTCTCAGGGGACGAAGCAGAGATACTGAGGATCGCTGTCACGCCCGGGGCACAGAGGCTTGGATACGGCAGTGACCTTCTCGCTCTGGCCCTGGAGAAACTTGCGGAGCAGGGTGTGAGGCAGGTTTATCTCGAAGTGCGTTCGTCCAACACCCCTGCGCGGAGCTTCTACGAGGCCCATCGGTTCCAAGTAGCCGGCAAGCGCACAAACTATTATTCAAACCCCGATGAGGACGCTCTTATCCTTAGACGGACCCTGCAGTAGGCCGACCCGCCCTATTTCTCGAATCGGGTTATGAAGCCCTCTATGTTTTCTTTGCTTGCCAGTCGGACCAATGCCTCCCCCGCGGTTGCCCGGTCCGGATAGCCCCCCACGAGAACCCTGTGCAACACCTTGCCCGAGGAGGTATTCTGGAGAACAATCCTGGCCTCATAGCCCTTCTCGAGGAGCTCCACGAGTGCCTTTCGAGCATTCGCTTCCGATGCGTACGCTCCGACCTGGACCGAGAACTGGGCTTTCTTGGCCGGCGCCCGGGTTCCGCGGATGGGCTGCGTTACGGTTTCAGGCTTTTCTTCCCGTCGTTCAAGGTCCTTCTTAAGGATGTCTCCGAAGGGCTCTTCGTACTTTTCGGTAACCTCTGGGTTGACCGGAACC
>QJVM01000103.1 GCA_003235715.1 Nitrospirota bacterium
GCCGGAAAGGTCAAATTCGTTCTTCCCACCGCCATCGGAATGGTCCGCCTTGTGAACCATGTCCCGTCCTCAAAGGTGCGTGAGACGCTCAAGGCTTGCCAGGATAAATAGACTTGCTTCAGAACGAAGAAAAATGAGGGACCACAAGCTTCTGCAACTCGGCATGAACCGGGCGTGAGCCGGCCAGAACATTGCCCTCCCAAATACCGCTGGACGTACCGGAAAAATCGCTCATAAATCCTCCCGCCTCGTGGATCAGCAAACTGCCGGCGGCGACATCCCATGGTTGGAGCCCGATTTCCCAGAAACCATCCACGCGTCCCGCAGCCACATAGGCCAGGTCCAAAGCGGCGGAACCGGCCCGGCGAATATCGCTCACCCTGAGAAAGACGTCCTTGAACGAGGCGAGGTAGGCCTCGATGCGGTGACGTTGCTTGAAGGGAAAACCGGTTGCAACCAGGCAGTCCTCAAGAGAGCCGGGCTTCGATACAGACAGTCGTTTTCCGTTCAGATATGCCCCCTCGCCCCGAACGGCGTGAAAAAGCTCATTTTTCATCGGGTCAAAGATCACCCCGACCCGTACCCGTCCTTGTTCCTCATAGGCAATGGACACGGAGAACATAGGAAACGAATGGATGTAATTGGTGGTTCCGTCCAGGGGATCGATGATCCATCGGCACTCCCCCGCGGAATGCTCAGCGGGGGATTCTTCAGCCAGGATGACGTGATCCGGAAAGGCGTCCTTGAGGATTCGGATGATCAGGTCTTCTGAATATCTGTCTGCACTGGTTACAAAATCCGCACGTTCTTTCTTTTCGACCCGGGTGATCGAACCGAGTCTTCCAAAGATCCATTCACCGGCTTCGCGGGCTGCACGGACCGCCTGTTCGAGGATGGCCGCCGCATCACTCATCCGGCCGAACCCAGGTCCCAGACTGCAAGGAGGTGTTACAGGGGCTTAAGCCCGAGCCCCTGGTCATCCTCGGGGGAGGTACTTCCCAACCATGGTGATGGCTCCTGCGCTGCTCCACTGGACCGGACCAATGATCTTTTCGCGAAGGATACCATCCTGGTCCACGATGTAGGTTTCCGGAACCCCCGTGATGCCGTAGGCCCGTGCGGCCTCGCCAATAGGATCCAGGAGGAGGGGAAAGGTAAACCCGTTGGTGTGAACATATTGTGCGGCCTGACCCGGATCGTCGTTGTAGAGGACACTCAGCATAAGAAACTTTTCCGAGGCAAGACGACGGTGAAGCGCTTCCATCGAGGGCATTTCATCGCGGCAGGGAGGACACCAAGTGGCCCAGAAATTTACAAAGACGAGATTCCCTTTCAGATTGGAGAGCTTCCAGACGGTGCCTGTCGTGTCTTTCAGGGTAAAGTCAGGGGCCGGTTTCCCCACCTCCGCGACAGGTTGGACCGGCTGCTCCTTCTGGCATCCCACCACAAGTAAGAGTCCCGGAAGAATGAAAAGCATGACAAGAAATGAGAGATACCGTCTCATGATACATCCTCCAGACTGGGCTGAACAAAGTTGCCGGTGAGAATAACATGTTACTCTTCGAAAACCAAAGTTGTTATCCCGCGAGGCCGTTTTCTGGCCCCATGAATCCGTGACTTTTCCGGTGACTTCAGGGAAGCTTCAGATCAACCAGGGAGAGGGGGTTCACGTTGTCGCCGTTCAGTTTCATGCCCACGTGAAGATGGGGTCCGGTGGACCGTCCGGAAGAACCTACGGTGGCCACGGGCGTGCCGTTACTTACAGAGTCCCCCTCATTAACGCGAAACTCGTCCAGATGCATGTAAAAGGAGAAGAGACCTCCGCCATGATCAATGACGAGCGTGTTGCCCCCAAAGAACAATTCATCCCGCAGAACGACCCGGCCCGACGTGATCGCTCTTACCGGAGTTCCTTTGGGAGCCTTGATATCTGTCCCGTTATGCGGGTTCTTTTCGACCCCGTTCAGAATCCTTCGCGTACCGAACCTGGTTCCCATTCGCCCTTCCACAGGGAGCTGGAATGGCCACGTCCAGCGGACTTCCGATACCTCGGGCCATATCTTGCCAAGTCTCGCGGCCTCTTCCCGAGCCCTTCGGGCATCATCAGGCGATAGCGTAACCTGCCTTTCCGGAAGGGTAAGTCGCTCGACCGGGAATTCCCGACTCACAATCTTGACGGCTGCCCGATAGACTTCCCCCTTGAATGTGACATCCACCGGATACGTGCCTGGCTTCGATTGCCTTGGTGCCACGGCAATGCCTACGCAATGCCCATCAATGGGAGCTGAAAAACGGACCGGCTGTTCCATGAACACGGCTTCAGGTACACCGGATCCTGATTCGACCTGCATGAAGACGACAAAGGCATCACCCTGGTGGACCTCCGACGGGATGACTGAAACCAGGGACGCGTGGGCCACACCGGAAAGGAAGAGCAGGAAACCGAGGGCTTGTACCAGAACCCGTATGGAGAACGAGGGCCTCATGATGTCAGTTCCTGGTACAGGACATACTCCTGTTCGAAGTGCTCGGTGAAGACCTTCTTGCCCAGTTGGGAGTCGATTTCATCGAAATCCATATACCGAATTTCATCAATCTCGTCATGGTCGAAAAAGACCTTGCCGTTGTACGTGCATTCGAAGGTTGAGACGAACTCGCTTTCTTCCTGGCCGTAAAAGACATGATTGTAAAGAAAACGGATATCGGCAAACTCGATGCCCAGTTCTTCCTTCATCTCTCGGTAGGCGGCTTCAGCCGGCAACTCGCCCGGTACCACGTGGCCGCCAACGGAAACATCCCATAGTCCGGGGCCTACGTCCTTGTTCATCGAGCGCTTCTGGACCAGTAACCTCCCCACGTCGTCGAAAACGAGTACGTGGACGACCCGATGAAGGTAGGACGTGTCGGAATGGGCCTCGGCACGAGAAACCACTCCAACCGTATCCCCCTCTTCCGAGACGAGTTCCACCAGTTCACCGCCTTCGTCTGAAGGGGACGCCGAGGGGTCAAATCGACTACCTGGGAAAAAGGGCATCAGCGTAAACAGGGTAACGCGTTTTATCAACGCGGTTTCACTTCATTACTTCCATTTTGTGGCGCGGGCAACAGTTCCCTTACCCACGCCCTCCAATGCCGCTGCAGTTTGCGGCTACTCACCTTATCGGTAGTTTGCAAATTCCATGTGAATGCCTAAATCCCTTTCCTTCAGGAGAGCCATAAAAGCCTGAAGGTCATCGATTTTCTTGCCCCGGACCCGGACCTGATCTTTCTGGATCTCGCCCTGGATCTTCAGTTTTTCGGTCTTGATCAGCTTGACGATTTCCCGGGCCTGCTCGATGGGGATCCCCTGCTGCAGGGTAATGGTCTGGCGGACCAGTCCGCCGCCGGCGGGTTCAACCTTGCCGGGGTCCATCGCCTTGAGGGGTATTTTTCGCTTGGCAAACTTTTCCTTCAGGATGTCCATGACCGCCTTGATCTTATAGTCATCGTCCGAGACCAACCGAATCTCGTTCTTCTGACGGTCCAGTTCGATCTGGGTCTTGGTCCCCTTGAAGTCATAGCGGTTCAGGATGTCCTTCAAGGCTTGGTTGATGGCATTATCCACTTCCTGGAGATCCACCCGGGATATGATATCGAAAGAATGTTCAGAGGCCATCAGAAGACTCCGTAACTGGAAAAATCTGGTTTGACGCGGTCAAGACCGCGCATCGGTTGCCTGTTTTCCATCCCTTATTGGAACCTCGGGTTGCGGCTCAGGCAGGCACACAGGGCACCAGTTCTCGCCATGGTTCCGCGGGCAGATGTGACCACAGGATTCGCAGCAAACGCAAAGAGGGGCTTCCTGGCCGCATTCCGAACAAAGCATGTGTAACCAATATAAACCGTTTAGATGGTTTTTTTCCGCAACCGGAGCGAGTTGGTTACCACGGAAACCGAACTGAAGGCCATGGCGGCCGAGGCGATCATAGGGTTCAGCAGGAGATACTTGCCCATGACGGGGGATAGTACCGTAGAAATCACCGGAAGCAGGAGCCCAACGGGGTAAAGAAGGCCCGCGGCCACGGGGATGCCCACGACGTTATAGAAAAAGGCCCAGAACAGGTTCTGTTTGATGGTGCGAATGGTTTCCTTGGAAAGCCGGATGGCAGCCGCAACTCCTTCCAGTTCACCCTTCATGAGAGTAATGTCCGATGCCTCCATGGCAATATCTGTTCCCGTGCCAATGGCTATGCCGACGTCCGCCTCAGCCAGGGCCGGCGCATCATTGATACCGTCCCCGACCATGGCCACGACCTGGCCACGTTCCCGAAATTCCTTGACCAGCGACGATTTCCTCTCCGGAAGCACTTCGGCATGAAATTCCGACACCCCCGCTTTGGCGGCTATGGCCTGCGCCGTCCTCCGGTGATCCCCTGTGAGCATAACCGTGCGCAGCCCCATCCGGTGCAAATCCTGAATGGCGGCCACGGAACCCTCCTTCAGGGTATCCGAAAGTCCGAGTACGGCTTCCACCTTTCCGTCGACGGCCAGGAATATCGGGGTGATGGCCTGTTGGGCCAGACGGTCTGCGGCTTCCCGCACGCCCGATAACTCCAGGCCTGAGCCGGCCATGAACGATTCGGTTCCGATGGTCAAGGCCCGTCCCTCCACCTGGGCCCTGATCCCGCCTCCGGCCACCGCGACAAAATCAGAGGCCGTTGCCAACGGGGTCTGGAGGTTTTCCGCATAGCGGAAAATGGCCTGCCCATACGGATGCTCAGAGTACCGCTCGGCCGCGCCTGCCAGCAGGGCAGCGGCCTCGGGGGAGGGGAGTGTGGGGTTGCTGGAGAGCGCGATGCTTACGAGTTCAGGGGTCCCCCGAGTGATTGTGCCGGTCTTGTCCAGAAGGACGACCTGAAGGCGGTGGGCCGTCTCCAGAGCCTCGGCGTCGCGAATGAGAATTCCCCGCTCGGCCCCGCGTCCCGTGCCCACCATGATGGCCGTGGGTGTGGCGAGCCCCAGGGCACAGGGACAGGCGATGATGAGCACTGCCACCGAATTCATGAAAGCCACCGTAAAGGACGGGCCCAGGAACCACCAGCCGGCGAAGGTCAACGCCGCAATGCCCATAACGGTGGGTACGAAAATGGCGGCGACCTTGTCGGCCAGTCGCTGAATCGGGGCCTTGCTCCCCTGAGCTTCCTCCACGAGGCGAATGATCTGGGCCAGGGCGGTTTCCTTTCCAATCTTCTCTGCAAGGAACCGAATGCTTCCGGCTTCGTTCACGGTACCGCTGTAAACGCGGCTTCCGGCCGTCTTTTCCACAGGGACGCTTTCACCGGTAAGCATGGACTCGTTGATGGTCGAGAACCCTTCCTGAACGATTCCATCCACAGGAATGCGCTCACCCGGCTTCACGAGCACGAGATCCCCGATCACCACGTTATCAATGGGGATGGAGAGCTCCTGCCCGTTTCGCATGACGACCGCGCTCTTGGGCTGGAGCCCCATCAGGCGCCGGATGGCCTCCGACGTTCGGCCCTTCGCTCGAGATTCCAAAAAGCGGCCAAAGAGGATGAGTGTAATGATGGTAGCCGAGGTATCAAAATACACGCCCGGCCGGACGCCTGCCTCTTCAAAAAGGCGGCCAAAGAAGAGGGCTACAATACTGTAAATAAACGCGGCTGTGGTCCCCACGACAATGAGCGTGTTCATATTTGTGGTCCCATGCCGCAGGGCGGACCATGCCGGCCGGTAAAAACGCAGTCCGGCCCAGAACTGAACGGGGATCGTGAGTACGAGTTGGAGATAGGGGTTTGACAGCACCGGGACCATGAACATACTGCCGGCCATGATGGGTATGGCCAGGGCGGCACTGATGGCCAGAGTCCGCCTCAATTCCAGGTATTCCTTCTCGCGTCTTTCCCTTTCCCGATCGGCCTGGTCCAGATCCTCCGCGACCTTTTCCGCCTGGTACCCTGCATCCTCAACGGCACGCTTCAATTTCTCGAAATCCACAAGGACCGGCGTGGCCTCAACCGAAGCTCTTTCCGCAGCGAGGTTTACCGCGGCTGACTGGACCCCTTCTACATCCCGAAGGGCTCGTTCCACGGCTGCCGAACATGCGGCGCAGGTCATTCCCCTGACGGAGAAGTCGAAACGTTCCTTGCGCGTGTCGTATCCAGCCTCGCGAACGGTTTCGACCAGCCTCTCGACGGGTACGGATTCGTCCGCTTCCACCGTGGCCCGTTCCGCCACCAAATTGACGCTTGCACTGGAAACTCCCGGTACCTCGGCCAGTGCCCTCTCCACAGCGGCCGAACAGGCGGCGCAGGTCATTCCGGTTACGGGTATTTCCAGCTTCTTTCTTGCCATAAGGCCATTATACCGTATGGAACCATCAAAGATACTTAATGTATAGCAACAGAAATCACGGTTTGCCGAAAGAAGTCTGCTCCCCCTGAACTGGTATCTGAAGCAGGTTCTTTCCTCTCCCTTCCGTGGTGCCGCTGCCGGGAGCAAGATGCCGGCAGCCTCCCGTGTTTGTTTTCAGACGATCCGCAAGCTTCCCGGGTTCATACACATGTCTTGCGGTTTACGGGCCCGTCCGAGGCTTGATATGCACGTCGTCTCGCCAGGGCGGCTACCGTCTTCCGGTGGATGCCCGGCCGAACCTGCTACAATAACGCCCTTTATCCCCCGGTCAACCGGAGAAACGGACGGAACAAAGTGTGAAGCGGAATGATTTAAGAAATGTGGCCATTATTGCGCACGTGGACCACGGCAAGACAACCCTGGTCGATGCCATGCTCAAGCAGGCGGGCACGTTCAAGGCCCATGAAAAGGTGCAGGAGCGGGTCATGGACAACATCGACCTCGAGAAGGAGAAAGGCATCACCATTATGGCGAAGAATGCCGCCATATCCCTGGAGGGGGTGAAGATCAACATTATCGACACGCCGGGGCACGCAGACTTTGGAGGCGAGGTCGAGCGCATTATGAAGATGGCCGATGGCGTGCTTCTTCTGGTTGATGCATCCGAAGGGCCCCTGCCTCAGACCCGCTTTGTACTCCGCAAGGCTCTGGAACGTTCTCTCCCCTGCATCCTCGTGATCAACAAGATAGACCGGCCCGATGCCCGGATCCAGGAGGTATTGAACGAGGTCTATGATCTTTTCATTGACCTCGATGCCAGCGAGGACCAGCTTGATTTCCCGATCGTGTATGCGAATGCCAAAGCCGGTACGGCAACTCTGAACATGACCGAGGCGGGGACGAGCCTCAAGCCTCTTTTCGACCTAATCCTCAAGACCGTGCCGTGCCCCGAAGGAGAGGATAACGGCCCCCTCCAAATCCTTGTCACCAACATCGACTACAACGATTACGTGGGGCGCCTCGCCATCGGTCGCGTGATAGCGGGAACCGTGTCCGTCGGGGCGCCCGTTGCTGTCATCCAAAGCAAGGGCGAACCCCTGATGACCAAAGTATCCTCCATCTTTACGTTCCAGGGGCTGGAACGGGTCCCGGCGAAGAACGTTTCAGTGGGGGACATTCTTGCGCTAGCCGGCATCGAGGAAATCAATATCGGCGATACGGTTGCTGACCCTGAAGACCCTCGGCCTCTTCCCCGAATCAAGGTGGATGAGCCCACCATTTCAATGGTGTTTTCCATCAACACCTCTCCCTTTGCCGGGAAAGAGGGCAAATACGTCACATCCCGACATCTGCGGGCCCGATTGGAGAAGGAACTGCTCTACAACGTTTCCATCACCGTGGATTTCGACCAGGCCGATGCCTTCAAAGTCAGTGGTCGGGGGGAGCTTCAGCTGGCCATTCTTGTGGAAATGATCCGGCGGGAAGGCTATGAATTAGCTGTCTCCATGCCCGAAACCATCACCCGAGACATTAACGGTGTGGTTCACGAACCCATGGAACTCCTGGTCATCGATATCCCAGAGGAATTCGTAGGTGTGGTGACTCAGCAGTTGGGCATGCGGAAGGGGCGGATGCTGAAGATGCAGAACAATGGTCATGGCCGGGCAAGG
>QJVM01000041.1 GCA_003235715.1 Nitrospirota bacterium
ATATGGCAAGACCCCCTCTATCGGCAAGACAGACAGTGGAATATGGGTGCCAGCTTCGCAGGGTCAGAGGGAGACCGTATCTTGAAGCCGGCGATTAGGCAACCCGACTGAAAACGGTTTCAATTATTGGGCCCTAATTTCCCTGCGGCCCGATTTTGATCCGGTCTTTCAGCTTTTCATACGTGACCGAAGGGATGACATGCCGAGCGGCGAAATCGTCCTTGCTCGCGTACGGCCGACCTTTTATGATGCTCTTGCTGTAAATCTCGCCGATCCAGGGAAGGGTCTTCAGCTCCGCCACAGTGGCCGTATTGAGATCCACAATTTCGGGTTTCGCCTCTGGAGTTTCCCTCGCCGGGACCGCAGCGGACTGTGCCGCTCCTGCAGGAACCGCGGTGAGCGAAGCCATCATATCGACCGCCCCTGCAATCGTCCAGAAACCACAAACCAGTAACAGACCCATAAGCACGTAGAAGCAGTATTTTTTCATAACACCCTCCTTCCGAATATCGGTTCATGCTTGCGCACTTAGTCGTAATGCCTTGGTCTTATTGGCTGAAGAAAGGGTGACCCTCCGTTGCCAACCCTTGAAACAAGGGTATCACAACGCTGGCTCGACATATAGACAGACGAGGATTTAGAGGAATTCCGGACCTGGAATGAGCTCGACGAAGGCGGTCCTGCAAGAAACAATAATGGGCTATCGTCCGAAAAAGGCCGAAAGCCCAGGGATTTCAGTGGTACGCCCGGAGGGAGTCGAACCCCCGACCCGCTGCTTAGAAGGCAGCTGCTCTATCCAACTGAGCTACGGGCGCAAAAGACGTGCGTGCGTCGATGAGAAAAAATGGTCGGGGCGAGAGGATTTGAACCTCCGACCCCCTGCTCCCAAGGCAGGTGCGCTACCAAACTGCGCTACGCCCCGAACCGGTAAAATTACACGATTTCAGGAATCAATGTCAACGTAATTCCTTGTAAAATACGCATAAATTATGTTAGCGTGACCAGCCGGAACCAGCCTTTTTCCCTTGAGAAGCCTGTACCCATGATAGTGGAGCATAGAACAGAAAGCGAGGTCAGGGAACGTCTCATCCTCGCCCTGGACACGGACGACCCGGACCATGCCCTTGAGATGGTGAACCGGTTCCGGCCACGGGTGGGCCTTTTCAAGGTCGGGCTCCAGTTGTTCACCAAGGCAGGCCCGACGCTGGTGACCTCGATTCGGGAACAGGGACCCGGCGTCTTTCTTGACCTGAAGTTTCACGACATTCCCAACACCGTGGCCGGTGCCGTGATCGAGGCGGCACGCCTCGGCGTTAAGATCCTGAACGTTCATGCAAGCGGCGGGGTCGAGATGATGAAAGCCGCCTCTGAAAGCCTCATCCGCACGTGTCTCAGGGAGAACCTGGACCGGCCCCGCCTGATTGCCGTCACCGTGCTTACGAGCCTGGCCCAGGAGGCGCTCGAACACGAGATCGGCGTTCCCCGGAGGATTGAATCCCACGTAAAACATCTGGCCAGCCTCAGCATGAGGGCCGGACTGGACGGGGTGGTCGCCTCTCCCCGGGAAATTTCCATCATCAAGGACCAGTGCGGGGAGAAATTTCTGGTGGTCACCCCGGGAATACGGCCCCCGTGGTCGCCCCCCGATGATCAGAAGCGAACCATGACTCCGAAACAGGCCCTGATGGAGGGCGCCGACTACCTGGTGATTGGTCGGGCCGTAACCGCCCAGAAGGATCCGGACGCCGCCCTGGACCGTCTCATTGAGGAGAGCGTATTCTGATGCCCGGGCCCGGGGCCTGCGCCCATGGCTGCCTTGAGTCTCCCCTTGAACCCCTGGTGCGGGAATCCTCGTACCGGGATCCGGCGTGGATCTACAACCGCTTCCGCGGCCCCGGGTGCGTGCTGCTGGACAGCGTAAGAGGGCCCGCCCATCTCGCTCGCTTTTCCATCATTGCCATAGACCCCTTTCTGGAACTTCGGGTGAAGAACGGCCTTACGGCGCTTCGGGGGCACGGCGGCGAACTGACCCGCAAAGGGTTCGGGCTGAGTCAACTGAAGGTTCTTCTCGAAAACACGAGCGCGGTCGCGACGCCGGGCCTGCCCTTCCCCGGCGGGGCCATCGGGCTCATCAGCTACGACTTCGTCCACTACCTTGAGAAACTCCCGCGCACCGCAACCGACGACCTCCATATTCCGGACCTTCATCTTTTTTTTACAGATTCCGTGATCACGGTGGACCATGTGGAACAGAAGGTGAGGGTTTCAGTACTGCCCGGGTTACGGACGGCCCTGACAGGAGAGGCCTGCCACGAAACTTCTGACAAGGCTCGCCTTGAAGGAATGTTGCGACGTCTCGAGACGGAGAGCACGGAGGGGCCTCCGGCGAGCCACAGAGCATTGCCCCTGGAGATCGAACATGAAATGTCGGCCGAGGATTACCAGCGCATGGTCCGGCGGGCGAAGGAATATATCGCCGCCGGTGATATCTTCCAGGCCAATCTTTCACAGCGCATAAAAGCCCATCTGACGGATCTGGATCCCTGGGACCTCTACCAAGGGCTCCGCTCCATCAACCCCAGTCCGTTTGCGTCCTACCTGGACATGGGGGACTACCAGATCGCCAGTTCGTCCCCGGAACGGCTGGTCCTGGTCGATGACGGCACAGTACAGACCCGCCCCATTGCCGGGACCCGGCCCCGGGGAGCCGATGCCGATGCCGATCACCTCATGCGCACGGAACTCCTGCTCCATCCCAAGGAACGGGCCGAACATATCATGCTCATCGACCTTGAACGCAATGACCTTGGACGCGTGTCCGAGTTCGGTTCCGTCGTCGTTGATGAGCTGATGGTGACAGAAGACTATTCCCACGTGATTCACATCGTTTCGAATATCCGGGGCCGCCTCCGGCCGGGGGCCGGCCCCGTGGAGGTCATCAGCGCAGTCTTTCCCGGAGGAACCATCACGGGCGTTCCCAAGGTCCGGTGCATGGAGATCATCGATGAACTGGAACCCGTAAGCCGGGGGCCGTATACAGGATCGGTGGGCTACATCGGGGTCAACGGACGAATGGACCTGAACATCATCATCCGGACCTTTGTCGTGAAGGACGGTACGGCTTATGTTCAGGCGGGCGCGGGCATCGTGGCCGATTCAGACCCCGAACGCGAGTACCACGAAACCCTGAAGAAAGCGGAAGCCCTTATCCGAACCCTTGAGCGTCTGCGTGATAGGGCAATCTAGTTTCCGGGAAGAACCAGGGGACGAACCGGAACGGTCATAACCCGTGTCAGGCCAGCCGGTCCCGGATGTCCTGAAGCACCGAAAGAATCTCGTCTTCCGTCTTCCGACGCTCTTCGATCAGTCGGGTGAGTTGGTCCACCAGTTCGGGGATGCCATCCGGACTCGCCGTGAAAGACGGAGGCGGTGGGAGTTTGGAAGGCGCTGCTTTTTCCGCCCCCGAAGGTTTTAAATCATTCCACAGGGCCGTACCCAGGTTTTGCTGTCCGGCGGAGGTTTCGGCCTCTCCACCCTTTCCGGATTTCACACCCATCCGGGCCGTGCCCACCTTGGTGTTCAGCGCCCGGCTTGCCGAAACCTGCCCCTGCTCATACATCTTCTGGCGTCGGTTGGCCTCCTGAACCAGAAGCTTGGTCACCGCATCAAAGGTTTCCCGGACCCCCTGACCGTTCACCGCGCTCGACTCAATGACCTCCACCTTTCGTTCGTTCAAGTCAGCATCCATCTCCTCAACGGGCATGATGTCAGGGAGGTCTCTCTTGTTGTACTGGAGGACAAAAAGGATGGTTTTGTAATCCAGATTGTTGGCGGCGAGATTCTCCTTCATGTTCTCGAAGCTTACGATATTGGAATCCCGCATGGCCCTCTGGGAGTCCGCCACGAACACCACAGCGTCTGCCCCCTTCAGAACCAGCTTCCGCGTGGCGTCATATCGGACCTGACCCGGAACGGTGTACAGCTGAAACTTCACCTTGAACCCCCCGATATTTCCCAGATCCATGGGCAGGAAATCAAAGAACAGGGTTCGATCGGTTTCCGTCGCAAGCGACAGCAGCTTGCTTCGTCTGGCCTCATCAAGGTGCTCATGGAGCCACTGAAGGTTGGTGGTTTTCCCGGAAAGGCCGGGACCATAATAGACCACTTTAAGCGTTATTTCCCTTGACGCGTAATTAAAAAGTGCCATCAGTACCTCATTGCGTATACAGAATTTCGGCTTCGGGTCTTGGCCATGTACATGGCTTCGTCCGCCATTCGGAGGAGTTCCTCCTTGCTCTTGGCCACCTCAGGATAGGAGGTTACGCCAAAACTGGCCGTGAGTCGGATGGCATGCCCTTCATCCTCAAGAAAGACCGATTTTTCCATGGTCCGCCGAAGCCGCTCGGCTATGGCAAAGGCGGCGTCCAGGGAGGTTTGGGGCAGAACCACAACGAACTCGTCCCCGCCGTAACGAGCCACCACGTCGACGGAACGGAGACAATCCCGGAGCAGATCCGCCACCTCGACAAGAACCTTGCTCCCGACCAGATGACCTTTGCTGTCGTTTACGTCCTTGAAATGGTCGAGGTCCATGAAGATCACAGACACCACCACGCCGTAACGCTGGCCCCGCTCTACCTCTGCATCGATCACACTGGTGAGATAGCGAAGGTTGAAAAGCCCGGTCAGATCATCCGCCATGGCCATGTCGGTCGCTCTCTGGTAGGAGCGCGCCCGATCCAGGGCCGACGGAGCCTGGTCCATGAGTCGCACGAAGAAGGCCAAATCGTCCTCCGAGTAGGCAGGCGTTCGCTTTCGGCCCACCACCTCCACAGCCCCCAGCACATCTCCAACTCCTTTCAGGGGAACACACATGACACTCCGGCCCCTGTAGAAGGCCAGCTGTCGCGGCGTCATGCGATAGGGGATATGACCATCCACCTGCGGAACCAGCACCGGCCTTCCCTGGTCCACGACGGCCCCGGCCATGCCTTCACCGGGCCGGAAGCGAAGGACCTCTGCGTCGGACTTCCGGGTCCCGTGAGATTTACCGCAGAGTACCCATCCGGAATCCTTGTCCAGGAGATAAAGGAGACTGGCCTCCCCCCTCAAAGCAGACTTCGCCCGATGGGAGATAATCGTTTCGACGTCATCCAGTCGAAGGGCCGAACCCAGAGCACGCCCAAAGTCCCGTATCTCCCGCAGTTCGTGCTGGAGCAGATCGAGTTCACGTTGCACCCTGGAGAGGGTACCCTCGGACCGGGCACGTTCTTGAACCTGCTCCATCAACTGACGGAACTCGCCGTATTCAAAAGGGGCGTGAATGTGGCCCGCAGCCCCTTGACGAAGCCATTGGGGAATGCCTGTAAAACGGCCGTCGCACGAGACGACAATCTTTGGGACAGCCTCGGTCCGGGAAAGAAGCCTGGCCAGTTCCGTGTGACGGGGAGAAAGGGCCTTATCCAGCACGATCAGGGAAAACGGTGTGGACCGGACGTGGGCGAGGGCCTTCCTGGGAGTCGAGGCGACTGTGACCTGATAGCGGTTCTTCTCAAGACGATCCAGATGCGCCCCCAGAATGCTGGTACCGCTCTCGATCACGAGGATATGTTTACGCTCTATCATCCGTTTGCCAGGAACCGTCCGGAAAGACGGGGGCCATCCCCCTTCAACCGGGTCAGGCATTCAATCCGCAGCACTTCTTGTACTTCTTCCCGCTTCCGCAGGGGCAGGGATCGTTACGTCCCACCTTCTTGCCCTGGCGGACGGCGGTGGCAGGTTTCTGGGCGTTCTCGCCGCGATTATAGAGAATGGTTCGGGGACGGGCGACCTGTCGTTCCACCTCACCCTGGCGGGCGATCTGAACACGGAACAGACGGCTGAGCGTCTCCGTCATAATCCGATCACTCAGCGATTCGAACATCTCAAAGGCCTCGCGCTTGTATTCGACCAAAGGGTCCCGCTGCCCGTACCCGCGCAGGCCGATTCCTTCCTTGAGGTGATCAATCCCATAGAGGTGATCCTTCCACTGCGCATCAATGACCTGAAGCATGATCATCTTCTCGAGGTACCGCATGATATCGGCACCAAATTCCTGTTCCTTGGCCTCGTAGACCTTCTTCAGGGTGGTGATCACCGTATCCTCAAGGCCGGTGGCCTCCTTCTCGCCTTCAAGCTCCACAGATATTCCGAATTGCCCGTAGAGACTGTCGCCCAGACCTTTCAGGTCCCATTGGTCTGCATAGGAGTCCGGAGGACAGAAGTCATTCACGATGGCCTGGGCCGAGGACTCCATCATTTCCTCCACCCGCTCCTTCAGGCCCTCGCCGGCCAGGAGTTCCCGGCGATAGCGGTAGATCTCGGTCCGTTGCTTGTTCATCACGTCGTCATATTCGAGGAGATGCTTCCGGGCCCCAAAGTTGTGTTCTTCGACCTTCTTCTGGGCGTTCTCGATGGCCTTGGTCACCATGCGGTGCTCAATCGGTGCGGAGTCGTCCATCCCCAGCTTGTCCATCATCCCCATGATCCGTTCGGACCCGAAAATGCGCATCAGGTCATCCTCGAGGGAAAGGTAGAACCGGGAAGAGCCAGGGTCCCCCTGTCGACCCGACCGGCCCCTCAACTGGTTGTCGATCCGGCGGGATTCGTGCCGCTCAGTACCAATGATATGCAGGCCTCCTGCCGCCAGGACCTCCTCCTTCTCCCGGGAGCACAGTTCCGTGGCCCGAGCATGGGCTTCGCGCTGGTCTTCCTCGCTGGGGTCATCGTTTCCCCTGAGAAAATCCTTCGCAATGCCTTCAGGGTTTCCTCCCAGAACAATGTCCGTACCGCGGCCGGCCATATTGGTGGCGATGGTCACCGCTCCCTTGCGACCGGCCTGCATGACGATTTCGGCTTCACGCTCGTGATGTTTCGCGTTGAGCACGTTATGGGAAATCTTCTCGCGTTTCAGCAGCGCACTGAGCCGTTCGGAGTTCTCGATGGAAATGGTGCCCACGAGCACAGGTTGGTTTCTTTCATGGCACTGACGGATATCCGAGATCACCGCCGCGAATTTTCCCTGCTGGCTCCGGTAGACCACGTCCGAATGGTCTCGCCTGATCATCGGGAGGTGCGTGGGAATGGTCATCACTTCGAGGTCGTAGGTCTTCTCGAATTCCGCCGCCTCGGTGGCCGCCGTGCCCGTCATGCCGGCCAGCTTGTCGTACATCCGGAAGTAATTCTGGAAGGTGATGGTGGCCAGCGTCTGGTTTTCGCTCGCGATCTTGACCCCTTCCTTCGCCTCTATGGCCTGATGCAGTCCGTCCGACCAGCGTCGGCCCGGCATGAGCCGGCCCGTAAACTCATCCACGATCACCACTTCGCCGTCCTTGAGGACGTAGTCCACGTCACGCTTGTACATGGTGTGGGCGATAAGGCCCTTGACCACATGGTGAACGAGATCCATATTGGCCGGATCGTAGAGATTCTCGACACCCAGCATCTGTTCCACCTTGGCCACACCGGCTTCGGTCAGGGCTGCAGACTTGGTCTTCTCCTCGACCGTGTAATGTTCTTCGGGACGGAGGTGGGGAATCACCCGGTTCACCGTGTAGTACTTGCCGGTGGATTCCTCCGAAGGCCCGGAGATGATCAGCGGGGTCCGCGCCTCATCCACGAGGATGCTGTCCACCTCGTCAACAATGGCATAGCGAAG
Source organism: Nitrospirota bacterium (assembly GCA_003235715.1). Classification (GTDB taxonomy): domain Bacteria; phylum Nitrospirota; class Thermodesulfovibrionia; order SZUA-242; family SZUA-242; genus SZUA-242. The sequence continues at coordinate 7,697 of QJVM01000041.1, forward strand.
TTCACGCTGAACGTAATCGGCGAGATCGTATTTCATGTTATCCCGCAGATAGTCGAAACCAAATTCATTGTTCGTTCCGTAGGTGATGTCGGACCCGTAGGCCTCCTGACGCTCGCGATCCGTGAGCCCGTGTACGATCACCCCGACCGTCAGACCCAGAAAACGGTAAATCCGACCCATCCAATCGGAATCGCGACGGGCCAGATAGTCGTTGACCGTCACCACATCCACCCCCCGGCCCTCGAGGGCATTCAGATAGACCGGGAGCGTGGCCACGAGGGTCTTTCCTTCACCCGTCCGCATCTCGGCGATCTTGCCCTGATGAAGCACCACCCCCCCGATAAGCTGCACATCGAAATGGCGCATCTTCAGAACCCGGCGTGAGGCCTCCCGAACCGTGGCAAAGGCCTCAGGGAGAAGGTCGTCCAGGCTATCTCCCTGGGATAATCGTTTCCTGAACTCTTCAGTCTTGGCGGATAGTTCGCCGTCAGACAGAACCGTGAATTCGGGTTCTATCGCATTGATCCGATCAACGATGGGCTGAATTCTCTTCAGTTCCCGTTCGTTCTTGGTTCCGACAATCTTGGTAATAAGTGAACCGAGCATGACCTAGATGCTACCCCATCTCTCCAGAAGCATTCAAGCCGTCAGAATGCTGTTTCGCGCGGACACGGAATCCGCCCGGAAGCGGGGTCAAGCGCGTGCCCCCATTCGTTAATATTTCGACCCAGAATGAAGTTTTCTTGAGGTAAAAGCGGACCGGTGCGCCTTGAGAATGTATACAGACTAGTTGATGGATTCCACGTCGCTGCGCTCCCGTCTAAAGCCACGAAACCGGTATGCCGCACGAACCATGCCGCTCACCCATTCCGGGCTCCCGAGGGCATGAAGGTGCGAATAGCAGGCCAGAACACTGCCGGATACGATGCCGTCACGACCCGACCACACGCCCGTTCCCCGTTTGAGGCCGAAGGCCGTGGGTAGCGTTTCCGTATCCGCTTCGGCCACCGAGGAATAGTGAAACTCGTGCCCCTTGAGGCGGAGTCCCCTTTCGAAGAACGGGTTCTCCCCATCCACCACAAAATCCGTGTAACCGTGTCCCCGGGGCCGGTCGTGCATCTCGAAGGACAGGGGCAGGACCCCGGCCATGGGATACCGTTTTCCTTTCAGGTGTATTTCCCGGCCCAGAAACATGAGGCCGCCGCACTCGGCATAAACCGGAAGGCCCTCCAGAGCCCTCTGTTTCACAGCCTCGCGGAATTTGTCGTTTTCGGCAAGCAAGACCGCATGGGTTTCCGGAAACCCGCCGCCGATATAAAGGGCGTCCAGTTCCGGCACGTGAGCATCCTCGAGGGCGTTCAGCCTGACCAGTTCTGCCCCGGCCTCTTCAAGAAGGGAGAAGTTCTCTGGATAATAAAACTGGAAAGCCGTGTCCCTCACAATACCGATTCGAACGCCGCCAGGGCCTATCCTCGCCGGAGCCGGGAGGTCCGGCGCACAGACCTCGGAAACGTCCGCCGCTATCGTCTGAACGGCCTCCAGGTCCACGTATTCTCGAACCAGACCCGCCGTCACCCGAATCGCCGCATGGACCGCGCCGTGTTCGTCCGCAGGCGTGAGTCCCATGTGACGTTCCGCCAGTTCGGCTTCCGGCCTTCTGGGGATGGCGCCCAGCACGGGAATGCCGCAATACTTTTCGATGGCTGAACGAATCAGTCTTTCCTGTCTTGGTCCCGCTACCCGGTTCAGAATCACCCCAGCGATTCGAACCATCGGGTCCATCCGCTGGCATCCCAGGACGAGTGCGGCGGCCGTACGGGTCATCTTTGTGGTATCCAGCACCAGCAGGACGGGCGCGGCCAAGGCCTTGGCCAATTCTGCCGTGCTGTAGGTGCCGTCCACATCGACCCCGTCATAGAGGCCCCGGTTTCCCTCGATAACGGAAATGTCTGCCCTTGAGGTCTGAGTGATGAAGGAGCCGCTGATAGCAGCGGCATTCATGAGGTAGGGGTCCAGATTAAAACAGGGGTGGCCGGCCGCTGCGGCCAGCCACCCCGGGTCAATGAAGTCCGGCCCCTTCTTGAAAGGGACCACGCGTTTTCCGGACTCGCCCCATGCGGAAACCAGGCCAAGGGCAACGGTTGTCTTACCGCCTCCACCGCTCAGGGCGGAAACAACCAGCCGGGGACAGCGCGAATCAATCAGGAGTCGGGAAACCTATTCCTTCGGAGGAAGAACCAGGTAGCTTCCGCCAAGGTACGCATAGGTCAGCGTTCCAGAATCCACCAGTTCGCGAATCGCCTTCTTGATTTCATCCCGGCTCGCTTCCGCGGCAAACTGTTTCTGAACATCACCGGCCTTCAGCTTCTTCTTCCCCTCCGAAGCGGCTACTGCATCATAAATCTTCTTCTTGAGTTCCTCGATATCCACCGTTCAATCCTCCTTGCCTCGGTATGTTTCTGAAATAAGTGTGGCGGGCTGGTCACCCGCCACACATAAACCTATACCGGCCTGCCTCCTACCATTTGAAGGCAACGGACGCCCGGAAAGTTTCCCTCGCGATGGTAAAGTCATCAATGTGCTGGTGCGTGAACGGAATCTTGGTCAGGGCAAAGAACTTCTCCCATCCGATCCGGTCCACCCACTCACCGAGACGCTCGTGTTTCCGGGCACCCTGCTCGTAGACCGTGAGGATGTTCCGGAAAGCCGCTGTGACCTCAGGCCACCGGGGCGGGTTGTTCTTCAGGAACGGAATCACAAGCTTCGAGAACTTGGGGTTGGAACGGAGGCTCCCGATCTTTCCGCCGACCACCACGGCCACGCCGTCGTTCTCCGGATCGGAAATTGGCAGGGCCGGGCAGACCGAATAGCAGTTCCCGCAATACATGCACTTGTCTTCCTTGATCTTCACGCTCTTGGCCGCAGGGTTCGGACTAATGGCACCCGTCGGGCAGGACGCGATGGTGGAGGGCACTTCACAGGCCTTCTTCACCTCTTCGTCGTTGATCCGGGGGGGCTTCCGATGGATACCCACCACGGCGATATCAGAACAATGCACAGCGCCGCACATGTTCGTGCAGCAGGCCACGGCAAGCCTCACGCGGGCCGGCAGGCCCTTTTTCCCCGTGAAGTAATCCGCGAACTCGTCCATCAGAACCTTCACGAGCCCCGAAGCATCCGTCGCCGCCGAATGGCAATGCACCCAGCCCTGGGTGTGAACGACGTTACTGATGGTATCGCCGATACCGCCCAGCATGTAGCCGGCATCCCGGAGGTCCTTCTCAAGGGCCTTGGCCTTGTTTTCGTCGTCCACGAGAAATTCAACGTTATTCCGGGTGGTGAACCGGAGAAAGCCGCCGCAGTGCTTGTCGGCCATCTTCGTGAGGTCGCGGATGAAGTCTGTGCTGATGAGCCGAGGGGAGGCGGCGCGGACCGTGTAACACTTGTCGCCGCTTTCCCCGACGTGCACCATCATGGCATTGCTGATTCTCTCGTGATACTTCCATTTTCCATAGTTCTTGGCCACCACCGGCGGCAGAAACTGCTTGTAATCCGGTGGGCCGATATCTGTCTGCCTTTCAGGAAGTGCGTCGGACATTACAAAATCCTCCTTTATTCAGTAATTCTTGATTGAGATTAGTTCCAAATAAACGTCTTATACAAAAAACCCCTGTACATCCGGCACGGACCGGCTACTTCAGCTCATCCTCGGTCCAGAAGTAGAACGGATCGCGGCGCGGCTCAAAGACCATCTGCGGAATCGGATCAAGCTCCATATGCTCAAGGAACTCTCTCATACCGCGACGGACGATCAGCTCGCCGATACGCTCCCGGTTCTTGCCGTGTTCATCCCACCACTCCCACATCTTGGTAATCAGGTCCTTCAGGTTGTCATAGGGCGGCTCAAGAGGCATAAACGGCACAATAACGTGAGACATGAGGGCACCAATCACGAACGGGGCCTTGGCTCCCACGAGGATCGTCGCCCCTCTTTCCTTGCCCGGCCTGAGGGCCTTGGTCATCTTGGCAATGCAGTGCATGCAACGGGAACAGTTGGCATTGTCGATCTTGATGGCCTTGCCATCGTAGCTGATACAACCCGTCGGGCACATGTCCACGATCTCGGCCTGGATGTTCATCCCGGCCTTGGCATAGTTGGCCACTTCGGCCTGGTCAATCTGGATGTCCCCCTTCCACGTGCCGACAAGCGACAGGTCCGCACGGGCCACGGAAGCAATGCAGTCCACACCGCAACCGGCAGTCTTGATCTTGAACTTGTACGGGAAGGCCGGGCGGTGCAATTCATCCTGGAATGCCTGGGTCAGCTCATGGTTGATATCGAGCGTGTCGATCATGGACCACTCGCAACGGGCCGGGCCCACACAACAGCTCGGGGTACGCATGGCGGAACCGGAACCACCCAGGTCCCAGCCGCGGGAGGAGAGTTCTGCGAAAATCGGCTCAAGCGCATCGGTGTTCGTTCCGAGCAGCACGAGGTCACCCGTGGAACCGTGCAGATTGGTCAGGCCGCTGCCGTACTTATCCCAGACGTCACAGATATCATTGAGGGCCTTTGAGGTGTAGAAGAAACCGCTCGTCTGGTTGACCCGGACCGTGTGAAAGTGAGCGCAACCCGGGTACTCCTCGGGAACGTCGGAGTATCGGCCGATGACGCCGCCCCCATATCCCCGAACACCCACGATACCGCCATGCTTCCAATGGGTCTTCTTGTCGTTGTAGCAGCGTTCGAGTATGCCCAGAAGGTCATTCGAGGCATCACTTCTCTTGGCTGCCCTTTTGATTTCCGTCACAAAGCTCGGAAATGGACCCTTTTCCAGCTGGTCCAGCAAGGGAGTTGCATACGTCTTCTTACTCATTAATCTCCTCCTTAGAAAGGGATTTTCTGGCAAAAACAGCAGGGCAAGAATAAAATGGTGCGGCAAATCAAGTCAAATAAGAAAAACCAATCCGTATATTAGGCCCACTTATCCGGTTCCGGGGTGGGTACAAACGCAAATTTTGGCCACAATAGCTCCGTTCTGTCCGGGGCTGAAAGAACACAACGCCTGTCCAAAAGCCCTCCGGCGGGCAGAGGTCTCGGGCTTTAGAAATTCGTGGGGTGGTCCAGAAACGTGACGGCCAGTTCGAATCGCTTCTTGAGTCGTTCCCCCACAGCACGGACGCCGAAGGTTTCGGTCGCGTAATGCCCTGCAAAGATCAGGTTCTTACCGAGTTCACGCGCCTGGAGAAACGCGGTATGGGAGGGCTCTCCCGTGATGTAGGTATCGATCTCCGTTCTTTCCATCTCCGGGACCGAGCCTGCTCCTCCGCCCGAGACCACGGCCAGATGCCGGGAAGGTGGCCCCAGTTCCGCGGATTGGACAGCAGATTTCGTCAGGCGCTCGATCTTCTTGGCAAGCTCGGAAAGAGGCATGGCCCGAGGAAGGCTTCCCCTGAACCCAATCCTCCGCCCGTGGTAGGTGCCAAACGGAGAAAGGCTTCTGGCCCCAAGGGCCCTGAGGATGCGGGCATTGTTTCCAAGCCGGGGATGTGCATCCAGGGGCAGGTGGCAGGCGTAAAGGGAGAGGTCTCCCTCGTAGAGCAACCGGATCCGCTCCTTCACCGTCCCCCGAATGGAACGGATACCGTTCCAAATGAGCCCGTGATGAACAAGAAGAAGGTCCGCGCCAAGCCGGGCCGCGTCCCGAATGACGGGGCGGCTGGCGTCCACGGCCAGAGCCACGTGGCGGACCGCGGCCCTCCCCTCGAACTGCAATCCGTTTATGCTTGAATCATCCGGAAAATCGCCGATTCGAAGTTCCTCGTCCAGAAAACGAACCAGTTCAAAAAGATCAATGGCCTTCTTGATCCTGCCAGCCATTCGGCACCTCCGTCGTTCCTCGTGATGATGACAAGGGTAAATCCTATACCTTGGGGCGCAACTCGTTGCTTTCCCTGGCTCGACGTTTTCGCTGGTACACCAGGTACGCCGCCACCACGATGACCGCAAACATCAGAAGCGAGATGCTGGCCTCGCGCAGGTATTTCCGGATAAGGTCCTCGTTTTCACCGATCATATATCCGATCACCACTAGCACGACCACCCAGAGTCCGGCCCCCAGAGCCGTGAACGCGGCAAAGCGGCTCTGGTTCATGCGGCCCAGGCCCGCCGGGAGCGAGATCAGCTGCCGGATTCCGGGAATGAGACGCCCGATGAACGTCGTGATCTCCCCGTGCTTCGCAAAATAGCTTTCCACGTGAATGAACTTCTCCTGCGATATCCCGACATAGCGGCCGTACCTTAGAATGAAGGGACGCCCCAGATAGACCGCAAGGGCGTAATTGATGAAAGCGCCGGCAAGGCTGCCGGCAATTCCTACAGCAATGGCCGGCACCAGGCCCATCTCCCCTTTCGAGGCCAGGTAACCAGCCGGGACCATGACCACCTCGCTCGGAAACGGGATGAAGGAGCTTTCAATGGTCATCAGCAGGAAGACCCCGGGGTACCCCATGGTTCCCACCGTACTGACCAGCCAATCGGCCATCCTGTGCAGAAGTTCACCCATTTTTTTGACGTGGATCTTGGCGCGCTCAGCGAATGTAGGCTTCGGTCACATACCGCCGCATCATCCGGTGCGTGTTGAAGTAATAGGCGTTCTTCCCTATGGCGTTCTGCATCATGCGAACCCAGGTGTGCCGATCGTTGTAATACAGCGGCATGATGACCTCTTCCAGTTTCCGGTACAGGTCTGCCGCGTCCACGGCATCGGCCCTCTGGTCCAGGCTCGATTCCGTGGGTTCAGGGCCGATGGCCCATCCGGTGAACCCTTCGATATGTCCCTCGATCCACCAGCCATCCAGAACGCTGAAATTAAGAACCCCGTTGTGGGCCGCCTTCATGCCCGAGGTTCCGGAGGCTTCATGAGGGCGGAGCGGATTGTTGAGCCAGACATCCACGCCCGAAGCCATCAGCAAACCCAGGTCCATATTGTAGTTGGGCAGATAGACCATGTGAATATCCGGCGCCAGATCCTGCGCCGCCCGGACAATCTTTTCGATCATCTGCTTGCCATTCATGTCCCGGGGATGGGCCTTGCCGGCATAGATGACCTGAAGCCTGCCCCGGCCGATGCGCTTCAACCGTTCCATATCACTGAACAGGAGGTCCGCACGCTTGTAGGCCGTGGCTCTCCGGGCGAATCCGATCGTAAACAGGTCGGGATTCATTTCGACCCCCGCGATCTCCTTGACGTGCCGGAGGAGTCGCCGCTTGGCGGACTGATGCGCCGCCCATATCTCCTCGTCCGGAATCCGGCCCACCCGGACGAAAAGTTCGGGTTCATTGGCCCATCCCGGCAGGTAACGGTCGTAGAGTCTTCGAAAATCGTCGCAGGTCCAGGTGAAGGAATGAACGCCGTTGGTGATCGCATTAATCACGTATCCCGGGAACATGTGCTGGGAAACCTCACCGTGCTTCTTGGCCACGCCGTTGACGAAATCGCTCAGATTGAGGGCCAGCAACGTCATGTTCAGTACGTCCTGCCCCCCAAGTTCTCGAAGAACATGAATGGGAACGAATTCCCCAAGCACGTCCCGGACCAGTTCGTAGGGAAACTTGTCGTGCCCCGCCTCCACCGGCGTGTGGGTGGTGAAAACGCACCGGCTCCGAACCGTATCCTTGTCCCATACGAGTCTTTCGTCCCACACATCCTCGATGTCTTTCTTGAAACGATGAAGGAGTTCCAGAGTGAGAAAACTGGCGTGCCCTTCGTTCATATGGTATTTACGGATGCCCATATATCCCACTTCCTCCAGCATCCGGACCCCGCCGATGCCGAGCACAATCTCCTGCTTGAGTCGATACCGCTGGTCTCCCCCGTAAAGGAAATCGGTGATCCCCCTGTCCGATTCGGCATTCCCATCCACGTGGGTATCCAGCAGGAAAACCGGAACCACGCCCCCGGCCAGGCTCTTGACATCATAACGCCAGGCCTGGACCTGAACGGTTCGTCCTTCAATACTGACCGTAACCCTCTGGGGCAACAGGGTCAGATGTTGCTCGGGCCTCCAATCCACTTCGCGCTCGATCTGACGTCCGGCCGGGTCGAGTTCCTGCCGGAAATAGCCCTTTCGACACATCAGGGTCACGGCCACCATCGGCAGGTTCAGGTCCGCTGCCGAGCGGATCGTGTCACCGGCCAAAACGCCCAGGCCGCCGCTGTAGGTCGGAATGTCATTCTGAAGCCCTATTTCCATGGAGAAATAGGCAATACTCGGTTCCACACGGAGACTGCGCCTGCGTTCCATTAATCTCTGTCTTCTCCTTAATTCCCCCGTAGGGGTCAATCAGCCGTCCTGTTTCCAGACCCTGTTCCCGGTCGGCCTCCGGCCGTCCGTGTCCTGGCCGCGAAAAATGCGCAGAACCCACGTTACAAAACCTGTCCAGAACGGTTTCGATACGGCAGGCAGGGATCTTTCTTACCGGATCAGAATGCCGGCATAACCAACAACCCGCTTTCTGTCCCCCGAAACATCTCCAGAAGTCCGATAGTCCACCAGTTCGGCAGATGTGGCGCCCAGCACCTTTGCCGCGTACAACAGCGTGGTGGCCGGCCCAAACCCGCACATGGTGATCCCTTTCTTCCGGACCACCTCGTGAACCCCTTCCGGGGACAGGGCCAGAACCTGATCGATGGCCATTCGGTCGAGCCTCCTGGCCTCTCCATCGGAAAGAAAATGGCTCATGTCGGAACTGGCCACGACGACCACTCGGTAGCCCACCTCGCGAATGGTCTCGCCTATCCCCTGACCCAGCGCCCGACAGGTGTCGATGCGTGTATCCCCCATACATATCGGGACGATGCGGGCCCCTGGCGCCGCATGAACGATGAAGGGAAGCTGAACCTCCAGAGAGTGCTCCAGATGATGGGCCTGTTCATCCTCCTGGAGGCTATCCACGCACTCCAGCAAAAGTTCGGCCAACCGCGAGTCAATCTCCACCGAGGCCGTGGGAATCTCCCACTGCCCGAACGACATGATCGCCAGGGGTGCGCCCAGACCGGTATGGTTCGGGCCAATCAGGACAAACGTATCCGGGGGTTCGACGCGGCTGTAGAGTTCTCCAGCCACCGGCCCGGAGTACATCAGCCCGGCATGGGGAGAAACGACTCCGATAACCTTTTCCCGGGCCACATCTGTCCGCATGCACGCAGCCACCTGCGCTTCGAGGCGAGACCTCGTCCCCTCGTAGAACTGGCCGGCCACGGCCGGCCGTCTTCTGGTGACCGCATCCTTCATCGTCGTCGGGCAGACCCTCCGGCGGGAAGTGCCCCACCGAAGTCAGCCTTCAATAGGGCTCGACCAGGGCCTGGTTCTCAAAGCGGGTAAACTTCTCCAGGAACGCGAGAGCCACCGTACCGATGGGCCCGTTCCTCTGCTTTCCGATAATAATCTCCGCCTTGCCCTTCTTTTCCGTATCGTCCTTATCATACACCTCTTCCCGATAGACAAAAAGAATGACATCGGCATCCTGCTCAATGGCGCCCGACTCCCGCAGGTCTGCCAGCATGGGCCGCGGGGGTCGCCTCTGCTCCACGGCCCGATTCAACTGACTGAGGGCGATCACCGGGATTCGCAGCTCCCGGCCCAGGGCCTTCAGAGAACGTGAGATATCCGAAATCTCCTGTTCCCGCGTGTCCGCTCCCGCCCGCCCCTTCATCAGCTGAAGGTAATCCACGATGATGAGACCGAGGCCATGTTCCATCTTGAGCCTCCGGGCCTTCGCCCTCATCTCAAGAACGGTGTTGACCGCCGAATCATCGATAAAGATCGGCGCTTCGTGAATCCTTCCGGCAGCCGCCGTAAGCTTGGGCCATTCGTCCTTGGCCACATAGCCGGTGCGAACGTTCTTGGAGTCCACCCTGGCCTGCGAACAGAGCATCCGGAGCACCAGTTGCTCCTTCGACATCTCGAGGCTGAAGATCCCCACGGGCGACTTGCCATCAATGGCCACATGCTCCGCAATATTGAGAGCAAAGGCCGTTTTCCCCATGGAGGGGCGTCCCGCGATAATGATCAGGTCCCCTGGCTGGAACCCGGCCGTGCGTTCGTCCAGGTCCGTAAAACCGCTCGCCACACCCGTGATCATGTCCTTCCGGTGGTACAAACGTTCGATCATGTCCACACTGTCGTGAACAATTTCCCGGGTTGGCACGAAGGACTGCCTTATGCGCTTCTCCGATATTTCGAAGATTTTCTGTTCGGCTGTGTCAATGAGGTCATCCGCATCACCCGCCGACTCGAAGGCCGAGGTAACGATTTCCGTGGCGGACGTAATCAGGTTCCTGATCGTGGCCTTCTCCCGCACGATCCGGCAGTAGTTATGAATGTTTGCGGCGGTAGGCACCTGGGAGACCAGTTCCGCGAGATAGGAGGCGCCCCCCCCTCGTTCCAGTTCTCCGTGATTGTTCAGTTCATTGGTCAGCGTGATGAGGTCGATGGGCTCGTTCTTCTCATACAGGCCGAGGATCCTTCGAAAGATCAGGCGGTGTGATTCCTTGTAGAAGTCATCCGGGGAGATAAGCTCGAGTACCCTGGCAAGGGCCTCATTTTCCAATAAAATCCCCCCCAGAACCGACTGTTCAGCCTCGAGGTTCTGGGGGGGAATACGATCGGGCGACGTCCGGGTCTCCCGCACGGGGACCTAGGCCTCCGTTGTTTCTTCGCCGGTCCTCACGACCTGGACCTTGAGTTGCGCCTCCACGTCGCTGTGCAGTTTGACCGTGACCTCGTGATCCCCCAGCCTGCGGATGGGCTCATGAAGCACAAGCTTCCGCTTGTCAACCTCGATCCCCTGGGCAGCGAGTTTCTCGGCAATCTCCAGCGAGGTCACAGAACCGTAAAGCTTGTCTTCCTCGCCCGCCTGCTTGGCAATCACAACGACCGCGGAAGAAAGTCGGGTCGCCACGGCTTCCGCATCGGTTCTCAATTCCAGGGCGCGCTTGAGGATGCGGGCTTTCTGCTGCTCGAGCCACCTTTGGTTCTTCACGTTCGCTTCAAGAGCAATCCGCTTGGGCAGAAGATAATTACGGGCATAGCCCGGGGCCACTTTCACGATATCCCCGGCCCGCCCGAGTTTTTCCACATCATTGACCAGAATGACCTGCATGAACACGTCTCCTTTCGTTCCACAGAAAAGGCATATTCGAAAAGGGGAATATTATATATGTATCCCTCGCAGTCTTGTCAAACGAAACCTTGGACGCCGAAGAGGCATCAGGGCCGCCTCGGACGTGATGCACAAAACAACCGAAGAAGAGCTTTTTGGCCGAAAACAGTGAGGGTTACGTCGTCTGCCATTTATTGACAAGCCACGAAGGTGCGGTTTATGATTACCGCTCGTCGGGGCGTGGCGCAGTTTGGTAGCGCGCACGGTTCGGGACCGTGAGGTCGGAGGTTCAAATCCTCTCGCCCCGACCATTTCTCTCACCCAGCGTCCGTCCTATTGCGCCGGCTCGTAGAATTCCCCCGGAGGCTGTTCTTCCAGAGGCGCATTGTACAGCGGATCTTGGGGATATTCCTCTCCGGGCAGGGGTTGATACAGGTCTCCTTCCGGGTACGACGGATAATCCTCTTCGGGATAGGGATAGACCTCCTCAGGATAGGGGTAGGTCTCCTCGGGATAAGGATAGACCTCCTCAGGATAGGGATAGGCCTCCTCGGGAAGAACCTCGTATTCCTCCGGTAATGGTTCCTGCCCTGGAATATCCGTCCGCATATCCTCCCGCCGAAGCTCTTCCTGAGGAAGCAAGTCCTGCCTTTCTTCTTTCAGCGGGGGCTTGGCCGCCGGCTCAGGCGCTGCAAATTCTCCTTCGGCGGGGGCCCTCGGGACATCCGCTTCTTTGGGAATGGTCGTGCTTGGCGCCTCGACCGGCGCGTCCGGCGTCGACGGCGGCCCGGCCTCTACAGGGGCAACCGCCGGCCCTTCCTCGACGGGCTTCGGTTTCTCCGGTTCGACGATTTCGCTCGGTTTCTCCTCAGCGGGCTTGACCGTTGTCGGGGCCTCGGGGGGTTCCGGCCGCTTCGGGGGGCTGGGTTCCGTCTCTGTGGCAACCCGGCCTCTCGGCATCCTCCTTCGCGTGGTCCAACGCGTGACCACGCGGGCGCAAAGCTTGTCGTGTGACCTATAGGTAAACTGGTACGCGTTGGCTCCGGCGGCATCGGAATACGTATAGATCAACCGGCTCGCGTCCAGGCGCGCTTTCACCGTGGCACTGCCCAGATAGCCTTCCAGCGCACCGTCTCCGATTTCAAGGCTGGCACTTGTAATCCCGTTGGTAGGGTCTCCCTCGGCCTGGAACGAGTACCAGACCCTGGGGCCGAAAAAAAACCCGATCACCGGCATCAGTTCGGAATCCTCACTCATCACGCGGGAAAGCCAGCCGCCCGAGGCATTCCCGGGACGGTCCACCACGAGCAGTACAAGATGGTTCAGGTCGCAATAGGTGTCGCCGTACTGACTCATCAGGTTATAAGCGCGGGCGTCCAACTGGCGCCTGAAAACCGCCGAAAGCGAGCGGAGGGGTGAACTCATGTCCAGAATAACCTTATGGTCGCCATCCCGGAACTGAAGTTCAACGCTGCCTTCCACGCTGCGGTACGGAGCCAAGCGGTCATTGCGCGCATAGAGCTCTGTGGACCTGAAAGTCGTCCCACGTCGCCGGACCTCGAACTTGTAGGCCGCCTCGCGGGAATAGAGAACCCCTTTCATTTCTGAAGAGTTTCCCCTTTCCCGGGCCAACTGCAGCACCATGCCCGAACCGGTGTACAGGTCAGCCGTGTCCGCGCGGGCCATGGAAGGGGGAGCCACGAAAAGGACGGTCGCGGCGAAGGTATACAGGCAGCATGCGCAAAGACGACCGAGGGGGGAAACCGATACCGAAAACCTTGGGATTCTCAGGACAGTTCTGAACAACCTCGGCCTCCCTTCCAGGTGGGGGGTCTCCCGGCAGATCACTTGAGGGTTTTTACGGTCCGGGGGAGAAGGCTCGACAACCACAACGTTCGGTCTTGCCTGTCCGCAGGAGACGCTTGCAGTTTAATCGCGCCCCCCCTGTTTGTCAAACGCGCAAGAGTCCGGCCGCACCCTCTTCATCGAACGCTTCCGCATGACAAACGAACCATCTGGGCGCGGCTTTATTGGCTTTTCAGAACCGATGATTTAACCTGTTCTTATGAGTGCCATGGGGTCCCAGAAGCTTGACGAGGAACCGGTTCGGGTGGGCATTGGAGAGATTCCCGCGCTCTGGAACCATGGCGCCGTGTTTCTTGCCAACATTGATCGAATCTTTTACGGCGACGAAGACAAGACCGCACATCTCCGAACGAACGTGACCGGGTTTTCGAGCTACGGCGCCCGCATGTTTCCCATTCTCGGCCTGCTGTACCAGGGGCAGAATCTTCTCCTGCTGAACGAGAAGCCCGAAAAGGCCATGCGAGAATACTTTGCCACCTTGCCAGGCCTCAACCTTCCCGAGACTTTCGCACTTCAGGCGGGTGACGGCGGCCCCTCCGGCCCGCAGTCCGGGAATTTCTCCAAACTCGTGGAATACGTAAGGGTCCATTCGGCTGAGATCCTGGATGGGTATGTCACAGACCCGGAACTGGAAAACCTCGCCAGGGCTACAGGAAAGCGCCTCACCAACTCGTTCGAATCGAGCCGGACCGCAAACGATAAGATTCTTCTTACCCGACAGCTCCACAAGGAAGGCCTGCCATCCTTTGACGGGGGTGAAGTCACACCGGGTCCCGATTTGGAATCCCTGCTCGCCCGGCTGAAAGCCAGGGGATACCGGAAAGCCATCGTCCGCAGCGCCCTGGGAGCATCCGGCTTCGGGATGGCGATTATCGATTTTTCCTCGCCCCCGCAACCGGAAGCCCTTCCCGCCTTTCTCTTTAGGGAAACCCGGGTTTTATGCCAGGGCTGGGTGGAAGTCGGCATTCAGGGGGTCGGACGTATACTTTCTCCGTCGGTTCAGTTCTTTTCCGGTGGTCCGGAACGGGTCACCCTTTTCGATATTACGGAGCAACTCCTCAGCCGCCAGTCGGTTCACGAGGGCAACATCGTTCCGCCGCCGGACTTTCCTCTGGTGCCCGGAAACCCCGTCTTCGATGAACTCATCCGCCAGGCGGGTATCGTCTGCCGCTGGGTGGCTGCGACCGGATATCGGGGCACCGGTAGCATAGATTTTCTCGTTTATGACCAGGGCGGCCGGGTGGTCATAAAAGTCTGCGAGGTGAACGCGCGCGTCACCGGAGCCACCTACCCTTCGCTCCTGGCCCGCCACTTTCAACCCCATGGCGCCTGGATCATGCGGAATTACACCTTTGAGGGCTGTGCGCATACCCACGCTTTTCTCAATACCCTCTCTGCCCGAAAGCTTCTTTTCGAGCCCGGACGGGAAGCCGGCATTTTGCCGATTAATGTCATTACCGACTCCGGCGGATACCTGCGGAAAGCGCAGATTCTTTTCCTTTCCCCCCATCCGGAAGACTGCAGGGCCCTCTCTGACCAGTTTCCGCGAGTCCTGCCGTACGGGTGTGTCCATGACCGAGACTGAAGCCCGAATTGTCCAGTTACTGAAGGAGCTGGTCCTCATCCCCTCCACCGCGGCCAATCCAGAGGCCCTGGCCAGGGCCGTGGACCATGTCCGCCAGACAGTCGAAGGCATCCCCGGAATCCGCGTGGAGGAGCACCAATCGGACGGACGTCCGTCCCTCGTGGCAGGCCCTCTGGAACACTCCGGATTCTTCGACGTGCTTCTCGTGGGACACGTGGACGTGGTGGAGGCCGAGGCCCAGGGATTTTGCCCCCGGGTGGACGGGTCACGCCTTTACGGCCGGGGGGCGGGGGACATGAAAGGCCAGGTCGCGGCGCTCGTCGACCTGTTCATGACCACGGTCCGCAGCCGGCCGAAGGCCAGCCTTGGGCTCATGATCACGTCGGACGAGGAGTCGGGTGGCCGTAACGGGGTGGGCTATCTCATCAATGAGAAGGGGTACCGTGCCGGCACTGCGGTTATTCCGGACTCCGGTTCCCTGAACGAGATCGTCGTCATGGAAAAAGGGATCCTCTCCGGAAGGGTCGTCTCAAGGGGCCGGACCGGTCACAGCGCCCGACCCTGGGAATCGGAGAATGCGGTCCATCGGCTCATGGAAAACCTCGGGCGAATGGTCGAACATTTTCGCGGTTATGAACAGCGCGGGGACCTGTGGCACCATACCTTCTCGGCCAATGTTCTCCAGACCCGAAACCTCACCGTCAATCGCGTACCGGATACGGCCGAGGCCGTCATCGATATTCGCTTCACAGAGGATATGACCACGGACGACGCCTTTGCCCTCGTCAAGAAACTTCTCGATGAACAGACCGAGTTTCAACCTGAAACCGTCGCGGAACCCGTCATGACCGAACCGGATCCCGTCTTCGTGCGTCTGACCGAGGAGGTGACCGGCGAACCCGTGAAACTGATTCGGGAGCACGGGGGGTCGGATGCCAGGTTCTTCACGCGGCGCAAGATGCCCGTGATCATGTCCCGTCCTTACGTGGGGGGGCTTCATTCGGACCACGAATGGATTGACCTTCCTTCACTGCTCACCTTCCACCAGATAATGGGCGCCTATCTTCGGGAAAAG
This sequence comes from Nitrospirota bacterium, assembly GCA_003235715.1. Classification (GTDB taxonomy): domain Bacteria; phylum Nitrospirota; class Thermodesulfovibrionia; order SZUA-242; family SZUA-242; genus SZUA-242. The sequence continues at coordinate 23,390 of QJVM01000041.1, forward strand.
TTCCAGGACGTCTCACCCTGAAAGGACCGTTGTTCCGAGGTGCCGCTCTCTATCTCCATTCTGGCCTATTCGGACCTGGATACCGTCGCCGACCGGAAACCGCTGTGGGGGGATTACTGGTTCAAGCATCACCTGCAAGAAGCTCTATCCACGGCCGGTCTCGTCCCGGCCTCCGACCCGTCGGATGTCGTCATTCACCTCTTCGGCGCTCCTGTAGCCCGGTTACCCAAAACGCGGCTTCGTATTCTCTGGCTGCACAGCCACCCCGACCGGATCACTCCGGATATTCTCGCAAGATACGACCTTGTCCTCTGCACCTCGAAGCCTTTTGCACGAAGGCTCGCCTGTTCGCGGCAGCCGGCTGAATGGCTGATGATGCCCACTCACATGAAACCGACCCAAGCGACAGCCAGGTACCCTCTCGTCTTCGTCGGGAATAACCGGCGTGACGGCCTGCGCAAGGTCATCGGCTACCTGCTGGAGCAGAAGAACGCGCTCCCCGCCGTACCGGCCGTGTGGGGGGACGGATGGGAGGGCGTCGTGCCTGACTCCTGGTACCGGGGACGATTTGTGCCCAACGAGGAACTGAATCTCTTGTACGCAGCATCCGCCCTTGTGCTCAACGACCATCATGACGACATGGCCCGGGAAGGATTTCTGAACCCTCGCATTCTTGATGCCACGGCCGCAGGCTCCCTGGTCATCACCGACCCGGTCCTCGGCCTCCGGGACCTAGCGGAATTTCCGGTGTATCGAAACAGCGCCGAACTGGCGGAGCATATCCGTTACCTGCTCAACCATCCGGCCACGCGAACGGCCATGCAGGAAGCCGCATGGAAGAGACTGTCCGCCTTCACGTATGCCCATGCCGCCGGAGTTCTGGCGGAGAAGATACGGGAACGGTTGGGGTAACCGGCCTGGTCCGGCACGGGTATCAGCCTACCTATACGGCCTATGCTCATCGCACCCCCTGACTCCCTGCTCCGGGGAACCCTTATCCGCCGTTTCCAGAGATTTCTTGCGGAAATCCGTCTGGAACAGGGCGAAATCATAACGGCCCATACCCCCAATACCGGGAGTATGATGCAATGCGCTGTCCCGGGTCACCGGGTCGTGGTTTCGCGTTCACCCAATCCCTCCAGAAAACTCGCCTATACCCTGGAACTGGTCCGGGCCCGGGGACGATGGGTGGACGTCAACACCCATCGCGCCAACGCCGTGGTGGAGGAGGCGTTGCAGGAGGGCAAAATAGAGGGCTTTGAAGGATGGGCCGTCCGGCGCGAGGTCCGCCTCGGAGAGAGCCGGATCGATTTCATGGCCAGCAAGGCCGACCGGCGTTGTTACATCGAGGTGAAAAGTGTCACGCTCACCTGCGGGGCTGACGTGGCCTGTTTCCCGGACGCCGTGACCGAACGGGGAGCCAAACATCTAAGAGAGCTCATGGCCGCCGTCAAGCGCGGTCATCAGGGGATGATTCTTTTCCTCGTCCAGCGTTCCGAGGCCCGGTCCTTCCGACCTGCGGACGAGATCGATCCGGTCTATGGCCGTCTCCTTCGGGACGCAGTCCGAAAAGGCGTTAAGGCCCAAGCTTACAAAACGAGGTTGCGGTTTCCCTATATCCGTCTTGCCCAGGCCATCCCCGTGAGCCTGGACAGCGGGGTGACCGGAGCGTCCAGCCCGCGGAAACGGAACCCTGCGGCCGGATAGAGGCATGGGTCCTGAAAAGGCGCCCACTCCGCATCCGGCGCCTGCCAGGCCGGGGTATTTTTCGGTAATATGAATCCATCCCCGAGGAGTCGCGTCAAGCGGGTACCACGGAGTCCCATGGTCGAACAGAACCGAGTTTATCGGCGCCCCCCCGTGACACGGCAGCCCGGTCGCCGGCGACTTCTGCGGCTCCTGGCCACAGCCGCCATACCGCTGTTCCTGGCCTCCTGCATTCTCTTTTACCGTCAGGGCGTGTATGACGTTATGGATCGACAGCGGCTCCAGGTTTCGGAACTCCTGATGCATCTGGGGGATACGGTCCTGACCTTTGTTGGAGAAAGCCACGACAATCCCCTCCATCATCAGGCTCAGCTCGAAGTGATTCGCCAGTTCCATGAGAAGGACAGGCCCGTGGCCATCGCGCTGGAGATGTTCGAGACCGGGGATCAGGCGATCCTGGACGGTTGGGTGGCCGGCAGGGTCGACCTTCACGACTTCATCGAGGCCTACTATCGCAACTGGGACATGCCCTGGACCCTCTACGGCGACATCTTCCTGTATGCCCGGGAACATGAAATCCCCATGATCGCCATGAATGTGGCCCGGGACATCGTGAATCAGGTGGCCCGGGCCGGTTTTGCCTCGCTCGCCCCCGAGCAGATGGAGGCCCTTCCGGGCGTAAGCTGTAACGTGGATGAGAACTACCGGGCTTTCATTGAGAGGAGTCACGGGTTTCACAGCCAGGATGCGGATTCCTTTGAGCGGTTCTGTGAGGCCCAGATGGTTTGGGATACCACCATGGCCTACCGCCTCGTCGAGTATGTGGAGACGAACCCCGGGGTACAGGTGGTCGTCGTCGCCGGTTCCGGGCACGCGTGGAAGCCCGGTATCCCCCGGCAGGTTCAGCAGAGGGCTTCGTCCATTACCTCGCGGGTCATTCTGCCCGAAGAAAGGGCGAGGATGCACCGTCTGAGTGTGAGCGTTGAGGATTGTGATTATCTTTGGCTCGGTCTGTATTGAGAAAAGGCATTACCGCAAGCCCCTGATGCGGCAGGCCTGCTGAACCCCTGAGGAGGTCCGTTTCGATGGGTAAGAACATTATGAAACATGTCCCGGTCTTCGCGGTCCTGATCGTCCTGATTTCGGCCTGGCCCGCGCACCCGGAAATGCTGTCAGGCAGAATCGAGGTCGGGACCCGGAACGTGAGCGTTACGGTCGCCTTTGGTGAACGGGACGAACGGAGGATTCGGGAATATTACGGCCGGAAACGCCATGAACATAGCGGCGACCGGGCGTATGCCGATGACCGCCATCGGGGTGACGAGGGTCGGAAACAGAGGAAGAACATGAAAACCCCGCCCGGCCTGGCCAGGAAGGACAGGCTTCCTC
>QJVM01000244.1 GCA_003235715.1 Nitrospirota bacterium
GCTTGGCATTGGGGCCGCGTTCCTATGGGTTTTTCCCACTGCCTTTATCCTGTTCAAGCTTATTAAGAGCACGATCGGGCTCCGCGTCACCCCGGAAGAGGAGCTGGAAGGCCTCGACTTCGGCGAACACGGAAACACGGCCTACCCGGACTTTCAGGTTCATGCCGGTGGCCACGTAAAGCTCTAATTCAAGGAGATTGTCATGAAGAAGATAGAAGCGATTATTAAACCGTTCAAGCTGGATGATGTTAAGGATGCCCTCCAGAAGCTGGGAATCCAGGGGATGTCCATCACCGAGATCAAGGGTTACGGCCGTCAGAAGGGCCATGTGGAGTTGTACCGCGGTGCGGAATACGACGTGGCCTTTGTGCCGAAAATCAAGATCGAGGTGATTGTTGCAGATGAGATGGTGGAGAAGGCTGTCGAAACCGTCATCGGTGCCGCCCAGACGGGCAAGATCGGAGACGGAAAGATCTTTGTCCTTCCAGTGGAACAGGCCGTTCGGATCCGCACGGGCGAGCGGGACGCGTCGGCGATTTGAGGGACGTCACGACTGCGAGTGCGATTGCGCGTTGACCCCTCTATACTCGGGAGTACGGTGCCCCGACCGTACTCCCGCTTTTTTTTGCCGAGGGAAGCGAGGGGCACCCTAACCCCATTCCCGGGCTCAAATCAGGCGATACCTCAAAGTCATGTATGATATGAAACCAAGAACTCCGGAAGGGTCCGGAGTGACGCAACAGGCTGAATCTGGGCCGGAAATCATGGAACGCTCTCGGAATATCGAACTGGTTGCCCTCCTCGAGGTGAGCAAGGCGCTGTCATCGACGACGCCCATTGAGCGAAGGCTCTTTGCCGCGGTGCGCATTCTTGCTGAATACCTTGACCTGCAGCGCGGGACCATAACCCTGCGGGATATGCGGACCGGTGAGCTCAACATCGCGGCGGCCTACGGACTGTCCCGAACGGAGATCGCGAGGGGAAAGTACAAGATCGGAGAGGGGATCATCGGAAAGGTCGTGCGGTCCGGATCTCCCATCGTGATTCCCAACGTGGACGAAGAGCCTCTCTTTCTCAACCGTACGGAATCCAGAAACGGCATCACCAAGCAGGACATTTCCTTCCTCTGCGTACCCATCAAGGACAAGGGCGACATCCTGGGCGTGCTCAGCGTAGACCGTATCTTCGGGTCACGGGTGACCTACGAGGAGGATCTTCGCGTCATGAAGCTCGTGGCCCAGCTCATTGCACAGACGCTGCGGCTCGAACGCCTGCTGGACCAGGAGCGGGAAGAGAAGGAGGAACTCCGTCAACAGCTGAAGGACAAATACCGTCTGGGAACCCTCATCGGTTCCTCCAAAGGGATGCAGGATGTCTTCCGGATGGTTCATAAGGTGGCTCCGAGCCGGACCACGGTACTGCTCAGGGGTGAATCCGGAACCGGGAAGGAGCTGATCGCCCGGGCCATTTATTCCCTGAGCGAGCGTTCGGCAAAACCCTTTGTGAAGATCAATTGTGCCGCGGTCCCGGGGACCCTGCTTGAGTCCGAGTTCTTCGGTCACGAGAAGGGGGCCTTCACCGGCGCCATTGCCACGCGGCGTGGAAAATTCGAAGAGGCCGACGGGGGCACCGTCTTCCTCGACGAGATCGGGGACCTGGAACTCTCGCTTCAGGCCAAGCTGTTGAGAGTGCTTCAGGAGCGGGAGTTTGAACGCGTCGGCGGGAACCGGACCATCCGCGTGGATGTGCGGCTCATTGCGGCCACCAACCGGAACCTGGAAGACGCCATTCGCGAGGGCACGTTCCGGGAGGACCTTTACTACCGGTTGAACGTGGTCCCGGTGTTCCTGCCTCCCCTCCGCGAGCGTTTTGAAGACATTCCCCTGCTGATCGACCACTTTCTGGATAGGTTCAACCGCGAGAATGAGAGAAAGGTGGTTCTGCAGAAGGACGCGGTTGGAACGCTGACGCGCTATACCTGGCCGGGAAATGTCAGGGAGCTGGAAAATGCCATAGAGAATACCGTTGTTCTGGCTGAAACGGACAAGATCCGATCGACGGACCTGCCGGCCCATATTCTGAGCGGGCCGCAGCAGCCAGCGGACGGACTGAAGGGGAGTGTGGAGCAGCTGGAAAAGGACCGCATCCGGGATGCTCTGGCCGCCAACGCCTGGATCTATGCCCGGGCGGCCCGGGCGCTTGGCCTCACGGAACGGCAGCTCGTTTATCGAGTGAAGAAGTATGGACTGAGCCGCGAATAACCCTTCCCGATGGTTTGCTCCGACCTAACCTGATAAGCTTCCGGAAGTCCTCGACAGGAAATGTTCGACGACCGTTGATAACGGAGCAGCCTGATGTTTCTTCCCACAACCCCTGAGGAAAAGGCGGCCCTGGGATGGACCGACCTCGACATCGTCCTGGTCACCGGCGACGCGTATATCGATCACCCGGCCATGGGAGTGGCCCTGACCGGCAGGATTCTTCAGAGCGCCGGGTTTCGCGTGGGGATCATCGCCCAGCCGGATGGGTCCTCCGGCACCGACATCGCCCGGCTCGGGGAACCTCTTCTTTTCTGGGGCGTGACCGGAGGGAGCGTGGATTCCATGGTGGCCAATTACACGGCCACAGGCAGAAAGCGGAAGGCAGATGATTTCACGCCGGGGGGAGTGAATAACCGGCGGCCGGACCGGGCCGTTATCGTGTATGCCAACCTGATCCGCAAGTATTTCAGACGTACACGCCCCATCGTCCTTGGGGGGATTGAGGCCAGCCTGCGGCGTATTGCCCATTACGACTATGCCACCGATTCGGTCCGGCGGAGCATCCTGTTCGACGCGAAGGCCGATTATCTCCTTTACGGGATGGCAGACCAAAGCGTGGTGGAACTCGCTGAAGCCTTGCGCCGGGAAGAGGACCCGAACAACATCCGCGGACTGTGCTACATCAGCCGTACCGTTCCGGTGGGGAAGGATTACCTTGCCCTTCCTTCCTTTCAGACCGTTTCCGCGGACAAGGAGGCCTTCCTGCCCATGTTCGAGACCTTCTATCGGAACAATGATCCCATTACCGGGCAAGGGCTTTTCCAGCAACAGGATACGCGCTACCTTGTTCACAACCCGCCGCCGCTTCCCCTTTCGGAAGAGGAACTGGACCGGGTGCATGCGCTCCCCTTCGAACGGGAAGTGCACCCGCATTACGGTAAAGACGGGCTGGTTCGGGCGCTGGACACCATACGCTTTTCCCTGACCACTCACCGGGGATGTTACGGCGAGTGTAATTTCTGCGCCATAGCCGTCCACCAGGGTCGGACCGTGACCTCACGAAGCATCGCTTCCGTCGTTCAGGAGGCCGTTTCGTTTGCAGAGCACCCGCGGTTCACGGGAATCATCAGCGATGTCGGCGGGCCTACGGCCAACATGTACGCGATCGAATGTCCGAAAAAGATATCCCGAGGTATCTGCCGAGATAAGCGCTGCCTCTTCCCCTCGATCTGCAGATCCATGCCCGTAAACCATGCCAAGCAGGTGGAACTGCTCAGCCAACTCCGCCGCCTGCGCCATGTCCGGAGAGTTTTTGTGGCTTCGGGGACCCGGTACGATATGGTTCTTGCGGACCGTAAGCACGGGGAGGCCTATCTCCGTGAAATCGTAAAACACCATGTCTCGGGACAGTTGAAAGTGGCCCCGGAGCATTCGGAAGACGGTGTGCTCAGGCTCATGGGAAAACCAGGCATTCAATCCCTTTTGGTCTTCAAGGACCGGTTTGAAAAGCTCTCGACCGAATGTGGAAAACGGCAGTATCTCACCTACTATTTCATTGCAGGCCATCCGGGATGCCGTGATGCGGATATGCGGCGGCTTGCAGCCTTCGTCAGGAAACACCTCGAGACGACCCCGGAACAAACACAGATATTCACGCCCACCCCCTCCACGTGGTCCACGACCATGTATCTGACGGGGAAAGCGCCGGATACCGGCGAGACCCTGTTTGTGGAGCGGCGCACGGGTGGCAAGGAGACACAGAAGATCGCGTTGACGGGAAAAATTGTAGGGACCGGACGAGGAAGAAACAGGCATCATTAAGTCGTCCTCCCGCAGATTCCGGCGCTGAACCTCAGGAATTTCCCTCCGTGCTTGATTGACGCCGGGAAAACAGGGCTTCGGGAATCCCGGCTTATGGCTCCACGGGTTCAACGTGGTATATTAGGGCCCATCTCTTACCGCCCGGCGCGGGACTTTCAGAAATTATTGACGGGAGTAGAGCAGGTTGGCCAGGACCAATATCCAGACTCTGATCAAGAAGAAGGCCGAGAACAAGAAGATCACGGCCCTGACGGCCTATGATTATCCGACCGCCACTATCGTGGATGAAGCCGGGATTGACGTGGTCCTCGTCGGAGACTCCCTCGGAGTAGTGGTGCAGGGCCTTGAGAACACTCTGCCGGTTTCGATGAAGGACATGCTCTACCACACCCGTATCGTGGCGCGGGCCGTGAAGAATGCCATGGTGATAGGGGACATGCCGTTTCTCTCGTATCAGACAGGCGTGGGCAATGCCGTCAGGAATGCGGGACGATTTCTTCAGGCCGGGGCGCAGGCGGTGAAGATCGAGGGGGGCGGAAACATCCTGCCGGTTATAAGGGAGTTGGTCAATTTTGACATTCCGGTCATGGCGCATATCGGGATTACCCCTCAGTCCATCCATCGTTATGGCGGATTCCGAGTCCAGGGACGAGACGAGGCAACGGCCCAGAAGCTGATGGATGAGGCCCGGCAGGTCGAAGATGCCGGAGCCTTTTCTCTCATTCTCGAGGGAATTCCGACCGGGCTGGGAAAAAGAATCACGGAATCGATAAACATCCCCACGATTGGTATCGGCGCCGGCAAATACTGCGACGGGCAGATCCTGGTTATTCAGGACCTCCTGGGATTGTTCGACCGCTTCGTCCCGAAGTTCGTAAAGCGGTACGCGAACCTGAAGCAGGAATCGGTTTCAGCCATCCAGGCATACATCCGGGAGGTGGAAGAAGGGGCCTTCCCGGGAGATGAGCAGAGTTATTCGTAAAATACGATCGGGTCGTTTTGTTGGCGGAATGGCCCGTTTTCCTGAAAGGATGTAAAGAGACCGTCGTGGCGGGTGTCATTCTCAGTCCTTGAGCGGGATGCGTACCGATTCCCCTGATCCAAAAAGACCGCGCCCCCCATCATCCCAATCTATTGAACTCGAGGTAATCCCATGTCTGAGTCAAGACTGAAAGTCCTCCTTCTCACCCATACGCCGGAACCCGAAGCCACGGTGGCCATGGCGGCAAGACTCTGTTACAGCCCCTCTGATATCGAAGGCCTGAGGGACAAGGTGGCCCGTCGTGACCAGCGGCAGTTTGTGGAGAGGCTTATGAAGATGGGTCATATGAGCCCGGTGGAACACGTCTCATTTACCTTTGCCATCGAAGGCATCAGCCGGGCCTGCTCCCACCAGCTCGTGCGGCACCGGGTGGCCAGCTATTCCCAGCAGTCGCAGCGATATGTGAGCGAAATAGCGGGATTTGACTATGTGATCCCGCCTTCCATCAAGTCCGATCCGGAACTTAAGAAGGAATTCGTCCAGACGATGAAGGAGGCTCAGAGGGCCTACACGACCCTCGTGGAAAGACTGCAGCAGAAGGGGCTTGTGGGAGAAACGGCCAACCAGGACGCGCGCTTTATTCTTCCCAATGCCGCGGAGACGAAGATCATGGTGACCATGAATGCCAGGGAACTTCTTCATTTCTTCCGAGTTCGCTGCTGTAACAGGGCCCAGTGGGAAATCCGGGCTATGGCGGAACTGATGTTGAAGCGGGTCAAGCGGGTGGCTCCGGTGATCTTCGAAAAAGCGGGTCCGGGATGCCTGTATGCCCCCTGTCCGGAAGGCGAGTATTCCTGCGGCAAGGTCCAACAGGTTCGCAAGCGTTACGGCGTAAAACCGTCCGGAAAGAAGAAACCCTAGGTTCCGTTTCTGACGGAAGTGTCATCGGCTTTCGTGAAGGGGCCAGCGGTTTTGGAGGCCCCGGGTGGTCTTCCACCTGGAGAAGTCCCTGTTTCGGCACGACTGCGGTACCCGCCCTGAAATACCTCACCAGGCCATCCTGGCTTTGCCCCCAGTTTCCCCAAGCCCTTTTTCCGGGTGCCGGGGGCCGTTGCATGGCGTTGGCTGTGCCAACGAGACGTACCAGTCCTCATAACGGACGTCCTTCCGACCCGCCCAAGCACAGGAATCCGTGCTTCATTTTTACAAGACTTCCTCATAGATCAGATAAAAAAGATTTATAGGTTCATAACGGAGCCAGTCCGTGATACGATGGAGAATCGTTTTATCACTAGACTGAATTTACCTCACGAACTTACTCATCTTTAGGCAAGAACCGTAATCCGCTGAGGATTACGAACAAATCAGGAGGAGGTTGCCATGAGTCTGTCGCGACGGGATTTTCTCAAGCTCTCTGGCGGCACTGCTGTGGCCGGCGCAACCTTGAGCCTCTCCCCCCAAGAGGCCGAGGCACGTGAACGCGAAAACCGGATCAAGGGGGCCAAGGTCACCACATCCATCTGTCCCTATTGTGCTGTGGGGTGCGGGATGCTGGTGCACACTCAGGATGGAAAGATTGTGAATATCGAGGGAGACCCCGAGCATCCGATCAATCGGGGTTCGCTCTGCTCAAAGGGGGCATCCCTCATCCAGATCGCCAACAACCCGACCCGGGTGACCAAACCCCGGTACCGGGCGCCCGGAGCATCGGACTGGCAGGAGGTGGAATGGGACTGGGCCCTGGACGAGATCTCCAAGCGGGTGAAGAAAACCCGGGACGAGACCTTTGTCCTGAAGAACGCAAAGGACCAGGTGGTGAACCGGTGCGACGGCATCGCCCACGTGGGAAGCGCGGCCCTGGACAACGAGGAATGCTACGTTCTCCAGAAATGGCTGCGTTCCCTGGGGCTTGTGTACATAGAACATCAGGCCCGTATATGACACAGCGCCACGGTAGCGGCTCTGGCAGAGTCGTTCGGTCGCGGTGCAATGACGAATCACTGGATCGATATCCGCAACTCGGATGTCATCCTGGTCATGGGCAGCAATGCTGCCGAGAATCACCCCATCTCCTTCAAATGGGTCATGGATGCCAAGGACCGGGGAGCCACGCTCATCAGCGTGGACCCGAGGTTCACGCGCACGTCGGCCCGGGCTGACCTCTACGCTCCGGTGCGTTCCGGGGCGGATATCCCGTTTCTGGGAGGTATGATCAATTACATCCTCCAGAACGACCTCTACCATGCCGATTATGTGCGGCTCTATACCAACGCCACCTTCATTCTGAACAAGGATTTCAAGCTGCCCGCTGACCTGGACGGTGTGTTCTCGGGTTATGACCCTGAAAAGCGGAAGTACGACAAGAAGGCTTGGGCTTTCGAGACGGACGCTTCGGGCGAGGTCCGGAAGGACCCGAAGATGACGAACCCGATGTCCGTCCTTCAGCTTATGAAGAAGCATTACAGCCGCTATGACCTGGACACGGTCTCCTCCATCACCGGCACCCCGAAGGAACTGCTCCAGAAGGTCTACGAAATTTACGCATCCACCGGGAAGCCTGACCGTGTGGCCACCATCATGTATGCCATGGGATGGACCCAGCACACCGTGGGCACGCAGAACATCCGGACCATGGCCATCATTCAGCTTCTGCTCGGGAATATAGGCCGTGCCGGCGGTGGGGTCAATGCCCTTCGCGGGGAGAGCAACGTCCAGGGTTCCACGGACCATTGCCTGCTCTTTCATATTCTCCCGGGCTACCAATGCCGGGCAATCGACGCTGGCCGAATACAACGAGCAATCCACGCCCACGACCAAGGAGCCCTTGAGTGCCAACTGGTGGGGGAACTATCCCAAGTACTCCGTCAGCCTCCTGAAGGCCCATTTTGGCGACAACGCGACAAAGGAGAATGAGTTTGGTTATGCCTGGATGCCCAAACTGGACGTTGGGCAGAACGCCTCCTGGCTCATGATCTTTCACGAGATGCTGCAGGGAAAGTTCAAGGGGTTCTTTGCCTGGGGTCAGAACCCGGCCTGCTCGGGATCCAATGCGGGCAAGGTCCGGAAGGCCATGGCCAAGCTCGACTGGATGGTGAACGTGAACCTCTTCGACAACGAGACCGGCTCGTTCTGGCGGGG
>QJVM01000091.1 GCA_003235715.1 Nitrospirota bacterium
CCCGAAAATCAGCTTGAGCGTACCAAGGAAGAGAAGAAACTGGGGCACCCATAAATAGGCTTGTAGCTTCTGGTCAAGCAAACGTCATCTGAACACCCAAAAGAGAAGTACGATGCATGCCACTCCCAGCAAGGTCGACAGAGCAACCCCAGAGAAATTCTCAAGCACAGTCCCCCTTGAATGCAGAAACAGAAAAGCGCCCCCGAAATTCGGAGCACAGAAAAGAAAGCCTCCAAAAAACGCCGGAATAAACCCGAAACCCGGCGGTATCCTCTCCAGCATCCGGGCCGGAAAGACGGGAGTTCCAGAGGCGTGATAAATCGCCAGTACCGACACAATGTAAAGAAGGACGAACTCATAGGCGTTCAATCGAACGAGCAGATTTCTCGCGCTATGGGATTCAGAGATGAGCAGAAGTAATGGGGCGGCAGCTATGGAGAGAGCCATACCGACAGGAAAGGCAGCGGCCAAGCGGCCGGGCCCAAGCCGGGAAAAGAAATGATAAGCGCCGATGCCAGCAGCCCCGGCCATGAGCCCCTCCTTGGCCCCCGTAAATACGGCGTCCGAAACCAGGAAGGTCATAGGGTCTCCCAACTTCCCTGCGCCCCCATCACACGCTTTATCAGAACCGCGATCCCCCAAAGGAGCACGAGGCCAACCCCTAAGCCCGTCATGAGAAATCCTCCGGCAACCGGAAGGATGCCGTCATCACGGACAACGTCAAGCAAGGCCCAATACTCAGTAGGGAGCATCTCAAGTCGCAAGCCGTCGAATTCAATGACCTCATCTGATCGGGCGCGTAATATGGACTCATCACCACGGAATACGCGAATCTCGTAAAGAGGATTCTCCAAATCATAGAGACCCGCCTCCAAATCTCCCTTCCGGATGACCGTTTTGGGCAAGAGCTTTAGCATAAAACGGTAAGGAGAACGGTCAAATTCAAGGTAATCTGTGCCACCAGGAGGGAGGAGTCTAAGCGCGGCGTATCCCTCGCGAACTGTGTGCTCATCGCGCAGAAGCCGCAGGCCGGGTCCGAGGCCACACTGGAGAATATGCATCCAGGTCCTCCCGAATCGGGAAGGCGGGAAAGCGCCAACCACCTCCCGGTCTCCTTCCCTGCTGATTAACATCCGGGGTTCGTAGGCAAACCATCCTGAACCCTCCTCGATATCCAGGAAGGAACTTTGAAGCCGGGGGATTATCTTCTCGATGACATACCCCGTATTCGGGTCCCAGGGGGTCCGGAGGACATCGTCTTGACCCACCAGCGGCCGGATCGCTTGCTTCGTGACCATACTCACGAAAAAGCCGGTTAGCACGAGTAAAACGCCGCAAAATGTAACCGCTCGGCTGAAAGTCCTGAAATACGCTCGCGACCAGCCCGACCTTATGTAGCGGCCCATGCGGAGGACAATGTTGACGAGAAACGTAACGTAAAGAAACTGGAAGGCCCGGCTTTCCCCCATGAGAGCTGCGAAGGTGGCGAACGCCTCTTCAGCCCACATGGCAAGGGTCACATAATAAACAAGCCATGAGGTCACGAGCCAGACGGTGAGGCTTCCAGAGGAGAGGACCGTCAACGTCCATCGTATCGCTTTTGAAGCGCGTTTCATTCTTTCGGACCTTGCTCAGGCTTTCGCAACAGGCACAGCCCGACACGAACATGGTTGACAAACTCGTTCCAGGACCTTATACGGCCCAGTTTTCGGGCTAGGTATGACGGCCGCAGCACATAGGCACGCATTGCACGTCCACGAAAATCCGTAATGAAACGCGCATCCAGTTCCCCGCTGTCTACGGGGGCCCCATAATAAGCGTTTTGGAAGCGACCGTTTTCCTCCAGGGCGTCCACAGGGATCAATCCCTCATGCACCGCGTAATCGAAGAACCGCGTCCCCGGGAGCGGAGTGGCGACAAAGAAGGAGGCATAGTCTGTATCGAGTTTCATGGCAAACCTGAGCGTCTCATCCAGAGTGGTCTCTGTCTCCCAGGGGAGCCCGAACATGTAATAGCCGAGCGTTTTCAAACCGGCAAGCCGGCTGGCCTCCACGCCTCTCCTCAGCAAATCCAGGGAAGTCTTCTTGCCCATCCGGTCCAGCATATCCTGATTCCCTGACTCTATCCCGATACTCACGAGTTCGCAGCCCGCCCCCCGCATGGCTTGCCCCATATCAAGATCCATGAGATCGGCCCGTATGTTTGCCGACCACCGAATCTCAAGCTCCGAGTCCCGTATGGCTGAGCACAGGTCCAACACCCATGACTTGTTGGAATTGAAAACGTCCGACCACAGAATAAAGTCATGGATCCCGTAGTCCCGGACGCAGACCCGCAGTTCCTCCACAATTCTATCCGGCCGTCGGAAGCGCACGGTTCCGCCAGAAACCGGGGTGGCCAGACAAAAGAAACAGTGATATGGGCAACCCCGCGAAACCTTTACGACTGAAATCGGTCGTCCCGTATCGGGCCGGCGATAAAGCCCGTGATTGACCAGGTGGCGGGCAGGGAACGGAAAATCATCAAGAGAGGCGTGAAAAGGCCGGTCCGGGTTCCGCATGATTTCACCTTCGTTTCTCCACGTGATCCCGGCAATTGATCCCAAGGCAGCACCCGTCAGCAGGTCTCGTATGGTCATCTCAGGTTCGCCCCGGATGACCATGTCGAGAGCAGAACAACCCTCGAGCACCTCCCGGTCAAAACGGAGAAAATGGGTGCCCTTGGCAGCGATGGTTAGCTCCGGGAGCACCTTTCGGACTGCCTCGCACGCTTGGATATCCTGCGCCAGAGTCGGGGTGGTGGTATGGACGACCAGAAGGTCCGGTTCGAAATGTTCAACATTCCGCTTGAGGTCATCCAGCCCGCCATTTTCCGCGGAGTAGTCACGGATCCGACACTCCCACCCGGCCTCTTCACCTATGGCGGCCATGTACATGAGGTCGGTCGGTGGAAGGGGGGGAGACATGACCACGTTGCCTCCGGGTACCGGGCATCGATCCTCGCGGAGCACGGGGCTCGAAGGCGGATAAATGAGCATGAGTTTCTTCATAAAGAGAGGGTTACCACCGCTTGGGATCAGACCCCAAGGCCCGGCCCGATGCAAAGCTCTCCAGAAGCCGGTCCAGAGAACGACGCATGTCTCCAGTGACGTCAGGTTCGTCCACAGAATAGACCGCAACGAGCAGCGCCATCGCAGGAAATCTTTCGCGGAGGATATCCGAAACCCGAGCCGGCGAAGTGCCCGTGCCAAAGAACGCGGCATCCACCGTCACGACAAGAGGCTCTTCATACCGCGGAACCGTATCGAGACGGGAAATCACGCGATACAAATCATAGGTGTACCCGCGCACCAAACCACCCTTCAGGGAATAGCTGGCCTCCGATGCGAACAATGGGGCTACATCATTCAGAATGTCGTCCGGCAGCACCCAGGTCACCTGACGAACCATCCCGGTCCTGGTCGCAACAAACAACCAGTTGTCCGAATTGAGTCCCTTTTCCATGACCGTCCTGATATCGAAAGGCTCGATCGGGAACGGCCGTGAACGATTGAGCTCGGACGGCAGGGTGTACTCCACAAGATTGAAGCGTCGGTTCAGATGGACCACGCGGATACCCCATGCCCCCATGCGGCGAAGGAGGCGGTATACGTCTTCCTGCGTCTCTACCTGCCGCACCTCGAGGCCCGCGCCTGATGCAAGCGCCGGCACCATACGCGAACGCCGGGCCGTGATGTCCACGACGACGAGGAGAACCACTGAAACTGCGATGACCATGACATTCCAGAGGGTTCGGGAGCGTCGGGACCTCACTGTTCCCCTCCCTTCAGGGTAATAGGAGTTGAGCCCCGGCCCATGACGAAACCTAAAAGACCGAGACCCAGCCCCGCGATCATAAGCAGAAGACCAGGGTCCCGGACCACCCGGATGCTCACCCACTTCCTGGGAGGCTCCAGAGTGATGCTTCCATTCTCAAAGACAACCTTCTCACCGGGTACGGCAGTACCGTTGAACACAATATCCTTGTTCCGGGCAATTCTGAGATGGTAGACAGCCCCGGAGGCGGCTTCTTCCTCAGCGGTTTCCTCCGGGACGAGGTCACCGGAGGGATTGAACCGGAGATAAAAGGTATGCGGCAGAAGCAGCCTGAAATAATCCTCGGAACCCGGGGGAAAGAGCGCAAGGGCGACGAAGGCTTCATCCAGAACCCTGCCTTCTTCATCCTCAAGCCGGTAATAGGGCGAGTAGCCCAAGCTTTCAACGTGCAGCCAGACACGACCGTGGAGAGAGGGCAAACGTCCCAGTTTCACTTTCTTTCCTTCGCCTTCCGCCTGTCTTGAAGGCCACTGTGTCTCCGCGCTAAGCGTATCGAGGTGGTTCCCGTCGGAAGAAAACCCTGCGGTAATGGTACGAAGGAGAAAACCCATTTCCGGGACGGAGGCGCTTGTTCCCTTTCGGAGACTCCCCTGCATGTACTCTTCCTCTGTCCCCCGAAAGTCCTGACCTTCTGTAAGCCGTACCGTTCCCTCAAAATAAGCGACACGTCCAAGCCATAATCCAACAATAACCACAAACACGCCCACGACTGACACACCACGCCAGAGGGTCTCATGGGCCAGCCTGGCTCCTTTCCCACTCGGCCAAACCAGCAACCGAACCATGAGCACACTCAGAAACACCGTTGCGGAAACGGCAACACCCTTCGAATGGATCACTTCCGGGAATATCGCAGGGCGGAACGACAGGAAACCATATCTCTCCATGCCCAAGACACAAAGCAGGTACAAACCGGAGAATACTACCGCGGTGTTTGAAGCCCATAATTGAAATATACGACTCACAACCGCTCCCTTTCCACTGGCGGCATCACATCACTCTCGTCATACACGATGTAATCCCAAACCTTCCATGTCCCCTCATCCCGGTACAGGAAGTAGCGGGTTTTGATCTTAGCGGATTTGCTCCCCCGTCCTTTGGTTCCGGTCTCAGCGTTCTTCGGCCAGATCTGCCAGAATTCCCGCGTATCCACGATGGCCCTTTCCGGAGACAAGGCCACGGCCTCTGTGATCTCGAGCGCCTGTTTGTCGTGGATGAGCCAGAGCCCCGCTGCCCTCCAAATGTTGATGTCATGAAAGATCCGGCGCTTGACCAGGTCTGTGGCCGGGAACTCGCTCAACCCGATGGTCAGGCCGCCCGTGTCGAAGAACGTCGCGTAGTTCCGGTTGAACTGAAGGATCGTGGCTTCCAGGGCCGGTCTATAGGGCTCACCGCCCGACAGCCTGAACCGGAGCGCCTCAAGCCCCCCGGGCTGCAGGGTCAGTTGCGTCAGGACAGCCAGAAGCAAGGAAAGTGGCCCGATCCAGAAGCCCTGTTTCATCCAGAACGTTGCACGCCAAACATACGATGGCTGCCTTTCACGACAATATCCACTCCCCAGTAGGTGATGACCACGGTGATGATGGCAAAGATCATCAGCCAGGCCAGTTTCCTCCCCCGCCAACCCATGGTCACCCGCAGGTGTATGGCCAGTCCGTAAACCAGCCATGAAACCAGGGACCAGACCTCGACCGGGTCCCAGCCCCAGTAGGCCCCCCACAGTTCCTTGGCCCAGATGGACCCGGCCGCAATCATGACCGCATCTGTGATGAAACCGTAAACGACGAATTTGAACATATACTCTTCCACGACGGGAAGTGCGGGAAACCGCTCATATATCCCAACCTCCCCCCCCTTCCTTTGCCGGTTATCCTTGAGGATATAGATCACGCCAAGCCCACAGGCGATCGCATAGGCCCCATAGGATATCTGGGCAAAGAATACATGGATGATAAGCCAGTTACTCTTGAAGGACGCAGCCACGGGCAGCACCACAGGATCAATCATGATCCCGTACCCCAACATGAGCAGGGTGGCTGGAACCGTAACCAGGGCGACCCCGCGAAGCGACTTCCGGCGGTAGAAGAAATAAACGGTGAAGGCCATGGCAAACCATCCGGCGACCAGACCGTTTTCATACTCGCCATTGCCTGGGAAGTAACCCGTACTGTACCAACGGAAACCGAATTCGAACGTGTGCACTACGAATGCCGGAATGAGCACGCGACCTGCCCAGACAAGCAGCCTCTCCTTGTTGAAGACAAAAGCAGTCAGAAGCAGGATGGAATCCAGAGCGTAAAGGTATATCCCCCCCCAGACAATGACCGACTCCAAGAGCGACAAGGCAACGTTCTCCTTTCTGTCCGTTCCGAGCGGAAGCCTCAGGTCAACGGTAAAACCCTGCTTCAGGCTCCCTTTCCGGATTCCAGCCTCTGAACGAGTTCATCTAATTCCTCCCCGAAGGTATGGGGATAGTACTCGCTTTGTCCGGAAAGATAGGCCGTATCCCCTTCCACCAGGATACTCACCTCCTTGCGGAAAAAGACCAGCCTCATGATAAGACCCACCACAGCAAGGGCAAATCCCGCGACCAGCGGGGCCGGCCCAATCTCCCGCACAAGCTGAACTTCGGCCCACAGTCTCATATCGGCAAACTCGATCATGCGCTCACCGAAGACAAGCGCCTGCCCCATAAGGATCGTTCCCTCGGCAATGGTCCGTTCACCCTGTTCCACCCTGAGGAAAAAGGCCGGGTTCCGCAGTTCCTTGGAGCGGCTCGTCTCCACCTTTCCCGTCCGAACATAGTCCGGGAAGAACCTCGCCCGAAACACCAGATCGGCTTTGGGATCGAACTGGAAACGGTCCTCCAACCCGTCAAGGACATTAAGGCTGAACCAGGCGCCGTCAAGTTCCTGCCCGTCGCTCAACGAGCGGATTCGGAAAAGCGGTGAAATACCTGCATTGGAAACCAGCAGTGTAACATGGTCTCTCCTTGCTGGTTGATTGATTCCAATCCTCTCAACCTTCTCTTCCCCCTTGTAGAGTATGGTCAGGGACGCAAAGAGGTCGGCACGCTGGTCCTGCTCGTATGAAAGAAGAACCTCGTCTACCCTGAAATAAATAGGGGGCAGGGCCCGCATGATCTTGGCGTCCTTGGTGACGCGAAACTGGGTTAGGTCTCCCTCGAAGGCCTGTCCCTCCGTGAGCATAATACGACCGGAGAATCGGGAGTAATAGATCAGCAACCCTCCCGTCAGACAGAAGAGGAAACTGAGATGGAAGATAAGGAAACCGAAGGCTGACCACCGGTTCTTGACGGCAAAGAGTTTCCCGACCTTCTCGGACATCACGACATGCCAGCCTTGCCTTCTAAAGAACTGGCTCAGGTAAAAAACCGGCGATGGACTGCTTTCACCGGAGGGTATCCGGGCCCGCCTGGTCGTCGTCTTAATTCCGTCACCGAAGGATAACCCGCGGTCGCGGTCCGTAACGTATGCCCGACGAAGCACGACCGGGACCCGCTCAATCACAACCGCAATCAGGTTGAAATAGAAAAGCCCGAGGAAAAACAGGGTTACCGGTGAGACATAAATCTCCGTAAACCCGAGCCGATCAATAAATGTATGGAGCAGTGGCCTCGAATCCAGCCACGCCTTGTATTCCTCCCACGAGGCGAAGAAGACCTTTTGCGGAATCACCAAACCGAGCACGTAAAGAATGAGGAGGATAACGATGATGGATACCGTTGTCTTCGGTTTCCGGAACCAACGGTAAACCGCTCCGAGGCGATGGCTAAGTCTTTGCGACATCCACATATTTTACCCAAGTCCGTATGGACCTGTCCGTTCGGAACGGAGTCGTATTATTAAGGGTGCAGCCGACGAAAGTTATCTTTT
>QJVM01000192.1 GCA_003235715.1 Nitrospirota bacterium
ATAGGCCTCCCGAACGACCTCAGCCAATCCCACGACCCCAGGAAGCGGGCAGTTGGAATGATAGAAAAGGACGCCGTCACCCACCCTCATCGCGTCTCGCATGAAATTCCGGGCCTGGTAGTTCCGGACCCCCTCCCATGAGGTGGTCCGGCCCGGCGAAGCCTTGAGGTCCTCAAGGGAAAAAACACTGGGCTCGGATTTCATGAGCCAGTATGATTTCGACCCCCTCGAAGGCCCCATGGCATTTCCCTCCGCGCATTGATTCTTTCCTCTTCATTCACACTGCCCCGGAAAGCAAACCCGGTCAAGTGAGCGTCGCGAGAAGAAGGGTTTGCCCCCAGGCCTCGAGGGAATCCGGTCTGCGGGACGGGACCATCCTGCGCCTCCCCGTGTTTGTGGCACAATAGGTTCCACGGGAAGGTTTCCGGACGAGCAGGCCGTCGCGTTTCCGGTGCTCCCCTGAGGACCTTCCGTCTCCGCGGAATACGACACCATGCTCGTCTATACCGTCAAACGCCTTCTTGAAATGGTTCCGACCTTTTTCGGAATCACCGTCATCTCTTTCTTGATCCTTCACCTCGCTCCCGGCAAGCCTACGGATGTGCTTACGGAAATGAACCCGAAGATCACGCCCGAGGCCCGTGAACGACTGGAGAAATACTATGGATTGGACCAGCCGCTTCATATCCAGTATGGTCTCTGGCTGAAGCGCGTGGTCCGACTGGATTTTGGTGAATCTTTTGCCGCCGATCATCGACCGGTCTGGGACAAGATCCGGGAACGTCTGCCGGTGACCATCCTGCTGAATGTTCTCTCGCTGTTCCTCATCCTGGCCGTGGCCATTCCCATCGGCGTATCCTCCGCGGTACACCCCTATTCTCTATACGACAAGATAACCACTCTCGTGGTCTTCGTAGGCTTCGCTGTTCCCACGTTCTGGCTGGCCCTTCTGCTCATGCTTCTCTTCGGGGTAACCCTGGACTGGCTTCCGATTTCAGGCCTGAAGTCCATGGATTATGATTCTCTTTCGCTGCCGGCTCAGGTCTGGGACCGGGTGAGCCACCTGATCCTGCCGGTCTTTGCCTCGGCCTTTGGAGGGCTGGCCGGAATTTCCCGCTATATGCGGTCGAACATGCTGGAGGTGATTCGGCAGGACTACATCACAACGGCCCGGGCCAAGGGGCTTTCTGAGACCACGGTGATCTACAAGCATGCCCTGCGAAATGCCCTGCTCCCCATCATTACGATTCTCGGCCTGTCCCTGCCCGGGCTCATCGGGGGAAGCGTCATATTTGAGAACATCTTTGGCATCCCCGGTATGGGCCAGTTCTTCTTTCAGGCCCTGATGACCCGGGACTACCCGTCCATCATGGGCGTGCTCACCATCGGCGCCGCGTTGACCCTGCTGGGCAATCTTCTGGCTGATATCGGCTATGCCGTCAGCGACCCGAGGATCAGGGCCGGGTAATGCCGAAACTCTTCGAACAATCCGTATTCTGGCAGCGGTTCAGCCATAACCGGCTGGCCCTTTCCGGGGCAGCGATCATCCTGGCGCTCATCCTCGTGGCTCTGCTCGCGCCGTTTCTTGCGCCGTACGACCCTGCGGTTATCGATCGGGCCCACATCCTTGAAGGCCCGAACCTCAAACACTGGTTTGGAACCGACGACCTGGGCCGGGACCTCCTGAGCCGGATTCTGTACGGCACGCAAATCTCGCTGCTGGTCGGGTGCCTCGCCGTGGGCATCTCAACGCTCATTGGAATTCTCCTCGGCGCCGTGGCCGGGTACTACGGGGGCTGGATCGACCGCTTGGTCATGTGGGGGGTGAATACCATGCTGGCCATTCCCACGTTCTTTCTGATACTCGCGGTCATTGCCTTCCTGGACCCGAGCATCTGGAATATTATGGCGGTCATAGGATTCACTTCCTGGATGGGCCTGACACGTCTGGTGCGGGCCGAGTTTCTGTCACTGAAGGAGAGAGAATTTGTTCTGGCCGCACGGAGCCTTGGAGCTCGCGATCGAAGGATCATCTTTCGACACGTTCTGGTCAACAGCCTGGCCCCCGTCATCGTATCGGCCATTCTGGGCGTGGCTGCGGCCGTGCTCGTGGAATCGTCTCTCAGCTTTCTGGGCATCGGTGTTCAGCCGCCGACACCCAGCTGGGGGAATATCCTGACTGCCGGAAAGGCGAACATCGAGATTGCGTGGTGGTTGTCTGTTTTTCCCGGGCTGGCCATTCTGGTCACCGTCCTCGGTTACAACCTGCTCGGGGACGGCATCCGCGATGCGTCAGATCCCCGACTCTGGAGTGGACGCTAGATTCCTCCGGACAGGCCTAGGGCCAACTCCGATCGTAGGGTACCGCCTTTCCTGGTCACGAGAAGGGCAGGCACACCGGAAACTGGACGCCCATGGCGACAAGGTTCGGCAAAAAGATATTGTTTCGTCCAACGGTTTCCAGGCCCAATCCTCTTGTGATATTTTTGATAGGTCTTATGGCGGCGTTTGCCCGCCTCGTGCAGAGAAAATGCTTCCTCCATCCCGTAACCGCCGAGGAAGGGCTCGGCCTGCATCCCAAACAACCCATCCCGAGGGGGGCGTATGAGCGATTATTACAATGAAGAAGATCTGGAAAGATTCGGTGACGTGGGGCGATACAGTCCGGAACTCTTCAGAAAGTTTATGAACTGGTACAACTCCAGTCTTGAGCCCGGCACTCTGACAAAAAGGGAAAAGATCCTCATCGGGCTGGCCGTGGCTCATACCCTCCAGTGCCCCTATTGTATCGACGCGTATACGAAGAGTTGTCTCGAAGAAGGAATGAGTCTTGAACATATGACCGAAGCCGTGCATGTGGCATCGGCCATCCGGGGCGGAGCTTCCCTGATTCACACGATCCAGGCTCACAATGTTGTAGAGAAGATGTCTCTTTAAACGAATTGATCTCCGCCCTTTGCATTGCAGACGCGTTGCTGATATGGATCCCCTGATACTGGACAGACCGGCCTTCTCGCGCAGGGTTCAAGACGTTCTGGGCCACCCCCTTCGCGCGCGGACCGTGGATATCCTCCAGGTGAATCTGGGATACCGGTGTAACATGGCCTGCAAACACTGCCACGTACAGGCCGGTCCTTCCCGGTCTGAATCCATGGCGGCTGCAACGGTGGAACAGGTCCTGAGAGTCCTGAAAATGCATACGATCGCGGCGTTGGACCTCACGGGCGGCGCCCCCGAGTTGCATCCCGAATTCCGGAGACTGGTCCGGGAAGCCCGCGGATTTGGACGACGCGTGATCGTGAGGAGCAATCTGACCGTGGCCTTGGAGCGCGGAATGGAAGACCTCATGGACTTCTATGCAGAAGTCGGGGTAGAGGTTGTGGCTTCGCTTCCCTTCTATCTTTCAGAGAACGTGGACCGGGTCAGGGGTGCGGGAACCTTTGAAAAGAGCGTTCAGGCCCTTCGAAGATTAAATGAACTGGGGTATGGAACAGAAGGATCCTCGCTTCTTCTCAATCTCGTCTTCAATCCTCAGGGCGCCTACCTGCCCCCGGCCCAACCGGACCTCGAGCAGGAGTTCAAACGCGCTCTCTCGGTTCGGTTCGGCATCACGTTCAACCGGCTGTATACCTTTGCCAACATGCCGATAGGCCGGTTTCATGAATTCCTGGTCCGAAGCGGAAACCAGAAGAAGTACCTCGGCAAACTCATGGATGCCTTCAACCCGGAGACGCTCGACGGAGTGATGTGCCGGCAGCTCATCAGCGTTGATTGGCAGGGCCGCCTCTATGACTGCGACTTCAACCAGGTGGCCGGCCTGCCCCTGGGTCCTGAATACCCGCAGCGTATTCACGACTTTGATATGCCGGCACTGGCAGGACGGACCGTATCCGTCGGCGAACACTGCTGGGGGTGTACCGCAGGTCAGGGGTCCAGTTGACTGGGTGCGGTCCAGTAGGCCGGCGGTCGCTGGCCAGGTTCGGAACTCCCCAAGACCGGCAAAACCGCGGTATTTCTCCTGCCCTCCCGAGACACGGATCAGGGAAGAGAAGCCCGGACGCCCATAACCGTAACGTACGGGCCAAGAGGTCGCCAAATATCGGGGATTGTGGTCACGAAGAAGACCTCTACGGGAATCCCAAGCATGGCTGCAAGGTGACACGGCCCGCTGTCGTTACCAATGAACCGCCCCGCTGAGCCCTCCATGAGTCTGCGCAACTCCGGCAACGGAGGCTCGATAACCATGGTGGGGTTCCATGGGGCAAAGGCACGGACGACTTCCCCGTGCAGGGGCCGTTCCGCTTCTCCCATGAGAACATAAAGCCGGTCAAAGGAATCCTGGGACATCAGCACGGAAATCCTTTGCCTGAAAGCCTGAAGTGGGGCGTTCTTCCTTGGTGCCCCTGACCCGGGGTGAACCCACAGACCCTTGGCGTCTCCCGACCTTTTCATCAGCCAAACCCTACTCTTCAGGTCGGACGGGATGCTCATCTGCGCGCTTCTAAACATCTGCTCCGTAACGTGAGGCGGTTTTTCCGGACGCGAATTCAGGAAGGTCACGCTTTCGCATCCGCAGGTTTGAAGGTTTGTCCTTAAATCACCGTCTCTTTCGCCGACAAAGCTGAACACGTGAGCGTTCCGAAGCCGCTGGCACAGGAAATCCTCGGGACGGCTGAAAAGGCTTGCGACCTCGCGACCGTCGCTATCCAGCCAGAGGGTATCCGGAAAATCCTCCTCGACCAGCGCCCGGAAGGTTTGACGTGTGACCACGGTGAGGCGCTCGCTCTTTTGGCGGAGCGCCTTAAGGAAAGGAATGGTCAGGAGGAAATCGCCGAGGCCCCCTGAACGGAAACTCCATGTGTTCCCAAGACGCCGACTGAAAATCGCTCTACCTCCTGCCGGAACTGCCATGAGAAATCTTCCGGCTGATGCGTTTGCCTTTTGCAGGCCCTCGTTTCTATAATGACAAAAATCGTTTAACTTATCGCTTTTTCGGAGGTTTTCATGTTTCCTGTTCATCGTCCGCGTCGGCTCCGCAGCAGCGAAATCCTGAGGTCCATGGTCCGGGAGACGGTGGTGGCCCCTTCGGATTTTATCTACCCGGTCTTCGTGACTTACGGCCAGAATACCCGCAGGGAGATCTCTTCCATGCCTGGGTGCTACCAGGAATCGCCAGACCTGCTTCTCCAGAATGTTCGCGAGGCATGGAATCTGGGCGTGCCGTCCGTGATTCTCTTCGGAATACCGGAACACAAGGATCCGTCAGGGACGGGAGCCTATGCCAAGGACGGCGTCGTCCAGGCAGCCATCAGGCAGCTGAAGGACGCCCTTCCGGACCTCGTGGTGATCACCGATGTTTGCCTGTGCGAATTTACGGATCACGGGCATTGCGGCATCGTGAAGGACAACAGGGTGCTAAACGACCCCACGCTCGAGCTTCTGGCCCGGATGGCGGTATCCCATGCCGAAGCCGGTGCAGACATGGTGGCGCCGTCCGATATGATGGACGGCCGGGTAGGGGCCATCAGGAAAGCTCTGGATGCCCATGGATTTGGCCAGATTCCGATCATGAGCTACGCGGCCAAGTATGCCTCGGCTTTCTACGGGCCTTTCCGGGAAGCGGCGGAGTCTACACCACAGTTTGGAGACCGTAAGACCTACCAAATGGACCCGGCCAATGCCCGGGAATCCTTGCACGAGGTGGGCCTGGATCTGGAGGAGGGAGCGGACATCGTCATGGTGAAACCTGCGCTTTCTTATCTGGACGTCATCCGGATCATCCGGGACCGCGTCCACATACCCGTGGCGGCCTACAACGTAAGTGGAGAATATTCCATGGTCAAGGCGGGGGCCAAATTGGGTTACCTTGACGGGGACCGCGTCATGCTTGAAATTCTGACCTCCATTCGAAGGGCGGGGGCCGACCTGATCCTAACCTACCACGCCAAGGAGGCGGCAGCCCTGCTAAATCGCTGAAGCTTCTGCATTAAAGGGCGGCGAAGGGGAGTGACTGAGGCCCACGCAGAAGGCCTCCACGATATCAGGATCGAACTGGGTCCCGGAACACCGCCGCAGCTCCTCGATTCCCCGTTCTCGTCCGGGCGTATCCCGATAGGGTCTTATGGAGGTCATGGAATCAAAGGTATCCGCCACCGTAATGATCCGGGCCAGGTAGGGAATGTCTCCGGCCTTCAAACCGTCCGGGTATCCCTTTCCATCGAAGCGTTCGTGGTGATGACGAATAATGGGCAGGATGTGCTGCAGCCTTTCAATGGGCCTCAGGATGGTTTCACCCTTGACGGGATGAAGCTGGACCAGGGCATATTCTTCCTGCGTCAGCCGGGATGGCTTGTCGAGGACCGTATCGTAAGTCCCTATCTTGCCCACGTCGTGGAGCAATGCGGCCAGCTTCAGAGTTTCCATATCCATGGATTCGAGCTGTAAGGCCCGCCCGATAATTCCCGAATAAATCGTGACCCGTTCCGAGTGTCCCTTGGTCCAGGGCGACTTGGCGTCGATGGCGTTCGAGATGGCTTGAACCGTTCCGTAGAAGATAGACTCGACCTCTTCCACCTTGGCTTGGAGCTGTCCGTAGAGGCGGGCCCGTTCCAGAGCGATCGCCGCCTGGCCGGCCAGAATCGTCGTAACCTCCTCGTCAGCCTGGGTAAAGGTCTTGCCCTCGACCTTGTCGGTCAGGTTGATCACGCCGGCCACCTTATCCGAAACCATCATGGGCACCGAGAGGAAGGAATAGGACCCGTAACGTTCGTGAGTGGGTTTGCCGAAGCGTTCGTCGGTACGGAGATCCTTGACGCAGATCGGCTTGCGCTGGAGAAGCACCGTGCGTGCGATGGGCGCTTCCGTTTCCTGGGCCTGGTTCAGTAAACGCTCGGGGATCCCCTTGCAATGGGCGATCCGGAACCCGTCCGCGTGGCCCGATTCATCCGGAACCATAACCGAAATACTCCGGGCACCGGTTTCCGCAGAGAGGCACTCCAGCACGTATTCCAGCAGGCTCTGCTCTTCCATTTCCCCGGCCAGACGTTCACTGCTTGCGATCAGACGTTTCATGACCCGGACCCGTTCCCGCTCGGCCAGAACAGCTCGCATCTCAAGCGCATGCTCAACGGACTGCTCCAGGTCCTTGAGGGCAAAGGGCTTGTCCAGAAAATCGCTGACCCCGTCCCGGAGCGCCTCGTGCATGAGGGTATAGGTGCCGTACCCGGTAAGAATAATGATGGGCAACTCGGGCTCCCTGCCCTTGATCCACCGCATCAGTTCAACCCCGGACATTTCCGGCATATTGATGTCCGTGATGACCAGCTGGAACCTTCCTGGGTTGAACCGTTCCATGGCCTCAAAGGCATTTTCCGCCACCTCCACGCGGAAACCGAGGTCTTCAAGAAACTCCTGACAGAGGGAAAGGATTTGCGTCTCGTCGTCCACCACAAGGATGCGCTCCCGGTGGCCCGTTTCCAGGGCAGAGTCAGAAGAGGGTGAGGTAATTTCCATCGGGTCAGGAATCTGGTTCAGGGCAGACCTCGCCCCGTGCTCTTATTATCGGTTCCGGTCGGGGGGGTCTTGAGAAAGCTTTCGGCCACGGCCTCCACGAACCGTTCAGGCGGGAACACCCGGGAAGAATGGCCGACCCCGGCCATGGGGGCACCCGGAGGCCGGTCTTGGAGGAAGTCTTCGGGGGCGCAGAATCCGTTGTGATAAAAAAGAAAAGTGCACCTTTCTCCGTTGAC
>QJVM01000100.1 GCA_003235715.1 Nitrospirota bacterium
GGTGCTTTTGCCCATAACCTCTGGGCGTAATCATAAACTGGTTCCAGACTCGGGTTGCCGTATTCCCTACAATGACGCAAGACTGCATCCCGATTTCCTCCTGGAGCATGTTCTCGAGTGTCGTAACCACAACAGTTTCGTGTTCCCGCATTGCACCGGTGACAATTCCCACCGGTGTGCGGCCCTGACGATATTTCAGAAGGATGTCCCTTGCCACAGAGATATGGGTCACCCTGCGCCTTGACTTGGGATTGTACAGGACGATCACAAAATCGGCAGCGGCCGCCGCCTCAAGTCTGGTGGTTATCTTTTCCCAGGGAGTCAGGAGGTCAGAGAGACTGATTGCGTCAAAATCATGCATAAGGGGGGCACCGAGACGGGCAGCGCAGGCGCTCAATGCCGGGATTCCCGGTATGATCTCAACGGGAACGGTGCTATTCCGAGCTTCCGCGAGCTCAAGAACAAGCCCAGCCATGGCATAAATTCCAGGATCGCCTCCCGAGACCAGGGCTACACACTTTCCTTTCTCGGCCATGCGCAGAGCCTCTTGGCAACGTTCAACCTCTCGGGTCATGCCCGTAGAATGCAACTCTTTGTCTGGAAAGGAATGGCGAACGAGGTTAAGGTATGTACCGTAACCCACAATGATGTCGGCCTGTTCGAGAGCGGTGTGGGCGGCCGGCGTCATGTGCTCCACGGCTCCGGGGCCTGTGCCCACAACCGTCAGACGGCCTCGGCAAGAGCCAGCGTTATGTCCTTGCATTTAACCTTCCTCACAATAAGTTTATCGTTTCCGGAAGAGAGAAGGGCTGCAGGTTCACAAACTCCTTGCGCACCCGTAGCCGCGTAGGCTTGTTCCGAACGATCAATATTGCGAACGGAATTTAATACGTCTTTTGAGAAGAAATGGATATCCACTCCAAGTAAATCGCTCAAGGCAACGATTCCTGCTTCACTCTTCTTAACGTCGATGGTCGCAAGGTTTCGTATGGATAGACGAGAAAGATGATAGCGGTTCAATACCTCGTCAAGACAGGCTACAAATTGATGGAGGGCTGTTCCGCGGTTACAACCCACGCCCAGGACCAGATTCCGCGGGCGGAGCACCATGGCCCCAATCATGCCTGTGCGATTGCTAATGATAAGGTCGGCTGAGTGGGGTTGATCGACCTCTTTGAAGTCCGGTGGGAGTTCAAGATGGTGTTCTCCCTTGAAGACCCGCAAATGTCCCTGGGCAAGGAGGAGGGAAGCAGCCTTTTTGGGTATATCCGGAGGATCAGGGACGAGATCTTTCTCTTTCATCCATAGGTCGACTGCCGTAAGTCCCATGCGGTCAGATGCAGTGGTGATCACGGCCTCAGCCCCCAGCGCCCGGGCCACGGTTTCAGCCAATTCGTTAGCCCCGCCGAGATGGCCTGAAACCAGACTGACTGCATATCGTCCCGTTTCGTCAACGCACACGACAGCAGGGTCCTTATACTTGTTCTCGAGAAGCGGAGCGATGGTTCTGACGGCAATGCCTGTGGCCATGATGAAGACAAGCCCCTTGGATCGGGGCCAGACGTTCTGAACGACCTGAGGGAGGGATGGACGTCCGGAGAAAACCGTAACCTCTTTCAACTCCCGGGCCAAACGGGCCGCCAGAGCCGAGCCCCGGTCTGTGATATAGACCACCGCGATCACGAACCCCTCCGGTACTCATGCGTGAACCCGCGGTCATAAAGTCTGGAAACAAAAGAACCGGGTCTGTCGGAAAGGGCCGGGCCTACGGCGATAATGGCCGTCTTCACAACTCCGGCTCTTAGAGACTTTGCGGCAATATTCTTTAATGTCCCCCTGATGATCCTTTCCTCGGGCCACGTGGCCCTTTCCACCACATGGGCGGGGGTATCCGGCGGATAGCCTCCCTCGAGGAGATCCGACACGACTTCCTCGATCTGCGAGATACTTAGCAAAATCATCATCGTGGACTGATGCCGTGCGAGCTCCCGGAGGGACTCACGCTCTGGAACCGGGGTACGCCCCGCACGACGCGTAATGATGACCGTCTGTGTTAACTCCGGGAGAGTAAGCTCCCGTTTCAGAGCGGCGGCTGCCCCGAAGACGGAGCTGACGCCGGGAATTACTTCGTACGAAATGCCGAGCTGGTCCAGCCGTTCCATCTGCTCCTGAATCGCTCCATATATATGGGGATCCCCGGTATGCAGACGCACAACCAGCTGTCCCTTTTTGACGGCCTTCATCATACAGTCGATGATCTCGTCAAGATTCATTCCGGCGGAGTCTTTCAATTGGGCACCTAAGCCGTCCAGAATCCTGGCATTTACCAGGGAGCCGGCATAAACGACAAGTCCCGCCGCCTCGAGAAGTCGACGGCCCTTCAGGGTCAGCAATTCAGGATCGCCCGGGCCGGCCCCCACGAAGAAGACCTTCCCCATCAATTCTTTCTCACAATCATTGTCGAAAAGTAATGAAGGTCAAGCCCCCTTGCCTTGGAGGCGGGTATGACACGTTCATCCTCCATACTTGCCCTCTCCACGATGACTGCCTGGTCCAGAAGGGTCAATTCCCGAAGCGTGGTCAGTATCCGGTCCAGATCCTTGTGGATCTTCATGAAGACGACCGTGTCGTATGACTGCAGGGCCTCGCGGATGCCTTCCTCCTCGTATGTAGCCGGGAGTATGGCGATGCGTTCATCCCCTAAGACTACGGGTACTCGGGCTGTACAGGCCGCGGCATTTATGGAGGATATCCCTGGAATCATCTCGGCGCGAAGGTCCGGGATGTTACGGGTGAGGACCATCAGGAGATATTGGGCCGTGCTGTAAAACGAAGGATCCCCCAGGGTCGGGAAAGCGGCTTCGAGCCCTGCGTCTAGCTTGTTCAGCACCGCCGCTGCAGCCTGTTGCCAGGCTGTGCGCACGGTCTTGCTGGTTTCCGAAACTCTCCGAACCTTGTCCATGGGGAAGTAGAGCTCAATCACCTCCTTGTTTGTTAGCGAAACCACGTCCTCAATAATGGAGAGCGCTACGCTGGAGCCTTCGCTCCTGCCTTTCGGCACAAAGAGGACAGGGACACGTTCCAGCACGCGAATGGCCCGTACCGTCAGAAGGTCAGGGGCGCCCGGTCCAACTCCAACGATATAAAATCTACCTCTCACTTGATTCCTGCCATTACCAATATAGGATTCAGATTCGTCGTCTCTTCGTCCCGTGATGTCCAGCGCGAACGTTGAACGGCCACACTGCTGGCCTTTACCGTGAAACCTTGTTGCCTAAGCACGGCGGGCGCACTGTGGCGGGTCGCCTCTGTAACAGCTGTCAGAACGACGCGGCCCCCTGGCTTCAGACGGTCGGAACAAACTTGAAGAATATCCCCGAGCCGACCTCCGGAGCCGCCAATGAAGATACGGTCCGGGTTCGGGAGGTCCACGCAGACGTCTGGTGCCTCTCCGGATACAATC
Organism: Nitrospirota bacterium; assembly: GCA_003235715.1. Lineage (GTDB taxonomy): Bacteria > Nitrospirota > Thermodesulfovibrionia > SZUA-242 > SZUA-242 > SZUA-242. Next base: position 3,464 of record QJVM01000100.1, read on the forward strand.
CCTATTCGGGACCGGCCGAAACGAAGAATATTCTCTCGGATATTTTCTAGTTCTACCGGATTTCTTTCAACCGTATATATATCCAGGCCTGGGCACATACGAGAGGCTTCCACCGTTACCGAACCGCTTCCTGCGCCAATATCCCAAAACACGCCCCGCATCGGAAGCTTCAGATAGTGAAGGACGACCGCCCGAATCTCGTCTTTGGTGATCAGTCCTCTCGTATGTGAGATATCTGTTTCCGAAAGACCGAAGGGGACAAATACCGGTGAACCGGGATTTCGTTCGAGAACCATGAGACTCATTTCAGCAAAACGACCCCGGGAGATTTCTTCCAGCGTGCCTGTGGTAATCCGTTCTTCCGGTTCACCGAGATTTTCCAAAACCCAGACACGGTAATCAGAGGCTCCCCTATGCACCATCCGTTCCGCGATGCACTCAGGGGGATTGGCGCCCCCTGTGAGTATACAAAGCCGGTCGTGAAGGAGAAGATGGCCGGAAAGACAATCCTCCGAGCGACCGTGCAGGCTTGTAAACTGAACGTCATCCCAGGGCATTTTGAGCCGGGCATAAGCGATCTGCATGCTGGAGGTGGCCGGATAAATATCAAGCCGGTCAGTTCCGAATGCAATGGAAAGGCGTCGACCAATCCCGAAAAACATAGGATCTCCGCCCACCAACACCCCAACATCTCCGTATTCGAGTCGTTGTCTAATTTCCAAAAGGGCCGGGTTTAAAGGTGACAGCCCAAGAACGGCTCCACGGAAGAATTGTAGGTGCCTTTTCAATCGGGGAGAAGTAAAAATGGCCCCACAGAGATTTAAAACAGACCTGGCGCTATCGGTAATTTCTTCGCCCGGTCCGACCCCGACGACATAAAGCCTATGCGGTTGCAATGATTCTTCCTGTGTGGTGAACGAGATATACTGAAACCGGCAATCCCTCTGTGTACTGTTCAACCCGTTTCCGTGTCTTTTTGCATATCCTTTCGATCAAATCGCTCCGGCCAAGTTCCAACAGGCGGTCAAATACCTCTCGCCCAGTATTACAGGTCACGAGACGATTGAGCAGCTCTGGGTCGGCTTTGCAGCTTTTCAAAATGCCGCACACCAGTTCAACATCCAGAGCCCCGTGACGCACGTGGGTCTGCCCTTTGCCGGACGCCGCCTTGACGAGTTTCCCCCACATGGCGGCCAAGTGTATGCGTTGGAACTTCCGCCCGGCGGCCTCTCTGAGCGCAAATTCCAGGTAATCCCCCATCATGATAAATGCCTCTTCGGGGAGAGACAGGCGGGCCATCATGGCCCTTTCCGAAGTCCGGCCGGTCGAGAGCACCACTTCGCTAGCACCCGCAGCCTGTGCCACGTCCATGCACGAACGGATGGTGCCGGTCCAGGCGTCTGCCGATACGGGCCTGACAATTCCAGTGGTTCCGAGGATGGAGAGACCTCCCAGTATGCCGAGTCTTGCATTCAGGGTTCTCCTGGCCAACTCTTCGCCTTGCGGGACTGATACGGTGACTTCCACAAGTCTGACTGTGTGGGCGAGCGGGTCGTCTCGAAGCACTTCCTGCACGGCCACCCGTATCAACTCTGCAGGCACGGGGTTGATCGCAGGCAGGCCAACCGCGACGGGCAAGCCCGGTTTTGTAACGGTTCCGACACCTTTGCCGCCCAGTATACGTATCTCCGGGGGGGCGAAAACTGTGGATGGCTCGGAGCGACCCCGGAGTCTCGGGTAAAGCCGAACCGCCGCACATAACCGTGCCCCGTTTGTTACATCCGGGTCATCTCCAGCATCCTTGATGACGCAGGCAGCAGCTTTGAGACCTTGTGAGCGAGGACTAAAGCGGCATCTTTCTATGGGAATGGTCGCCTGAAACCCGCCAGGAAGGGTGACATCAACCTTACGGATGCGTTGATGGCCGGTAAGGAGCAGCATGGCCGCTTTAGTGGCAGCCGCGGCGCACGTCCCTGTCGTATACCCGCTTCTGAGTACTCTGGACACCCTCCTATATTAATTCAAGACCCGAGGGACGCGCTGTATAGAGGGGGGGGGGCGATAAAAAACAAAGACCCCTGGAACCAAAGGCCCCAAGGGTCGCCCACGTTCTGAAAGAACTATTCTGGGAATCCGCCGATCAGCGTTTCCGATTCCGGCAGAACAGAGTCCCGCGTTTCCGTATCGAGCTTAGACGTCTGGTATCTGTTTCCGACCCACCACCCGACCAGTCCGCCAATTTCGTCGGACGATTGCCTCATTTCATCCGGAGAACGTCTCACCGAAGCGGTTTCTTCTTCTAACATCCATCCAATTAAACCGCCAATTTCGTCAGAACCGTTTATGGAATGGAGTGCGGCCGGCTGATGGACTATCCTTGTGGTGCGATTCGTCACGTTTGAGTACAGGGCTACATCATCGGGAGGATATATTTCTCCTCCATAAAGCCATCCCACCATCCCCCCGGCATTTCTAAGCGAGAAGGAACCCGCATGATCCTCCCGTCCAGGGAGAGCTGACTGTCGAGTATCATTCGAGTAGAGTACAGGATTGGGAATCGCACTACGGTTGGAATCTGAGTGCTCCTGCGCATCCGTCTGTCCTTCTTGGGGCATATTGCCGTAAGTCGTGGACGGTGGATCATAGTTCACCATTCGGGGGGCTTCGACCTGGTTTTCAGGCTGAGCGGCATAGGTCTCTTGCACAGGTACGGGCGGGGCATGGGGCACCGACTCTACGGGGCTTCTCATTTCTGCAGTATACTCCGGAACGGCCGGCTGATATTCATCGGGGGGCTTGGGAAACGAATCGCTTAATCCTGCAAAGAGCTGTTCTGTATTGACCAGAGCAATGCTTCTAAACGAGGCCCATTCCCCGGGGCGTTTGACTGCGCTTACCTGTGGCGCAACCCGTATGGTGCCCATAGTTACCCGGTTTCTCAGCGACATGACCTCAACACCATCCCCCGCAATTACGACAAATTCACTCATGGGGATGGCAGCCTTGATCTCATCGCCGTTCCCAGGCTGAACGCGAAACATGCCTCTGTTCCGGACTTTAAGGGAACCCTTCCGGAGACCCGCGTACGCCGGTCCAAGAATGTCCAGAGCAGAATCAGGGCCGAGATAAAGGATACTGCCGTCAGCAAATTGGAGTTTGGCCCTTCCAGGCGTACCCGTAGTCAGGGTATCGCCAAGATTGAGGGGGATCCCTGCGGACAAAGCGGTCGACCCCCCATTCCGCACAACGAATGCCTGACCCATGACCTCATTGACCTCGGTAACTATTTCGGCACTCGAAACTTGAACGGATGATGCGAGAGAAAACGCTGTTAGCACGAAAATTGTGACCAGTGCAACCTTGCTGACATTCTTCATATCTTCTCTTCCTTAGGCATTAGCGTGCATCCCAGAGTAGAAACCTCGGCAAGGCCGGGCCGGGCCGGTCGCAGACGGGCCTCGAATCATTTATCGGCCAATCTGGCCAATAATTTAGTAATTTGGAGGAGACCGGGGGGTTGGGAAAGAAAATGTCCCCGTGATGGGTCACGGGGACGAAGGAATATATTTGAACAGCGAGGAAGAAGCGTTAAGCAGCATCGCACCTCGACTGCGCCAGGCGACCTAGCCTGGGCGGGCGCGGCGGGAATGCTAACGTATGGGCTAAAACCGAGTGGCTCAATCTGTTCATCATTCGTTTTCCGCTCCGTGGGACGATTGATGGACTATAAATTCGGCACCTCTGGTTGATGCAGCGATGTCGGGAGTATCTGGGGTCTCAACTTCGAGACTGCCAAGGGGCTCGGCCCTAAGGGTCCCTTCGATCAAGCTAAATTTCAAGGGAGCCATGATTATGAAGGATGAAGAGGTTCCGACGTAGATGGTGCTTCCGTCCCGGTGACGAATTTTGACGGTCCCAGCCGCGTCGGTGACAATACGATCCCCTGTTTGGAGTTTCGTTCCCTCTGCCACCTCAAATTTCTCTCCGTCCCTGACTACAAAGACCTTTCCCGAGAAGGCACCCACCTCGGCGATGCTGTCATCGGAAGCGATGGGGGCGGCGGGAACTGCTTCTGAAACGCTTATAACCGCGACCAGAAACAAAACGGCGATAGGACTGAGATATTTCATTGAAAACTTTTTCCCCGAGAAGGAAGACGTGGTCGGACGGCCGACTTGCACATCCGATAGCACTATTGTGCCATGTGGTTCGTATCGGCAGGAAGCGCCATCTATTAAATTGA
>QJVM01000196.1 GCA_003235715.1 Nitrospirota bacterium
GCAGAACATCCGGACCATGGCCATCATTCAGCTTCTGCTCGGGAATATAGGCCGTGCCGGCGGTGGGGTCAATGCCCTTCGCGGGGAGAGCAACGTCCAGGGTTCCACGGACCATTGCCTGCTCTTTCATATTCTCCCGGGCTACCTGAAAACCCCGAGGGCTTCAGACAGCACGCTCTCTGTGTACAACGAAAAATATACACCGAAGACCAAGGAAGACAGGAGTGCCAACTGGTGGGGGAACTATCCCAAATATTCGGTCAGCTTGCTGAAGGCGCACTATGGAGACGAGGCGAGAAAAGACAATGATTTCGGTTATGCGTGGTTACCGAAACTAGATGATGGGCAGAACGCCTCATGGCTCATGATTTTTCATGAAATGATGCAGGGCAAGTTCAAGGGGTTCTTCGCCTGGGGTCAGAACCCGGCGTGCTCGGGGTCCAATGCGGGCAAGGTCCGGAAGGCCATGGCCAAGCTCGACTGGATGGTGAACGTGAACCTCTTCGACAACGAGACCGGCTCGTTCTGGCGGGGGCCCGGAGTCAATCCGGCCGACATTCAGACCGAGGTCTTCTTCCTTCCGGTGGCGGCGTCCGTGGAAAAGGAGGGCAGCATCACGAACTCCGGCCGTTGGGCCCAGTGGCGGTATAAGGCTCAGGACCCGCCGGGCGAGGCCAAGCCTGATGCCGAGATCATCAGCGATCTCTACTACAGGGTGCGGGAGCTTTACGAAAAGGAGGGCGGTGCCTATCCGGACCCCATCCTCAAGCTCTGGTGGAACTACGGGGCCTCCGGCAAGGGGACTCCAGTGGATACCCACATGATCGCCAAGGAGATCAACGGTTACTTTATGACGGATAAGGAGATCAAGGGCACGACGTACCAGAAGGGGAGTCTTGTCCCGAGCTTTGCTTTCCTTCAGGATGACGGGTCAACCTGTTCCGGCAACTGGTTGTACTGTAATTCGTACACCGAAAAGGGCAATATGATGGCCCGTCGCTCCCTCGACGATCCCAGCGGTATCGGGCTCTACCTCGGATGGGCCTGGTGCTGGCCGGTGAACCGCAGGATCATTTACAACCGGGCCTCCGTGGACGAATACGGTCGTCCCTGGGACCCGTCCCGTGCCGTGATCACGTGGGATGCCGACGCCAAGAAATGGGTGGGAGACGTGCCCGACGGCGGCTGGCCGCCCCTGAAGACGCCGGATGGAAAGCCGAACCCCGATTCCAAGAAGGCCTTTATCATGAAGCCTGCGGGCGTGGCTCACATCTTCGGGCCGGGCCTGAATGACGGTCCGTTCCCCGAGCATTACGAACCTCTCGAATGCCCCATTCAGGAGAATCCGCTTTCCAAAACCCATCGCATCAATCCGACGTCGAAGCTTTTCTTCGAGGAAGGATCGGGGGATCCGGAGGATGTGTTCTATTCCTGTGATATCCGATATCCCTACGTGGCGACGACCTACCGGGTAACAGAGCACTGGCAGACCGGCGTCATGACCCGTCATCAGCCCTGGCTTCTGGAAATGATGCCGGAGAGCTTCATCGAAATGAGCGAGGAACTGGCGGCCGAAAAAGGCATCCGTAACGGGGACAAGATCAAGGTTTCTTCCGCCCGCGGGGCCATCACGGCCAAGGCCATCGTCACGACCCGTTTCCGTCCCTTCCGGATCATGGGTTCCACGGTTCACCAGGTCGGGCTGCCCTGGTGTTACGGATGGCAGTATCCCGAGGGCGGAAAGGCCGGGGACAGTTCCAACCTGCTGACGCCCACCATTGGTGATGCCAACACGATGATTCCAGAGACCAAGGCCTTCATGGTCAATATCGAGAAAGCATAGGGGGCTACCATGGCAAAGAGCGTGCTCGTAGATCTGACCCGTTGTATCGGATGCCGCGGCTGCCAGGCCGCCTGCAAGGAGTGGAACGAGCGGAAGGCGAGGGAGACGACCCTCACCGGGGTCTACACGAACCCCCCGGCCCTGAGTTCCGACTGCTATACGCGCATCAATTTCGTTGAGCAGAATTCAAGTGGCGCACCCGTGTGGAGCTTTGTCAAGAATCAGTGCATGCACTGCAAGGAGCCGGCCTGTGCCTCGGCCTGTCCCGTGGGGGCGCTTTTCAAGACCGAGGCCGGGCCCGTGGCCTATGACTTCGACAAATGTATCGGTTGCCGCTACTGTATGATGGCCTGCCCCTTCCAGATTCCCAAGTACGAATGGGAGTCGGCGTCCCCCTGGGTGCAGAAGTGCACCTTCTGTTCCGAGCGCATGAAGGATGATCTGGTCCCCGCCTGCATCAAGACGTGCCCCACCGGGACCATGTTTTATGGAGAGACGAAGGAGGTGGAGGCTGAAGCGAAAAAGCGAATGGCCTCCGCTCCCGGGCGTTACGTGAACCATGTTTACGGGCTGGAAGAAGCCGGGGGGACATCTTGGATTTATCTGTCCAAGGTCCCTTTCGAGGAACTTGGATTTAACATGAACGTTCCCAAGGCGGCTTTGCCAGACCTGACGTATGCTTCATTGTCCAAAATTCCCGCATCGGTGGCCGGCTTTGTGGCGGCGCTTTCCGCGATCGCCTACTTCAGGAACCGCGGATCGAAGGAGGACTAGCCATGACCCAGGAAAAAAGGAATCCCTCTCTCTTTTCAGGCGGAACACTCCTTCTTCTTCTCCTCATGGCCCTGGGCGGGGTCGTAACCCTCTACCGGATGGCCAAGGGGCTCGGCGCGGCCACGAATCTGTCGGACGAGTACCCCTGGGGACTCTGGGTGGCGGTGGATGTCCTCACGGGGGTCGCCCTGGCCGCAGGCGGTTTTGCAATTGCCGCTGCTGTGTATATCTTCAACATGAAGAAATACAAGCCTGTGGCCAAACCCGCCATTCTTACGGCGTTCATCGGCTACCTCATTGTGATCGTCGGGCTGGTGATCGACATTGGAAAGCCGGCGTCCTTCTGGCACCCGCTGGTCATGTGGCAGGGACACTCCGTGATGTTCGAAGTGGTCTGGTGTATTACCCTGTACACCACCGTGCTCGCGCTTGAGTTCGCGCCCGACCTGTTGGACCGAATCGGCATGGCGGGGCTGGCGAAGGTCCTCAGGCAGAAGGTGATCCTGTACCCGCTGGTGATCGCCGGGATTACCCTTTCCTATCTTCATCAGTCCTCTCTCGGGGCCTTCTTTCTCATCACCCCTCACAAGCTGCACGGGCTCTGGTACACTCCCCTGCTCCCGCAGTTGTTCTATCTTTCGGCGATTGCCGTGGGGCTCGCCATGGTCTCCTTCGAGAGCATCATGAGTTCCCGTGCCTTCAACCGGGCGTATGAAACCGACATTCTGAAAGGACTGGCCAAGGGGACCTGGATCACCCTCGTGATCTACCTCGTGGTGCGGCTCGTGGACCTCCTGGCGCAGGGGAAGGTCGGCCTCATCTTCACGGGAGGCACGGCGAGTCTGCTCTTCCTGCTGGAGATGGTGGGGGGTGTGATTCTGCCCATCTTTCTGCTGGCCACGCGGAGTGCAGAGAACGTGTCCTCGATCCTCTGGGCCCAGGTCCTGGTCATCGCTGGCGTCATTCTGAATCGATTCAACGTGAACTTCCTGACGCAGAGCGGACATGGAGGATCGTACTTCCCCTCTGCCATGGAGATGGCCATCACGGTGGGCATCATCGCCCTCGGGCTCTTCCTGTACCGGGCGGCCGTTGCTTACCTCCCCATCTTTTCGCAGGCGGAAGAATAAGAGACCGTCTTCCGACCGGCCGGAGGTTTTTGGCTTCCGGCCGGTCGGGAGTAAAATGAAGCGTATGAAAAAAACCTCCCTTCTCCTTCTGGTTTTTTATCTCCTTTCATCCTTGTTCGCCCTTTCATCCGCGGCGGACGAGAAACGTTACGATGTTCCCCTGGGGGATAGCCCGGTCCTGGGACCTGCGGATGCTCCGGTCACGATCATCGAGTTCCTGGACTTTCAATGACCGCACTGCAAGGCGGCCGGTCCGGTCGTCAAGCGGATTCTGGAAGAGAACAAAGGCAAGCTTCGGTTTGCGCTGAAGAACTATCCCTACAAGTACCGGGACTATTCGCACATCGCGGCCGAGGCGCTTCTGGCCGCCGGGGACCAGGGCAAGTACTGGGAGATGCATGACATCATGCTTGATAACTCCCCCACCCTCGACAAGGCGAGCCTGGTCCGGTATGCGAGCCAGCTTGGCCTTGATGTCAAGAGATTTGCCTCCGACCTGGACAGCGGCAAATATCGGTCCGCTGTGGAAAAGGACAAGGCGCTGGCCGTGTCGCTGGATCTGTACAACACGCCCACGCTCTTCATCAATGGCCGGAAGGTCGTGGGGAACCGTCCTTACGATTACGTGAACCGGATCGTTCAGGAGGAGCTGAGCCGTGCCGGCAAATAGCTTCGGCAAGTTCCTGGTGATTCTTTTCGCCTGCTCTATCTGGGTGCCGGGCCCCGCCCGCGCGGGTCATCTCGAACCTTTCAAGAAGGCTCCCGAGGCAGCGAGCAACCCCCTCACACCTGAAAAGATTGACCTCGGGCGCCTGCTTTTCTTCGACCGGCGGCTATCCGGAGACGGCACGATGAGCTGTGCCACGTGCCACATTCCCGAACTGGGCTTCACCGACGGTCAGGCCATCGGGCTCAACTATCCCACGACCCGCAACTGGCGGAACACCCCGACCCTGTTGAACGTGGTCTTTTACCGGTTCCTGTTTCACGACGGCCGCGTGACGAGTCTCGAAGATCAGGCCCTCTTTCCCATCATGTCCGCTTTCGAGATGAACCAGAACCTGGATTTTGTTGAAGAAGAGATCCGGTCGGTTCCGGAATACCTGAGCCGATTTGAAAAGGTATTCGGGGACCCGGATGTGACCCGGGACCGGATGGCGCTGGCGCTTGCAGCCTATCAGCGTACCCTCATCTCCAAGAACGTCCCGCTCGACCGGTTCCTGAAAGGAGACCAGCAGGCCTTGTCACCGGTGGCCCGGGAGGGGTTTGCGATCTTTACAGGGAAAGGCAACTGTGCCAAGTGCCATTTTGGGACGGGGCTCATCGACAACGAGTTCCATGCCCTGCATGTGCCGGAGAGCCCGGAATTCGACAGGGACCCGCGTGTCGCGGCGACCCGCCGTTTCGTGGCCAAGATCAATCACTACGAGGGTTTCCGCGATCTGGCGGAGGATCCGGGCCGCTACCTGGTCACCAAGGACCGCCGGGATTGGAAGGCCTTCCGGACTCCTACGCTCCGGGAAATTTCACGGACGGCCCCCTACATGCATAACGGCGTATTTGCGACGCTCCGGGAGGTCATTGACTTTCTGGACGCGGGGGGCGGGCCCGGAAACAGCGAACTCGATCCCCTGGGGCTTTCAGAGGAAGAGAAGAAGTCGCTGGAGGTCTTTCTGGTGGAGGCCCTCACTGGCGAAGAATTCTCGGAAGAATATCCGAAAGTTCCGGACGAATAGGCGCGTCTCCACGTGCCCTCCTGAGCGGCGTTAAGGAACGGACATGGCCCTGGACTCCTTCAATCGTGAAATCGATTATCTCCGGATCTCGGTGACGGATCGGTGTAGTCTGCGCTGCATTTACTGCAAGCCGGGAGATCGCGCGTCCGGTTTTCCGGAAAACCAGATTCTGAGCGCCGAGGAAATCGTCCGCGTGGTCCGGCTGGCCCGCTCGTTTGGTGTCTGGAAGGTCCGGCTGACCGGCGGCGAGCCGTTACTGAGACCGGAAATTCTTGACATCGTCCGGTCCATCAAGGCGCTGGATATCCGGGATCTGAGTCTCACCACCAACGGTCTCCGCCTGGAGGAATTAGCCGCGCCTCTCAAGGAGGCAGGGCTTGACCGCGTGAACGTGAGTCTGGACAGTCTTTCCGCGCGGCGCTACCGGGAGATCACCGGCGGGGGACGGCTCGAGCAGGTTCTTTCCGGAATTGGAGAGGCCCAGCGGATAGGACTTCAGCCGGTGAAGATCAACATGGTTCCGATTCGCGGGATCAACGACGACGAGATACTGTCCTTCGCGAGACTGACGCAGGAGGACGCGCCAGAGCCGTATCACATCCGTTTCATCGAGCTCATGCCCTCCGAGGGCAGACTTGGCTGGCAGAAAAACCGTTGCCTCACGACCCGCGAGGTGATGGAGAGGCTGGAGTCTCTTGGGCCCTTGATGAAGTTGCCCTTCCGGGGTAAGGGGCCTTCGCGGAACTACCGGCTTAAGGGGGCGAAGGGAATCATTGGTTTCATCAGTGCGGTAAGCCACAGCTTTTGTTACTGCTGCAACCGGATTCGTCTCGATGCCATTGGTCGGCTGAAACCCTGCCTCTTTTCCAAGACCCGGATCGATATCGCCTCCCCCATGCGTCAAGGGGCCGATGACGAGGAGGTTCTCAGGCTGTTGGCCCTTGCCGTGGAGAGCAAGCCCGAGGGCAATTATCTCGGGCATCCCGAGACCGCGTCCCTACCTTCCATGTCCCGTATCGGGGGATAATGCCCTTCCTGACCCTGCTGCGGGTCCCGGTGGTTTACAATGTCTTCATCGTTGGCTGCATGGAATACAGATTAATGGAGGTGGTTTATGGCGAAGTATCCTGATAACTACACATGGCTGACCAAGACGTTCGGTAAGGTGTTGAAGGCGCATCAGGACCTGGGAATGGCGGTCCAGGCTATGGGTCCGGTCAAGGGGAAACAGGCCCAGCTTATCCAGCTTGCCGCCGCCGCGGCCACGCGGTCGGAAGGGGCGGTCCACTCGCATGTTAAGCGGGCATTGGCCGCAAAGGCCAAGCCTGAAGAGATTTATCACACCCTCGTGCTTCTGACGAGCACCATCGGATTTCCGGCTACGGCGGCCGCCCTGTCCTGGGCCCGAGAAGCTATCGAGGGAGGGAAATCCATGGGGAAGGGGGCCGGGAAGTCATGAAGAAGGATGAGAAACACAAGGAGCCGGTTCCCGTATCCGAAGAGGTCCGGAAGACGGTTTCGGAGAAGCTGCTGGCGGAATCCGAGGACTCCCGGATCTCCTGTGCCCGGGCCCAGGGTCTGGCCCGCAGCCTCGGCGTTTCTTATGCGGTTGTAGGGCAGATGGCCGATGAACTCGGAATCCGCGTCAAGGAGTGCCAGCTCGGATGTTTCTGATCCGGTTCGGAAGCCGACGCGAGGTTATCGGGCCGGGGAACAGATGAAGCCGACGACGGATGTCCTGATCCTTCGGGTGAGCGGAGATACCGTGGAGGAAGTAACGGATGAGGTCGCTTCCGAAACCCCGTGCCGCCTGTATGTGAACGGGACACCGGTCCTGACCTTTCTCTGCTCTCCCTTTGATTGTGATGCATTGGCCGTCGGTTTCGCATATACCGAGGGCTGGGTGCGAAACCTTGATGCCCTGGGGGCGCTTACCCTGGAGGACAGTCCTTGGGCGGTTCGGCTGGAGATCGCCAGCCTCCCCAATGACTGGATGCAAAGGCTCGAAGAACGGACGCTGACTTCCGGCTGCGGGGCGGGCCTGACCTTTGCACGGACCGATGCCGGTCATGAGATTAACAATGAAAAGAGCAGGAATCTTCGGCCGAACATTGCCGAGATTCGTTTTTTGATGAAGGAACTCCGTGAGAAAGCCGGACTCTACCAGAGAACCGGGGGGACTCACGTTGCCGCGCTCACCACGGGAGACCGTCTCCTGATATGGGCCGAAGATATCGGTCGCCACAATGCAGTGGACAAGGTCATCGGGCGGGCCTTTCTCGAAGGGGAAACCCTGCAGGACAAGATCCTGATCTTCAGCGGGCGCGTTTCCACGGAGATCATGTGGAAGAGCGCACAAGCGGGGATTCCCATCGTGGTGAGTCGGGCCGCTCCCACATGCATGTCTGTTTCCGTCGCGGAAACAAGGGGGGTCACGCTCATCGGATTTGCCCGGGGCGATCGCATGAATGTCTATTCGCATCCGTGGCGCCTGCGGCTATGACACACAGAACGCGCAAGGCGGATTCATCCAACATCCGGGACATGCTGGGTCGAACGGACGCGCTGCCTCTAGCCCAAGCCCGCCGTATTCTTGATGAACACCTCGTGATGCCGGAACGCCCCGTTGAGATTCTATCGCTGGGGGAGGTCCTGAATCGGGTTCTGTGCAATGATGTTGTTTCCCCTGAAGACCTGCCCTCAGCACCGCGCTCCACCATGGACGGCTATGCGGTCCGGGCCAGTGAAACGTTCGGCGCCACAGAGGGCCTCCCGGCCTACCTGGAGGTTCACGGCGAGGTCTTGATGGGTGAACAGCCGAAGCGAGGGCCAGGTTCGGGGGCCTGTTATCGTATCGCGACCGGCGGGTACCTGCCTCCGGGAACAGATGCGGTGGTCATGCTGGAACACACGGTGCCGGTAGACCAGAACATGGTGGAAGTGACCCACCCCGTGGCCCCGGGCGGAAACGTCATTGCCGCAGGGGAGGATGTAAGGCAGGGGCAGACCATTCTCCAATCGGGACAGAGGCTGAGGCCCCAGGACTTGGCCTTGCTGGCCGGATTGGGGATTTCACGAGTGGCAGTACACCCTAAGGTGCGGGTCGGTATTCTTTCCACCGGTGACGAGATTGTGCCCTGCGAAGAGAACCCTCCACCCGGAAAGATACGGGATATGAACGCCGTTCATCTGGCGGCTCTCTGCCAGCAGGCGGGCGCGTTGCCGAGCCTGTATGGCATTATCCGTGATCAGGAGAACGAACTTTTGGAAGCCGTCGGCCAAGCCCTGGACCGGGAGGACGTGTTTGTTCTTTCCGGTGGCAGTTCGGTAGGCGTCAGAGACCTTGCGGAAGCCGTGCTTGGGTCTTTCGGACCACCAGGACTTCTGGTTCACGGGGTGATGGTCAAGCCGGGGAAGCCGGTCATCGTCGCCTTCGGAAGGGGAAAGCCCTTATTGGGCCTGCCCGGCCATCCTGTCTCAGCGGCCGTCGCTTTTGACCTTTTGGTCAGACCCGTACTGGTGACCTTGTCCGGCGAAAGCCGCTCGACCTTTCCTGAACGCCGGATGGTTCAGGCCCGACTTATGCGCAACCTGAATTCGGCCGCAGGACGCAGGGATTTCGTGCGGGTCGAATTGAAGGGCTCCGAAACATTCTGGGAGGCCCATCCGGTCCTCGGCAAATCCGGTGCGGTGTCTACGCTCGTGAAGGCTCAGGGTTTCATCGTCATCGAGGAGTTGAAACAGGGTCTCAAGGAAGGAGAGACCGTCGAGGTATATCTTTACTAGAATTTCAAACGCCAGGCTCCGGAAGGCGTGCGGATGCAGGGTCCCAGTGCGGGCGCTGGATGCGGCAGGCCGAACCGGCCTGGTGGAATTATGTTCATGACTGAACGAAACATCTACATCGACAACATCCCGCTTGCAGAGGCGCAAACCCGGTGGACCCGGGCCCTTCATGACCAGGGATGTTTTCAGCCGGTGGGAAGCGAGGAAGTTTCGGTGGACGAATCCCTGGGCCGGGTCACGGCGGTACCGGTACATGCCCTTCGCTCTTCGCCGTTCTACAACGCTTCGGCCATGGACGGGATTGCCGTCCGGTTCCGGGATACCATCGGTGCTTCGGAAACCCGTCCGATCCGGCTGAGGGAGGGGACGCAGTTTGTTCGCGTCAACACCGGTCACCCTATACCCGAGGGCTGCGATGCGGTGGTGATGATCGAGAACGTTCACCCCGTGGGCGACGGGCTGGTCGAGATCATCGAAGGCGTGACGCCGTGGAAACACGTCAGGACGGTCGGGGAAGACATCGTGGCCACGGAGTTGATTCTGGCCGAAGGGCACCGCATTCGGCCCATCGACATCGGGGCCCTGCTGGCCACGGGAGTGAACCGCGTCAGGGTCCGCATATCACCCCGGGTGGCGGTGATTCCCACGGGAAGCGAACTCGTTCAACCGGGCCAGGCCCTGGAGGCGGGAAACATCATCGAATTCAACGGGAGGGTGCTCTGCGGATACCTGAAGGAATGGGGAGCCGAGGCGGTCCGGCATGAGATTGTCAGGGATGACCCCGCGGCGCTCCGGGAGGCCCTGCGTCTTGCGGCGGAGCAATACGATATTGTGGTGACCAACGCCGGGGCTTCGGCCGGGACCGAGGATCACACCAAGGCGGTTCTCGAGGAGCTTGGAGATGTTGTCGTGCACGGTGTGGCCATCAAGCCGGGAAAGCCCGTGCTTCTGGGTTTTGTTTCCGGAAAGCCGGTCGTGGGTCTTCCCGGATATCCGGTTTCTGCGATTCTGACCCTGCGGCTCTTTCTTAGGGAACTCATCTCCGCACGCCTCGGGGTTTCCCCTGAAAAGCCCTCGTTTATTGACGCCATCCTTTCCAGGCCCGTGGCTTCCCGGCTGGGCGTGGACGAGTTCATCCGGATCAAGCTGGGAAAGGTTGGAGACCGGATGATGGCCACGCCGGTGAGTCGAGGCGCCGGGGCCGTGATGTCGCTGGTCAGGGCGGACGGGATCCTGACCGTGCCGGCCGGCAGTGAGGGCGTCGGGGCCGGAGAGGGGGTAAACATCGAACTCCTCAGAAGCCTGGAAGAAGTCGAGAATACCCTGGTCTTCATAGGGAGCCACGACAATGCCCTGGATGTATTAACCGATCTGCTTCATGGATTTCGTCCTTCCTTCCGGCTCTCTTCGGCCCATGTGGGCAGCATGGGGGGGATACTTGCTATCCGCAGAGGAGAGGCCCATATGGCGGGCACCCATCTGCTGGACGAGGAAACGAGCGAGTACAATGTGCCTTACCTGAAAAGGTTGCTTCCGGGGCATTCGTTGAAGCTTGTCAACCTTGCGTATCGGACGCAGGGGTTGCTGGTTCCACGGGGAAACCCCAAAGGGATCGGGGGCGTCGAGGATCTGGCCCGCCCTGACGTCTCGTTCATCAACCGCCAGCGGGGTGCCGGGACACGTCTCCTTACCGACCTGCGCCTGAAGGAACTCGGAATCTCCTCAGGCCGGGTTAGTGGTTACGAGCGGGAAGAGTATACCCACATGAATGTGGCCTCTGCCGTGGCTTCCGGTTCGGCCGATACGGGCATGGCCATCCTGGCCGCGGCATCGGCCCTTGACCTCGACTTTATTCCGGTGGCCGAGGAACGTTATGACCTGATCGTGCCCGCGGTGCATGAAGGGGATGCGAAGGTCCAGGCCGCCCTCAAGGTCATTGGTGAGAGCAGGGAGTTTCGGGACCGGGTCATGGCGCTTGGCGGTTATGATCTTCGGGATTGCGGTCGGGTAATGTACGAACAGTGATTGCACAACCGTGATTCTGGACTCCTTTAATCCAAAAGAAGAATCTTTTCCTGACGGTTGGCCCGTAACAGGGAAAAGCCGAGGGGCCTGTCGGCGAACTTCTGGACCACCCCCTTTCAGACGAGGCCATATAGAAATTTCCGCCTCACTTATCGCGGACTCAGAACCATGGTATATCCCGGCAACTCCTTCTCAATTTTGAGCATTTGCCTTCCGATAGGTAAGCGGGTGCTCCCCTGTCTCTCAAGATTCCCGGGAGCCTGCAGAGCTATTCTTCATCCTGAGTTCCAAACGAAATGACTTCCGGGTTTATCCACCGAAGGGTTACGGGGCTTGTTTTTGTCGCCGCCCTGCTTTCCTTCTACCATACGGCGTGGGCGGCCGAGGGCTTGTCTCTGGGTGTGCATCCCTACCTTTCTGCACCCGCGGTCCAGGAAAGGTTTGTTCCCCTCGCCATCTTTCTGGGGGGGAAGCTGAAAAGACCGGTCACGGTTCTTATCTCACGGAACTACGAGGATCACGTAGAAAAGGTCGGACAGAACATGTATGACTTTGCCTACCTCGGGTCTGCGTCCTATGTCGAAATGGTTGAGCACTACGGCGAAAAACCTATCCTGGCCCGGCTTGAGGTGAAGGGAAGACCTCTCTTCCGGGGCGTCATCGTGGTCCGGAAGGATTCGGCCTTCCGGTCGCTGTCCGATTTGACGGGGCGGCGATTCGCCTTCGGGGATCCTGATTCCACCATGTCGAGCATCATCCCCCAGTATCTTCTTCTGGAGGGAGGGATAGACCTCCGGCTGCTCGGGAGTTATGCCCATCTCGGAAATCACGACAACGTGGCCCTGAGTATCCTGATCGGCGATTTTGACGCCGGGGGGGTGAAGGAAGAGGTATTTACCGAATACGAGGAAAAGGGACTCCGTGCCCTTGCCTATTCTCCTTATGTTTCCGAGTACCTGTTCGTGGCCGGCACCCATCTTCCGAAGGATGAGATCGCAAGGATTCGGGGGCTGATGCTCGAGATGAAGAACGATGCCCAGGGGCGGGCGGTACTGACGAACCTTCGCAGGAATGCCACGGGCCTTGTTCCCGCAAGAGACCGGGATTACGATTCTCTTCGCCGGATCATGGGAAGGATCTCCCTCCCCGGGGGGGGGCGATGAGTCCGTCCTCTTCTGCCCGGAGAAGACCGCTGCTGGCCTTCATCGGCATCATGGTGTTTACCATACTCGTGGCCGATACGTTTTGGCTGATGAACCAGCGGACTTTTCTCGTCGACCGCCAGATGGAGGATATCCGGGATGACATTGACCTTCTGGGAGAGGTGACCACCGATGCCCTCCTCAGGCGGGAGTATGCAAGTGCCAAAAAGGCCATGGAGAACTGGGCCCGTCGGCACAACGAAATCATACTGGCCCGTGCGGTGGCCCCCAATGGTTTCGTATTTGCCGAATTCCAGCGGGAAACCCCACCCTCGTCCGGCCATATCACCCAGTCCAAGGCCTTCAAGTTCGGAGGTCGTGACCTTGTTACCATCGAAGTGTCCCAGCATACCCTGGATGTGGACCAACACTGGGCAAAACTGATCTGGCAGAACATTATCTTCTCTCTGATCGCCGCAGCCATCCTGACGATGATTCTCTGGAAGACGCTTCAGCGGACGGCCTTCGCCCCGATGGAAAAGCTCCTGGCCAAAGTGCAGGGTTTGAACGCAAATCTCGAAGAACGGGTCCGGCAGCGGACCTCGGACCTTGCGGCGGCCAATGAGGCGTTGCTGCGTGAAGTGGAAGAGAGAAAGACGGCCGTGGACGATGCTCGGGTGGCCGAACTTGCGGCCCGACAGGAAAAGGCCCGGACCGATACCATCCTTGCGGCCATAGGTGACGGGGTCAGCATCCAGGACCGCGATTACCGGGTAATCTATCAGAACCCTGCGCACATCGCCATGGCCGGAAACCATCAGGGGCGTTTCTGCTATGCGGCTTACGAGGGGCGTCAAAGTGTGTGCGAAGGATGTCCGATCGCCCTGACGTTTACCGACGGCAAGGTCCATGTTGTGGAACGATCGGTGGAGCGCGAAGAGGGCCTCATGCGTTATGAAATCAGCACATCACCGGT
Source organism: Nitrospirota bacterium (assembly GCA_003235715.1). Taxonomy (GTDB): domain Bacteria; phylum Nitrospirota; class Thermodesulfovibrionia; order SZUA-242; family SZUA-242; genus SZUA-242. The sequence continues at coordinate 13,413 of QJVM01000196.1, forward strand.
TCATGATGATCAGGGCCGTATTGTGGCCGGTATCGAGATGGTTCGGGACATTACCGAGCGGCGTCGTGCCCAGGACATCATCCGGTCCGTCGAGGAAGGGACGGCGTACGCCACCGGGCCGGAGTTTTTCAGACAACTCGTCCGGAATCTGGCTTCCGCGCTCCGATACAAATATGCCTTTGTGGGAGAACTCCTCCCCGACGGGTCACGGGTCCGGGTCCATGCCATCTGGGGCGGCAATGATTTCATGGAAAACTTCGAATTTGATCTCAAAGGGACCCCGTGTTATGAAATCATGCTTTCGGCGGCACCCTGCGTCGTGGCCGCCAATGTTCAAGCCAGGTTCCCCGAAGATCTGCACCTCTCCACCCTGGGGGCCCAGTCCTATCTGGGACTTCCGCTTCTTTCCCCCCAGGGGAGGGTTGTCGGTGTCCTGGCGGTTCTCGACGTTCACCCGGTGACTGAGGACGAGGGCCCCCTGTCTATCCTCAGGATCTTTGCGTCGCGGGCGGTTTCAGAACTCGCCCGTCAGAGCGTCGAGGCGGAACGTCTCAAGCTTGAAGAACAGCTCGTTCAGGCCCAGAAGATGGAGTCCGTCGGCCGACTGGCCGGCGGTGTGGCCCATGATTTCAACAATCTTCTCTCCACGATCATCGGCTACGGCGAACTGGCCCTCTCCCGGGTAGAAGAGGAAAACCCGGCCCGTCAGCCCCTTGGGTACATCCTAGAGGCCGGCAAACGGGCCGCTGACCTCACGGGGCAATTGCTGGCTTTTAGCCGGCGCCAGATTCTGGAGGTCCGGCCCCTGGATTTGCGAAATGTGGCTCAGGGGTTGAGCAAGATGCTGGAGAGGATGATCGGCGAGGACGTGAAACTCTTTCTGCGGTTTGGTGAGGACCTCAGGGTTGTATCCGCAGACCGGGCCCAGATGGAGCAGATCCTGATGAACCTGGCGGTGAATGCGCGGGACGCGATGCCGGAGGGAGGGCGGCTGACCGTGGAAGTCCGGAACATAGACCTGGACGCGCGGTTCTCCAAAGCTCACGAAGGCCTATCCCCGGGCCCGTACGTGATGATGGTGGTCACCGATTCGGGCACCGGACTGACCCCGGAAGTCCAGGCCAGAATCTTTGAACCCTTCTTCACCACCAAGGAGGTGGGGAAGGGCACGGGCCTGGGTCTTTCCACCGTTTACGGGATTGTCCGACAGCATAAAGGATGCATCACCGTAGAGAGCGAGCCCGGCCTCGGCACAACCTTCCGAGTCTATTTGCCGGCGGCGATCGAGGCGGTTCAGCCGGCGGAAAGAAAAGAATCCACGTCCATCCCGAAAGGTGGGGAGACCCTGCTCGTGGTGGACGACGAGGCCACCATTCGGAACCTTGTGTCAGACTGCCTGTCCCCCCTCGGGTATCGCGTCCTCATGGCCCGCAGCGGCCAGGAAGCGCTGACCCTGGCAGAATCCCTGAGCGAGCCGATTGGACTGCTTCTTGCCGATGTGGTTATGCCGGGGATGAAGGGCACCGACCTGGCCAAGAGTCTGAAAAGGCTCCAGCCCTCGGTCAAGGTGATCTACATGTCCGGATATCTGGATGACACCCGCCTGCGAATGGATGTGGACGACCACCGGATCGAATTCATCCAGAAACCGATAACGCCGCGCAAGCTTGCCCAGAGGGTTCGCGAGGTTCTGGACGCCTAGCCGGGGTACCCCGCATGGCGCCTTCTCGGGGCCAAGACACCCTTCGATGCCATGGGTTGTCCCCCTGTCTTTCTCCAGGGGATTTCAAGCCGACACACCAGGTCGAACTCGCTCTCCTTCAGAAGGTCTCCGGATCCTCCGGCGGCAATGCGTCCTCGTCAAAGGGCATGACGCCGAGTTGTTTCATCACCGACTCGATCCCTTCCAGAAGGCCGGAATAGGGATAACCGGACGGGAGGTCCCCCTCCAGAATTCGATAAACCAGGGAAGAAAAGGTTTCGTAGTCGAAGCGGCCGTCTATCTGTCCCGCACGCCGAAGGATGCGGAACAGGTGGCGGTCGTTTTCCGGGCTCTCGCCGTCACCCAGAGCCGGGCGGCCGGTCTCCGGGAGGCTCAGGTAACGCCACTCCATGGCGTTGACAAGGGCATCATAAAGCGTGACGAGTCCTTCCGGGACCTTTCCCTGCAGCAGGCGACGTCTTCCCCCCCGGATATGGAGCCTCGCCCTCTGGAGGGCTGCTTCCCGGTAGGTCAGCAAAGAAGGATTCATGAGTCCAAAATGGGGCATATCCTCTCCCGGAACCGTGCCACGAGGTGCTCTTATATCCATTCTATCCCAAGTTTTGCGAAAGGACGCCCACCTCTGTAATAAGCCCGTAAGCGGTGATATGCGTATACCAGCGAGGGTAAAAAGGTCCATGAAACAGTCTCTTGCACCCTGCAGCCAGGACGGTCCGCGCTTTAGAACCACCCGAATCTAGACGATGAGAGAACGGTATGGTTGATTTCTGGATCATCCGGACGGTGGGGTACGGCCGGGAAGGGACCCCTCTGAAAAGGCACGATGGAAGAGCAAGACCCGAATACGAGGTTTCAGATCTCGGTCGGGCCCTTATGCTTCACCTTCCCCATTTCATCTGGGCTCCGCTTGTCGGCTTCGAGGCGCGTCTCAAGAAGGGACGTTCGATCCGTCCGTTCCTCCGACGCAGGGCTTCTTCATCCGCAGAGGGCCACCCGGCCATCCGATACCATGAGTCGGACCTGTTTCAGGACCTGGACTTTTCTGAATATCCCGAACTGACGGATTACGTTCGGAAGTTCAGGACCGCCCTGATTAAGAAGAGCCGTGTTTTCGCGGAGCTGTCCCGACTGAACCTTGAGCGCGTGGACGACCTTCTGGGGCTTTATCCGGGAACAGACGGAACCCTTCAGGTCCTCAGCCTCTCGGGCACCCTTGAGCAGAAGCGGCAGTACATCGAGGACCACTGCGGCCAGCTCATCGAGATCCAGGTGGACCCGAGCGGGTCCTATGAAAGCAATATCACCTTTCGCCTTGACGCCCGCCGCCTGAGAACCTACCTCCGTAAGAACGTCTACGAGGTCCAGAGCCTGATCCGAGACGACACCCAGCAGGAGGTGCATGTTTTCCGGGGCCGGAAGAGGCTTTTCCGCATGGTGAATTCCGAGGTCATCAACCGACTCTTCATGATTCAACATTCCATGGACCTTAATGCTGAATTCCGAAAGGCCCTGGAAGATACGGTGACAGGCGAACTCTTCCCGGTCAAGCTATCCGTGAAGAGTTTTCAGGTCGGCCAGGCTTTTGACCAACTGAGTTCGGCCACGTCTCTCGAGCGCGAATTCGAACAGCTGAAGCTGTCTGCTCCGGACCGGCATCGCGTCATGAGGCAACTCACCGGACGGGTGGTCCTCTGCCTGTACAGCTATCAGAGCGGGCTTGTGGGAAAATCCCAGCATATTCACAGCATTGGAGCCATCCTCCACAACCTGGCCGGAATGTCCGGGGTGGAGAAGGACTTTCCCCAACTCGTCGATATTGTGCGAAGCCGAAGCGCCAATTCGCAGATCGGTGCGTATTATCTCTTCAGCGAGTTCGCCTCCTCCGTGGACCTGAAGGCGGTGAAGCCCGGCGCCCAGGCCGCGCCTTCGAGCCAGCCATGAATCCCACGACGTATACGGACAACGAGCGGGCGGAGATCCGGGATGTTCTGGACTACCCCAACCGCCTGAGCCGCTCGCTTCAGTTCCTTGAGACGACCGCATCCGTGACCATTCCCCCGAATCCCATCGACCGCGTGGTGTTCCAGGACGACGCGCGTACGGCCGTCAAGGCCGCAGCGCGCAATCGGGGCAACATCCTGCTGATTGGAAGACCGGGCGTGGGCAAATCCATGCTCGCCAACATGTTCGAAGATGTGATGAGCCGGACCCTGGGGGACTATCTGAGACAACGGGACGCCCTCGTGGCCATTCCGGGTCGGGACAGGAATCGGATCAAGATCATCGGGATGGACCCCCCGGACGCCTCCCGACTCCTTGACGTTACGATCAAGGCTTACAACACGGTGGCGGAACAGTCTGAGCCGTTTTCCATGGAAAAGCAGATCAGCGAGGTCCGCCTGATGCGAAACCTCGTTCTTGTTCTGGCGCTTTTGTCCATCATGGTGGGACTGCTTTATCCGTTCGGTCTGGTGCTCACGGGCGTGGGCCTCATGGGAGCACTCTTCCTCTACCTGAAGGAAAAGGACCTCGAGTCTCAGGAAAAGGTCCATGCCTCTACGGGCAAGAGCGATTCCCGGAGCATCAAGGAGCTCTACGATATGCTTCCCGAGATGCTGTATGACCCCCGTCAGGAGGAGCATCTCATGGGACGTGTGTCGGAGCCCACGGAGAAGAGCATGAAGGGAGGATTCCGCTGGGACCCCTACCAGTCGGGCGGTTTGGGGACACCAGCCCACAAAAGGGCGTTCCTTGGTGCGCTTTCCAAATATCCGATCATCTATGTGGACGAACTGAAGACCCTGATCAAGAACGGCTTTGTGCCGGATCTTCTGGAGATCATGCAAAACGGGGAGTATCGGCTCGAAGGGGGCAAGACCGGAAGTTCTGCAGACAGTTCCCAAAACATGGTCCCCGCGAACTTTCTCCTTTTCGCCAGCTGCAATCATGATACGTATCGCTATCTGGTGGATGAGGGCGAGGGCGCCCTTCTGAGCCGCTTTCACGGCAAGGGAAGGGTTGTGGAACTTCGTTCCGAGGTGGCCGAGACGCCGGCCCGTATCCGGGAACTGGCCCAGTACATCAAGCAGGAAATCCAGACCATCAACGAAGAGTTCGAGGAACAGTGGGGCGAGATTATCCGGAGGGAGGGCCACGAGGGGGTCCGAAGAAGAAACCTGGAGGCCTTCGGTCGGGTACCGGCGGGCACCTTCCGGCTCGAAGCCCGGGAATTCGGGCGCGATGCGATTGCCGAGATGGTGAAGGAACTGCGTTCGCGCGCAAGCAATGGGCGACTCTCCGCGATGCTCCGGCCCCTGAACGGCATCATCCGGGAGACGGAGATGGACGCCATCTCGGAAAACAGTCCCGTGGTCACCGCCCACCATGTCGCCCAGGCCATAGGGAGGAATGTGGGGCTGGAAGGAGCCCTGATGGCGGACGCCATCAGGTACAAGCGCGAGCTCAAGGATTATCTTGAAACGGCCACGACGGGAGTGGGCTACGTCGTGGGTCTCGCGGTCTTCACCTCTGCCGAGTCCGGTCAGATGTACGGGACCCTGATGCCCATCAAGTGTCAGGTCCTGAAAGGAAACGCCGACGTGGTCACCACGACAGGCCGACTCGGAGAGATCGCCAAGGAATCCGCCCAGAACGTGAGGGCCTACATCAAGCGGCTGATCGATGTCATGGTGCCCCTTGAAATGCACATCCAGTATATCCAGACCCACAGCGGTGTGGAGGGCGACAGCGCGTCCATCGCCACGGATATCGGGCTAATTTCAGACCTCACCCAGATTCCGGTCAGCCAGAAACACGCCATTACCGGCTCCCTCGTGGGAAACGTGGTCGTCGCGGTGGGAGGGGTCACGGCCAAGCTGCGAGCCGCCTGCGACCGGGAAATCGAAATGGCCGGGGCCTGCATCCCCTGGCAGAATCGTCGGGACGTGGAGCCGCTGCTTCTCAATACGGACTACGAATACGTGGAAGCAGACGGTATTCCGGGGGTGCGCATCTACCGGGAGCCCGAGAAGGAGAAGCCGTTCGACGTCTACTTCGTAAAGACCCGCTATGATGCCTACCGGATCATGCTTGGTCTCAACGAATCCGAGCTTCTGGAGCGGATCCGATCCGGCGTTTCTTCCATCGAATCCCAACGGCCTTCGGAGCACCGAGAGACCGAATCCGCCTAAGTCCTGCCTCCGGCCGCGGGATACGAGGCGCTTTCCTCGCCCTCAGAGGGCTCCTTTCGTTATAATCTGCCGGGTAGACGGTTATATCCGCGAAGGAGTTTTGCGAAGGCGATGCCCATCTATGAGTTCTGTTGCAAGAAATGCTGTTTCGAATTTGAAGAGCTGGTGTCCAGCTCCCGGGCCCCCCTCCGGATGAAGTGTCCGTCCTGCGGCTCATCAAGAACTCAAAAGAAGATGTCGGCCTTTGGCATGAGCGGGGTCGAGAAGCCCCGAACGTCCGCCGGCAGCGGATCCGGGGGCGGATGTGCGAGTTGCCGTACGAAGAAGTGCGGGAGCTGTCATTAGGTTTGTCCGTCTTTTGGCCCGCGGGCGGAATGCAGGGCACGGCCTTACAAAAGAGATGTTCTCAACGGGTGAACCGATGACGGTTGAACCTTTTCAACCGCACGCCCGGCCCTTGAATCCGAAGAACAGCTTGAGGCCCTTTCTGACCCTGTCCGAAAAGATTTTCTCTGAAAACAGGCTCCCGGAGACCTTCTTGGTGATCTCGGCCAGCGTCGGATAAGGATGCACGGCGGCGGCCAGTGTGGCCAGCTTAACCTTCCCGTTCAAAGCCGCGACCCATTCGGAAATCAGTTCACCTGCATGAAGTCCCAGGATCTGGACGCCAAGGGGCTTTTCCTTTTCATCGAGAACCAGCTTTATTCTTCCGGTACCTTCGCCCTCCGCGAGACTCCGGTCGTTCGAGTGGAACTCTTCCACGAGCACCTTGACGTGCACCCCGGCGGCTCGTGCCGCCTTCTCGTTCATCCCGATACTGGCCAGTTCCGGGTCTGCATAGGTGCACCACGGGATGAAGGTGTAATCGGCCCTGCGGGGCAGATGAAAGATGGCGTTGCTCACGACAATGCCCCCTTCGTAGCCGGCCGCATGGGTGAACTGGTAGCGGCCTGTGACGTCGCCGGCGGCATAGATATGTTTCCGGCTCGTCCTCATGTGCCGGTCCACCCGGAGTCCCTTTTCGTCAGGTATGATTCCAAGGCCCTCAAGGCCAAGCCCCTGCAAGTTCGGCGAGCGACCCATCGCCACCAGGATCTGCTCCGCTTCCACGGAAAGCCTTTTCCCGGCCGCGTTTTCCAGAGTGACCTCCCGTGCAGAGCCGAGGTCGTTGGTCCGTACCAGCCTGCAGCCCAGATGAAAGACGACCCCGTCCGCCTCCAGGCGTTTCATCACCCCGGCCGCCATGTCCTCATCTTCCCGGCTCAGGATCTGGGCGCTTCTCTGGATTACGGTGACGCGTGTCCCCAGCCGCGCAAAGGCCTGGGCCATCTCTATGGCGATGGGGCCGGCGCCCAGGACTGCGAGGGTTGCCGGTAATCTTTCAAGATAAAAAATTTCCCGATTCGTGATATAAGGCGTCTTGTCCAATCCTTCGACTTCAGGAACGGCTGCCGACGACCCGGTTGCGATGACCCACGTTCTGGCCGTGAGCCGGTCTCCGTTGAGCCGGACCGTGTGTTCGTCCAGAAATTCGGCCTGTCCGAATTTCACGCGGACGCCCAGACCGCAGAATCGCTCGACAGAATCATGTTTCTGAATCTCGGCAATGACGCTGCGGATGCGATCCCGGATTCCGCGAAAATCCACGGGGGGCACCGGGCTTTCCGGAAGGCCAAACGCGGAGGCGTTCTTCATCAGGTGGTAAACGGTTGCCGTCCTAATCAGGGTCTTGCTCGGCACGCAGCCGTAATGCAAGCAGTCCCCGCCCAGTTCCTTCTCTTTCTCGATGAGAAGGGTTCTGGCCCCAAGCTGGGCAGAACCCGAGGCCACCGTGAGCCCTGCGGCGCCCCCGCCAAGAACCCCCATATCGTAATCAAACGTGGGCATCTGTTTGTTTGTGCTCCTTCAGGACCGCACCCGGCACACACGGGTCCGACGGGTTACGGCCGGTCTTCCGTCTTTAACAAGTTCAGGCATGGCGCTCCGTCCTTCTGATCATCCGTGCGGTTCGGCATTGATGACGGACGGCCCCGGCCTTTGAAGAGTCTTCGCCAGCATGGGCAGGGAAAACGGCTTCTGCAGGAACGAGTCCCCCGGTTCAAGGGCAATACGGGCGATGGCCGTGGCCTTGTCGTACCCGCTCGTCACCACAACATGCAGCCCGGGTTTCGCCTGTTTCATTTCCCGGTAAACCACGTGGCCGTGAATGCCGGGCATGATCACATCGAGCAGTACGCACGAAATGGTGTCGCGATGTCGGCGGAACAGGGTGACGGCTTCGTGGCCGTCCCGTGCGCAGATCACGCGGTGGCCGGTGGACTCCAGCATCTGCCGGGTAACGTTTAATACCACGGGATCGTCGTCAACGACCATGATGTCCGGGAGGGGCTCCTGGTCCTTTCGGGAGGGGCTCTCCTCCTGCTTCGGTTTCCCGGCGCTGTCGGCGCGGGGAAGCAAGACCACGAACGTGGAACCCTTCGAATCGCTTCGCGCAAGATGCACGCATCCGCCATGGTTTCGAATAACCCCCATAACCGCGGCCAGCCCCAAACCGCGGCCCGCGAAACGTGTGGTGAAGAAGGGCTCGAAGATCCGGTCCTGAAACTCCAGCGGTATCCCTGGCCCCGTGTCAGCGACTTCGACGCGGATGTAATCACCGGAGGCATGCATCTGCCTCAGAGGGCATTCCCAGGGCTCCGGGATCTCCCTGTTTTCTGCGCGAATCGTGAGGCGCCCGCCCGCGGCCTCCATGCACTCCACCGCATTCATAAAGAGATTGGAGAAAACCTGGATCATCTGCTCCGGGTCGGCCGTGACGGGCCAAAGGTCGTCAGGGGTGTCCAGTTCTATCTGGACCCTGTCAGGAGCCCTGCCCAAAAGTGCAAGTTCCAGCGCTCGACTGAAGAGCGGCCCGAGCAGGAGCGTGCGCGGCAGGTATCGGCCGCCCTGGGCGTAGGCCAGGAGATGGCGCGTCAGGTTTGCCATTTCCTGACCCGTCCGTGTAACTTGGTCCACGACCTCGCGGGGTTCCGGGTCCGTCAGTTTCATCTTCAAAAGTTCCAGGTTGCCCAGAACGACAGTCAGGGCGTTGTTGAACTGGTGGGCCACCCCCCCGGCCAGGGTAAGAATGCTCCGGTCCCTCTGCTCCTGGAGTGTCCGGGCTTCCATGCTGAGCCGCTTTTCCTCGAGCAGGCGTCTCTCCGTGATGTCGTTAAGGAACGCTTCGTAGCTTTCAACCTTCCCGTCGCTCGCCCGCATCGCCCGGGCGCTGGCCTGAAGCCAGCACTGGCGACCATCGGCCCGGACAGCCCGGACCTCGAAATTTACCACCATTCCTGTGGCTTCCATTTCACGGAGGAATCCTTCGCGGTCCTCGGGATCTGCATAGAATTCGACAATGCTTCGACCGATGAGCCGGTCTGCGGATTTCTCGCCAAGGATATCGGCCAGGGCGGGATTGGCCTGCAGAATCTGTCCGTCCCGGGTGGCCGAATACAGGCCCACAGGAACGTTGTCGAACAGCTGGCGATACCGTTCCTCGCTCTCCTTGAGCAGGCGTAACATCTGGAATCGATCAAAGGCAAACTGCAGGGTGGCATCCAGTTCTCGCGGGACGAAGGGTTTCAGGAGGAAAGCCGCTCCACCCGCCTTCTTGGCCCGGTCGAGTACACCCTGTTCCGAATAGGCCGTGAGAAAGACCACCGGAATGTCTTCTGATGATATGATCCGTTCGGCCGTATCCACACCGTCCTGGCCCGAGCGGAGCATGATATCCATGAGCACGATGTCCGGTCTCTTTTCACGAACCATTTGCAGAGCCGCCTCGCTGTCCGGAACAACGCCAAGGACCTCATAGCCCATGGAAGACAGGGTGACCTTCAGATCTTCGGCCACAATGACCTCGTCCTCCACGATGAGCACGCCTATCTTGGTCATGGGATTACCTGGTGGTAACCAACCAATTTCTCAGAAGAAGGCGATTTCCGGGCTATGGCGGGCTTTGCCGGAAACGTCACAACGCAGCACGTTCCGGCCCCCTCCTCCGTCCTAAAGGTTCCGCCGAGCTGTTTCTCTGCCAGGGATCGAACGAGATGGAGACCCAGGCGCAGGGCGTCAGCACCCGCCTCCGGGTCCGGGGTCGGCCGCATACCCTGGCCGTCATCGCTTACCTCGAGGGTGAAATGGTCAGGTTCCTTTGACCCGCTTCCGCCAGTCCTTGAGAATCGTACGCGGGCGATGCCCCTACGGCCCTCCGGGTAGGCATGCTTCAAGGTGTTGGCGAGGAGTTCTGTCAGGATGAGTCCGCACGGGATGGCCGTCTCCACGGTCAAGGGATGAGCCTCCACCCGGGTCTCCAGGTTTATACCGGAGCCTGAGCGCGCGGTGCGAACCACCTCCGCGGCCACCGATTCGAGATACTCCCGGGAGTCTATGGCGGCCATGTTTGGGGTCCGGTAGAGGCGCTCGTGGACAGCGGACATGGCTCTGATCCGGCTGGCGATGTCCTCAAGGATCTCACCTCCGGGCGCATCCTGAAACTGGCGCGCTTTCAGATTGATGAGACTCAGGATTACCTGAAAATTGTTCTTTACCCGATGATGAATCTCCCTGAGAAGGACTTCTTTGTCGGCCAGAGAGGCCTGCATCTGTTGTTCGGCCAGTTTTCGGGCCGAAATATCCCGAACCACCCAGATGCTTCCCTCCTCCAGACCTGTGGCTGTTGCCGACTTGGCAAAGATGTCCACCCAGACGGGGTCGTCATTCTTTCGCGTGATTAGCATTTCCGTCTGAAAGGGTTTTCCGGCTTCCAGAAGGGGTCTGGACTGTTTGCGGATATGCTCCACCTCGCCGGCCACGCCTATGAACTGCTCCGGAGCCATGCCCACCAGGCTTTCATGGGGTCGACCGAAAAGGACGCCCGCCACGGGGTTGGCCCAAACGATCCTCTGCTGACGGATATACAGGATGCCCACAAAGGCATTCTCCAGGATCCGGGCCTGCAGGGAAAGGGTCTTGTCCAGTTCCGTCTGAAGTCGATTGCGCTCCGTAATATCCTGAACGACCGAAAAGAAGTAAATTTTGCCCTTCAGACGCACCGGTCCTGTAAAGACCTCCACGTCCCGAATCGCACCGGAGGCCAGCCGATGGTGGAACCGGAACATATTCTGTTCCTTGGAACGGACTTTTTCAATTTCCGCCATAAGACCTTCATGGGGCAGTAGGTTGATGTCGGAAATCCTCTTCTTTCTGATCTCTTCAATACCATAGCCATAGTACCGGAGGGCGGCCGGATTGGCCTCTTCAATGCGTCCGGTGTCGGACTCGATGAGAAGCATCACGGTGTGACTGTTGTTAAACAGCATCCGGTACCGCTCCTCGCTTTCATACAGGGACCGCTCCGCCGATTCCCTGGCCTGCATGGCCTGCCGGATCCGAAGCACACTCCATCCGGAAGCCCCAATGAGCACGAGCAGTAGAAGCCCTGAGAAAAGGAGAGCCGGAGGAAATCCGGGCTTGTCGTACCGCGTGAGCTGGAGCACCAGTCGGCTCGGTTCCAGGAAGACGTCGGCGAAAAGACCCGTATCAAGGGGCGCCCCGGTCTTGTGGATACTGCGAACGGTTCCGTCCTCGAGCAGCAGTTCCACGGCATACCCCTCAAAAATAGCCGGGGGAATGACTCGGTCAATCATGAGGTCGGCCCGACTGACCGTCATGAGGTAACCGGCGAAGTTTCCCTGCGGTTCAAAGACCGGTCGAAAGACGGAGAAAACAGGGTGTCCGGATTCAGTGACCAGAGCAGGGCTGTAATAGGGCTCTGTACGTCCGGCGAGGAAGGCGCCCTGGATGCTCCGCGGGATCAGATCGGCGAGGACTTCCCCCGGCTCCGGAGCCGTGATCCCCTCCGAATAACGAAAGACGATGTCGAGCTGGGGAGTCAGCCAAAGCACGGATCGCACATCGGTGTGACGGTCCATGAAATCCCTGGCCTGTTCCATGAAATCCTGTTCCTGGATGCTTCCGGATTCTTGGGCAAAGGCGGTCCGGACCTCATCGTGTTGCTGGAAGTGCCTCTTGGTCAGTTCAGCCACGGAACGGGTGGTGGAGTCCATGTGGGAACGGCGGGATTCCTTCTCGCTTCGCCATATTCCCGCCAGAATCCACAGGGCAAGGACGAGGGCGAGGACGGCCAGGAGGAGGGGGAAAGTAAGCCGCTTTACAATTCGTTGCACGGTATGGTGTCCTGCCCACGGTGCCGTTGCCAGGAGCAAAAATTGGGGGCCCGCGCCTATCGAGGGGTGCATCCCGACAGGGAAGCGGACCGCAGTGAAAGAATGCCGTTGCTTTCGACGGGTGAGAATACAGAAGTTTAGGCATTTGGGTTTCCTGAGTCAATGAAAACCGGCCGCCAAACAAGGCCCCAATCGTGCCGGGATACGAAGCGCCACGACCGCTGGAATACGTCGGTTGCATTGGGCCGGCACGCGTGCGAGAATCAACCGACAGCCGGGCCCAGTTCCCGGTCGTCGGTTTATGGCCGCAGGAGGCATGAACTCGATGAAACCTTCTTCCCTTACCCACCGGA
>QJVM01000194.1 GCA_003235715.1 Nitrospirota bacterium
CACCCCTTGCGTGTTTCGGCTGATGATGCTCACGTCCGAGGCCCGGGTTCTCAGCATCTTGCCACTGTTGGCGATCACCATGAGTTCCTCGTCTTCCGTCACGAGGAGGAGACGAACCACTGGCCCGTTCCGTTCCGAGGTCTTGATGGTCACCACGCCACGTCCGCCGCGGTGGTGGAGCGGGTATTCCTCCACAGGCGATCTCTTGCCGTAACCCTTTTCCGTTATGGTGAGAACCGTGGTATCCGGCACGATGACGTCCGCGGCCACGACCTCGTCGTCCTTCACAAGCTGGACCGCCTTCACGCCCCGGGCGGTGCGTCCCATGGCCCGCGCCTCGGTTTCCGAAAAACGGACCGAGAATCCCTTGCGCGTCCCCACAATCAGTTCCTGGCTTCCGTCCGTGATACGGGCGGCGACCAGCCGATCATCCGAATCCAGATTGATGGCGTAAATCCCCCGGGCTCGGATATTCCGGTAATCCGAAAGCAGCGTCCGCTTGATGATCCCTTTGCGGGTCACCAGGCTCAGGTAATTGCCCTCGGTGAACTCGCGCACGTTGAGCACGGTGGTCACGCGTTCCTCCGGTTCCAGAGCCAGAAGATTTACGATCGCCTTGCCCTTGGCCGTTCGGCTGCCTTCCGGAATCTGGTAGGCCTTGAGCCAGTGCAGGCGTCCCTGGTTGGTGAAGAAGAGCATGTAGTCGTGCGTGGAGCAGATAAAGAGGAGCGTCACCACGTCCTCCTCCTTGGTCCCCATGCCGATGAGGCCCTTGCCGCCCCGCCGCTGGCTCCGATATTCGGAAACCGAGTTTCGCTTGACATAGCCGTGTTTGGAGATGGTGATCACGGTCTGCTGCTCCGTAATCAGATCCTCCAGGGTGAGATCGGTCTCATCGAGGCTGATCTCCGTTCTTCGTTCGTCCCCGAAGCGTTCGCGGATCTCGGTGAGCTCCTGCCGGATGATCCCGTAAACGAGTTTTTCGTCAGCCAGGATCGCCCTCAGTTCCTCGACCTTTTTCAGAACCTCCTCGCGCTCCTGGAGGATCTTGTCTCTCTCCAGCCCGGTCAGCCTCTGAAGCTTCATGTCCAGAATCGCCTGCGCCTGGACCACGGACAGGTCAAACCGTTCGGTCAGGGCCCGTGACGCCGACTCCGGACTGCTGGAGGCCCGGATGAGGGCAATGACCTCGTCGAGGTGATCCAGGGCCTTGACCAGGCCTTCGAGGATATGGGCCCTCTCCTCGGCCTTGCGAAGCTCGAACCGGGTGCGGTTCACCACCACGTCTCGCCGGTGATTGAGGAAATGCTGAAGCAGCTTCTTCAGACTCAGGACCCGGGGCTGGTTGTTCACGAGCGCCACGATGTTGATCCCGAAGGTGGATTCGAGCTGGGTATGCTTGTAGAGCTGGTTCAGGATGACCGAGCCCACCTCTCCCCGCTTCAACTCGATGACCACGCGCATGCCCTGCTTGTTTGACTCATCGCGGAGGTCGGAGATGCCCTCGATGCGCTTTTCCTTGACGAGCTCGGCGATCTTTTCCACCAGCCGGGCCTTGTTCACCTGGTAGGGAAGTTCCGTGACCAGGATGGTGTCGCGGCCCGTCTTTTCATTGGGTACGATCTCGGCGCGGCCCCGGACCTTGACCAGACCGCGGCCGTGGGCATAGGCGTCCATGATCCCCCGGCTGCCCTGGATGATGCCCGCGGTCGGAAAGTCCGGACCCTTGATCACGGCCACGAGGTCGGTGAGCCCGGCATCGGGCCGCTCGATGAGCAGCATGAGCCCGTCGATCACTTCACGAAGGTTGTGCGGCGGGATGTTCGTGGCCATGCCCACTGCAATGCCCGAGGCGCCGTTGATGAGAAGCGTCGGGACCCGCGTGGGCAGGACCAGGGGCTCCTCCACGGTTTCGTCGAAGTTCGGACCGAAGGCCACGGTTTCCTTGTCGATGTCGGCAAGCATCTCTTCCGCCACCTTTTCCAGGCGGGCTTCGGTATACCGGTAGGCCGCGGCCGGGTCCCCGTCCACCGAACCGAAGTTCCCCTGGCCATCGACCAGGGCATAACGCATGTTGAAGTCCTGGGCCATGCGGACGAGGGCGTCGTAGACCGCCGAGTCTCCATGGGGGTGGTATTTCTTCAGGACCTCGCCCACCACACCGGCGCACTTCGAGTATTTCCGGTTGCTGAGAAGGCCTTCCCGGAACATGGCGTAGAGAATCCGTCTCTGTACGGGCTTCAGGCCGTCCCGGACCTCGGGAAGGGCCCGGCCCACGATCACGCTCATGGCGTAATCGAGATAGGAGGTTTTCATCTCCTGGTCGATACTGACCGGCTGTCGGGTTTCGGGCATGGATGGGTTGGTCATGGTAGAACGGGCAGGCCCCGTGTCGAGGACGCGGCCTCAGACATCGAGGTTCCGCACCTCCAGGGCGTGTCGTTGAATAAACTGTTTTCTGGGCTCCACCTGGTCGCCCATAAGAACCGTGAAGATTTCGTCGGTATTGACCACGTCCTCCACCGTGACCTGAAGCAGGTTCCGCTGGGCGGGGTCCATGGTCGTTTCCCAAAGCTGGTCCGGGTTCATTTCACCCAGACCCTTGTAGCGCTGAATCGTAAGCCCTTTGCGTCCCACCTCCAGGACCAGCGCCAGAAGGTTCGGTGAACCTTCGACGGTCCGGTCCTCACCCTGGATCCGGACCCGGTAAGGCGTCCCCCCGAGCTCACGAATGATGGAAAAGAACTTCACCAGCTCACGGTAATCCGGAGACGTCAGGAGGGTGTGGTCCAGGGTCAGCCGCACCTGTCCGCTGGGCCCCTTGGCGGCCATCCGGACGGTGAAGGCACTGTGCTCCTCGTCCTCCAGGATTTCGGTCGTGAGGTCCACCCTCTCCTTCAGTCCGGCCACCAGTTTTTCAGCGCCTTCCCGGCTTTTCAGCGTCTCTGCATCGGCGCCCAGGTAGAGAAGCTTCTTGACCAGGTTTTGATCCCGCCTTCGCCCGAAGCGTTCGAAGAGCCGTTCAAATTCCGAGAGCCGGTGGAGGTAGGGATGAAGGGCCGCTCCGGTGACAAACTCATCCTTGTCCTTCACATAGAGTTCGATCTCTTTGGCGGCAAACTCGAGGAGGATCCGCTGCAGGTCGGCCTCGCTCTGGACGTATCGTTCCGACTTTCCCTTCTTCAGCTTGAAGAGCGGTGGCTGGGCAATGTACAGATGACCCCGGTCGATCAGTTCCGGCATCTGCCGGTAGAAGAACGTGAGCAGGAGGGTTCGGATATGGGCGCCGTCCACGTCGGCGTCGGTCATGATCACGACCTTGTGGTAACGGAGCCGGGCCACATCGAAATCCTCGGACCCGATGCCGGTTCCCAGGGCCGTGATGAGGATCCGGATCTCCTCGGAGGACAGCATCCTGTCGAATCGGGCCTTCTCCACGTTCAGGATCTTTCCCTTGAGGGGAAGGATCGCCTGGGTATGGCGGTCGCGGCCCTGCTTGGCCGAGCCGCCGGCCGAATCGCCCTCCACGATGAAAAGTTCGGACCGGGCCGGATCCTTTTCCGCGCAGTCGGCCAGCTTGCCGGGAAGCCCGCCGTCCTCCAGGGCACCCTTGCGCCGGGTGAGTTCCCGCGCCCGGCGAGCCGCCTCCCGGGCCCGGGCCGCCTGAATGGTCTTTTCGATGATGGCCCGCGCGACCGCCGGGTTTTCCTCGAAGAAGGTGGCGAGCTGTTCGTTGACCGTGGATTCAACCACGCCCTTCATTTCGCTGTTTCCCAGCTTGGTCTTGGTTTGCCCTTCGAACTGGGGCTGGGGCAGTTTCACGCTCACCACGGCAGCCAGGCCTTCCCGCGCATCATCTCCCTGGATGGGTTCCTTCGAGCCTTTCAGGAGTCCGTAAGCCTGCGCATAGGCATTGACCGTTCGGGTAAGCGCCGCCTTGAACCCGACCAGATGGCTTCCGCCTTCCTTGGTATTGATATTGTTCGCGAAAGAGAAAAGCGACTCCTTGTATGAATCGTTGTACTGTAGCGCAATCTCGACCTCGTAAGGGTCGCGGGTCCGGTGGATGTACACCGGCCGCTCGTGGAGGGGAGTGCGGTTCTTGTTCAGATGTTCGACAAACGAAATGAGGCCGCCTTCGTAGAGAAACGCCTGCTTGTTGTTGGTCCGTTCGTCGAGGACCGTAATCCGGAGTCCCTTGTTCAGGAACGCGAGTTCCCTCATGCGCTGGGACAGGGTTTCGTACGTGAATTCCGTATTTTCAAAAATGGTGGAGTCGGGTTTGAACGTCACCATGGTTCCATGGGTCTTGGTTGTCCCGATCACCTCAAGGGGCCCCAGGGGCAGTCCGCGCTGGAACTTCTGCTGATGGACGCGGCCCTGTTGCTTGATCTCGACCTGCAGCCATTCCGAAAGGGCATTCACCACGGAAATGCCCACGCCGTGCAGACCGCCGGAGATCTTGTAGGCCTTGTTGTTGAACTTGCCGCCGGCGTGAAGTTCGGTGAGGACCACCTCTGCGGCCGACCGGCCCTTGGGGTCTGTGGGATGCGTCCCCGTGGGGATTCCGCGCCCGTCGTCCACGACCGTAACGCTTCCGTCCAGATGAAGGGTCACACCGATTTCCGAGCAATGACCCGCGAGGGCTTCGTCCACGCTGTTGTCCACCACCTCGTAAACAAGGTGGTGCAGCCCCTCCGGTCCTGTGGAGCCGATATACATGGCGGGCCGCTTGCGCACCGCCTCCAGGCCCTTGAGGATTTGGATTTCCTCGGCCCCGTAGCTATCGCTTAGAACGTCTGTGGCGTTCGGTTCTTCTTCCATAAAAATCTTGAATCTCCGGATGATGACGGTTCCCGGTTCCCCTGCAGCCCAACAGGCCGGCGTTTTCGGGGACCTCGTATCGGCATCAGATACGCATCGGCATGATCACCGAGAAATAAGCCTCCTCGCCGGCCTGCCGGATGACCGTGGGGCTCAGGGAATCCTGAAGCTCCAGGGCCACCTCTTCACCGGGAAGGTTCTGGAGGGCATCCACCATATAGCGTGCGTTGAAGCCCAGGGTCAGGGCTTCTGCACCGTAATCCACCGCCAGCTGTTCATGGGCCTCGCCCACGTCGGGGTTGTTGGAGGAAAAGGTCGCCGCTCCCTCCCGAAGTTCCATCTTGATGGGAAAGGTCTTTTCGCGGCCGACGAGCGAGGCGCGCTTGACCGCACCCAGCATGTCGTCGCGACCCACGGTCATGCGCTTTTCGTTGTTCTTTGGAATCACCTGCTCATAGTTCGGGTAACTCCCCTCGATAAGGCGGGTGATGAACAGAATATCCTCGAAGCGGAAGACAATATGATTGGGCGTCAGCGTGAGGTGGACCGGCGATTCGTAGGCCTCGGTCAGTTTCCGAACCTCCGTCGCGGCCTTCTTGGGAAGGATCATCTTCCTTTCCTCGCGGATTTGGCCCGGCATGGGCTTCCGGGCCACGGCCAGACGATGGCCATCGGTGCCCACAAAAGTGACGGTGCCCTTCTCGGGATTCAGATGAAACATGAGACCGTTCAGGGTATAACGTGCATCGCTGTCGCCCGTGGCGTAGAGCGTGCGGGAGATCATGTCATGAAGTTCGAAAGCCGGAAACTCCACAGCCTCGCCGGCGTTGACCTCGGGAAAGGTCGGGAAATCCTCGTCGGAAAGACCGATCAGACGAAAGGTGCTTTTGCCCGCAGACACGGTCACCCAGTTGTTTTCCTGGGTTTCCAGCGTGAGCTCCGGCGCCGGGATCTCGCGTACGATCTCATAGAGTTTTCTCGCAGGAACGCATACGGAACCGGGCTCCTCGATACGGGCCTCGAGAGGCTCCCTCACGGCGATGTCGAGGTCGGTTGCGGATATCGTGGTGGTGTCCTCTGCAGACAAAAGGATGTGGCTCAGGATCGGCATCGTTGATTTGGATTCCACAATCCCCTGCACAACCTGAAGTCCCTTCTGAAGAGATTCACGGGAAACGACCAGTTTCATACTCTCTCCCCCTTGATGCGTTCCGAGATAACCCGAATCTTACGGGCAAGGTCCTCGTCGGAATCGACCCGGCTTCGAACCTGTTTACACGCATGGATAACCGTGGAATGATCCTTCCCCCCAAAACCGGCCCCAATGTCGGCGAGGGAAAGATCGGTATGCTGCTTGGCCAGATACATGGCCACCTGGCGCGGAAACGCCACCTCTCGGGTTCTTTTCCTCGACTTCAGGTCTGAGACTTTCAGGCCAAAATACTCACTCACCGCTCGCTGAACCCGTTCCACGGTGATGGGCTTGTCCTGATCGCTGATAAGGCCCCGGAGAACATCCGCTACAGATTCACTGGTGATGGGCTTTCCTGTAAGCGAGGCAAAGGCCCCGAGCCTTACAAGAGCGCCTTCCAGCTCCCGAACATTGGACCGAATGCGGTTGGCCATATAGGTAGCCACGTCGCGGGGAAGTTCGATGCCATGATGGTCGGCCTTCTTTTCAAGGATGGCGATCCGGGTCTCGATATCGGGCGGCTGGATATCGGCAATAAGCCCCCAACTGAACCTTGATCGGAGACGATCGGTGATGGAGGGAATTTCATTGGGGAACCGGTCTGAAGTGATGATGATCTGCTTTTCCGATTCGTAGAGGGCATTGAAGATATGGAAGAACTCCTCCTGGGTTCGATCCTTGCCCGCGATGAAATGGATATCGTCTACCAAAAGAACATCCAGACTTCTGTAGCGACGTCGAAAATCATCCATTCGGTCATGGCGAATGGACTGGATGACATCGTTGGTAAATTCCTCAGCCGAGATATAGGAGATCTTGAAGGTCTTTCGCTTGTCCACAAGGTAGTTGCCCGCCGCGTGAATCAGGTGGGTCTTGCCGAGACCGACGCCTCCGTAGATGAAAAGAGGGTTGTAGGTCTTACCCGGATGCTCGGCTACGGCGATGGTGGCGGCATGAGCAAACTGGTTGCTGGAACCTACAACAAAACTTGGAAACGTGTATTTGGGGTTAAGATAAAGTCCTTGCGTAGCGAGGCGGGTTCGGCGGGTTTCTTCTCGCGTGGCAAGCCGTTTTCGTACGGGGTCCTGATCCTTTTCTGCATAGGCCCAGTGAATTTCGGGATGCTGGATTTGGGTGGTCTGGGTCAGGGCCTCGTTAAGGTCGTCAAAATGGCGCTGTTCGATCCATTCCCTGAAGAATCGATTGGGCACTTCCAGAGAAATCGTCTTATCGTGGATTCCGGAGAGTACAATTGGGCGAAACCAATTATCCGTTACTTGCGTACCGAGTTTTGATTCGAGCAGGGAAAGGGAATTGCTCCAGATACCAGCGAGATTCATAAGAACGCCAAATAAGTTATAAACAATATTATCAACAAGTGTGGATAAGTATTCCCGGGAACGGGTCTCGAGGGCGCATGATTATACATGAGGGGGTCAACGGGAAGCAAGGATTTGAAGGCCTGAATCTTTTTGAAAACACAGAGAGAACACATCTAGATAACTTATTGTTTTTTCGATACAATTTTAAATTGAAAAAAAGAGGTGTTCCCTCTTATAGGTGTGAGTTCTTTGTGGATACAGGGCTCACGGTTTGTGATGTGAACCAGGGCCCTTGGAGTTGCCCACAAACAGACGGGGCCATCCTCAGTTGTTTCAGGATTCGTGCAC
>QJVM01000125.1 GCA_003235715.1 Nitrospirota bacterium
CTGTCTTGTCATTTCCTTTCACCTCCCCGGCTACAGTTTTGGTCAGCCAGTAAGGCTGTTCAGCTCGTCAAGAAGGGCATTTATATCTATATTGTTTTCTGCCGCCGCCCGGCGAAGTTCCCAGCGCAGGCTGTGATCCGGTCCGTATCCGCAACCGCAAAGGCCCAGTTCCATGAGACGGTCCGTCAACTCAGGATAGTCCTGCAGGATTTCGTTGACACGCGTGGCTGGCGTGATCCCTGTTTCCATAATTACAAGATAGCACGGTGGCGGTAAGGCCCTCAAAAGGCCGTCGGTTCCAGGGTTATGGTGAAGGCTCATGTTCCTCCTGGGCCGTGAGACTCCCATCCGGAAAGCAGGAAACAAGACCTGACCCGGAGTCTCCTTAATTCTGAGCCGGTTTGCTTTCGGTTCACCTGCCTGTGAACAAAACGTGATATTCCTGTGATGCCGGACGGACCTTTCCGGTTTAGGGTTTGTCTAGAGACACCTATACTCACTTTGAAAGGAGACCCTGACCATGAACAACAAGACTCGTCTTACCCTCAGCTTGATCCTTGGCCTCTTTCTCACATCCGGTACCGCACTGGCCGGCAATATGATGAAGGGTGACCCGGGGATGGAGACGAAAACCGAAACCAAAATGATGGGCGAAGAACAGACGATGGAAAAGGACGCCGGCATGATGGACGAGAGCAAGATGGAAAACGAAAAGCCCATGGAGGACAGCAGCCCCATGGGAATGGATCCCGAAGACGAGGATTCCATGAGAGGTGATAAGAAGATGGAGACGATGGAGAAGATGTAACGGCGGGCAGCAGTACCGGTAAGGGGGCCCGTTCGGGCCCCTCGTGGCATCGGGGACCCCGGTTGTAGCGTGCTTGGATGCGGGCTGCGGGTTATGCCGATTAATGGAGGCAAGCGGAGTAAAGGCGTGACCCTACCAAGCACAAAGACTTGACCGCCTATCTTTATACGGCCCCCTTTACCGTCCCCATGGTGAAAAGAACATCCACATCCAGCCGGATGCCCTCGCTTGTCCGCAGGGCCTCGACCTCCTCAAGGTGTTCCCGCCTGAAGCGTTCAAGGTCTTCGGGCGAAAAATGGCTCACCATGCGTCGGTAGCCGGCATTCCAGACCACGTTCCACCAGTCCTCAGGACCCGAAAGCCAGTATCCCATGTTCTCCCGCGTTACAGCCACATCGCCCAGACCGGCCCGCTCGAACAGTTCCACACATCCGGTCTCGGTCGCAACTCTTCTCCACGTCGGCGGTGGTAACGGAACCCCGTACCGGGACAGGCGGTCAAGAAGCTTGTCCTTGAGCGGATGGAAATAATTCTCCCCGAAACTCGTGATGGCGACCCGGCCCCCCGGCCGTACGGTCGTGGCAATATGCGAAAGTTGGGCAGCCATGTCCTCGACAAAGAAGATGCCGAACGAGCAGATGGCTGCGTCAAAGGGTCGGCCGGGAAAATCCAGAGACTGCATGTCCCCCTCAATAAAGTGGACGTTTCCGATGCCGGAAGCCTCCGCCTTCTTCCGGGCCTGGTTCAGCATGGCAGGCGAGAAATCCACACCCGTAACCCGTCCCTTCGGAAGCGCCTTGGCCAGTACAAGTGCCGCATTTCCCGTTCCCGTGGCCACGTCCAGTACGTGAATGCTGTCACTCAGCCCGAGAAGTGCGGCCAGCCGGTGGGCCGTGTTCGGAAAAAACCGAAGGGACGGATGGTCGTATCCGTCCGCCACGGCATTGAACGTGTCCCGCATCAGGTTCTTCTGCTGTTGTTCGTCCATTCTTGTCCCTCTATGATCCCTATTGCTTATACCCTATTCTTGCACGCTTTATTCCGCGGAAGGCGGCGCACAGGTACAATGTTGGACTTATCCGTTCAGGTATAAATACGTCAGGAAACGCATGAAACTGCCTCATGCACTTTCCGGGAGTGGTCGCTCGCCTGCCAATCTCAATAGGCGTCAACGCACTCCTGCCCCTCCCCCGGAAAATGCTATTCAACAACGGCCATTCGTCTCAGTTTCATGACGTCGCGCAGGGGCGGTATACCAAACAAGCGCCGGTACTCGCGGCTGAACTGGGAAGGGCTTTCATACCCGACTTTAAAGGCCGCGTCTGCCGCGTCCTGATTCTCGGTCAGCATCAACCGGCGCGCCTCGCTCAAACGCAGCCATTTCTGGTACTGAAGGGGACTCATCGCCGTCACTGCCCGGAAATGATGATGGAAGGTCGAGGTGCTCATATGGGCCTTCTCGGCCAGGTCATCAATACGAAGCGGCTGACTGAAGTGACTCTTCAACCAGTGGATGGCCCGGGCGATCTGCTGGCTCTGGCTTCCGGCGGTGGCCATTTGCCGAAAACGCGCACCCTGGTCTCCCACCAGTAAACGATAGGAAATCTCGCGCTGGATCACGGGCGCAAGGATCGGGATGTCCTCCGGATTGTCCATCAGGTCGATCAATCGCTGAAAGGCTGTGACCAACGGCAACGTGACCTCACCGGTCGCCATACCCCGGCTCGATTGCTGCTGGCGGGGGGACGGGAGGTTGCTATCCAGCATCAGTTGGGACAGTTCCTTGAGATCAAGATTCAGAACAAGACCCAGGTATGGTCTGGCCGGACTCGCCTCGATCACCTGCACCACCGTGGGCAGATCCACGGATGTGATCAGGAAATGGTGTGGGTCATAGACGTAGGTCTCCTCCCCAAGCAGCACGCGTTTGGCCCCCTGTGCGACCACGCATATCCGCGGTTCATACAGGATGCTGATCGGTTCGCTCGGCGCATCCCGTGTGTGAAGCGATAAACCCGGAATTCCGGTTTCAAACCGGTCCCCCGCATCGGTCCATCGGGCAATGCTCCTGCTCAAGGCTTCCAGCGCAGATTTCATCTCCACCATATCTTCAGCCCTATCTTCACGATCTTTCTTCATATATCGCCTCCTAAACGCATCCTACAAGGAAATATGCGGTTTTACAACATTTCTCAAGCGTTCCGGAGAATCGGGCAAGAAACGGACAGGATTGGTCTACCGGTCGTCTCGGGTTCAGCGCTAGCCTATGCACATCAGTCGGGGCATGAAACGAGTCGCGCAGGGTTACCCCGGGATATTCGCCCGGACACATGAGAGAAGAGGCAAGTGAATAAACGGGAATTGGGAAGAAGCGGGCTCGAAGTCTCTGCCCTGGGGCTGGGGTGCATGGGCATGAGCTACGGCTACGGTTCGGCCGGTGGACACGGCCTGTCCCCCCTGCCTCGCCAAGGCCAAACTGAATAACACGATCTAAAAGGAGAGAACAACAATGACAATGAATGTGAGTGGTTATGCCGCACAGTCGGCAAAGGATGCACTGGCCCCATTTCGCTTTGAGCGCCGCGAACCGAGGGCTGATGACGTGGTCATCGAGATACTCTACTGCGGGGTTTGTCATTCAGACCTGCACACCGTCCGGGATGACTGGGCAAGCTGGTTTCCCACGACCTATCCCGTGGTGCCCGGCCATGAGATCATTGGCCGCGTGACGGCGGTCGGCAAGGAGGTCAAGCGTTTCAAGCCCGGCGACCACGTCGGCGTGGGTTGCATGGTCGATTCCTGCCAAAAGTGTTCCTCCTGCGAAGCGGGGCATGAACAGTATTGCGAGGAGATTGCCACGTTCACCTACAACCATGTGGATCGGCATGACAAGATGCCGACCTATGGGGGCTATTCCGACAGGATCGTGGTCACGGAGAAGTTCGTGCTGAAAATCCCGAACGGCCTGGACCTGAAGGGAGCGGCCCCGCTCCTCTGCGCAGGCATCACCACCTGGTCACCACTCCGTCACTGGAAGGTGAAGAAGGGAAGCAGGGTTGCCGTGGTCGGCCTAGGCGGCCTGGGGCACATGGCCCTGAAACTGGCCAAGGCTCTGGGGGCGGATGTCACGTTGTTCACCCGTACGCCGAGCAAGGAGAAAGACGCATGCCGGCTCGGAGCGCACGATGTCGTCCTGTCCACGGACGAAGGCCAGATGGCATCCGTCGCGGGGAAGTTCGATCTGATCCTGGATACGGTCCCCTATGTCCACGACCTCAACCACTATATTCCGACCTTGGCGATCGGCGGGACGCTGGTCGTGCTGGGCTACGTGGGGGCCGTGGAACCGATCCTCAGTTCCGTGCCGCTCGTGATGGGGCGCCGGTCAGTCGCAGGATCCGTGATCGGCGGCATTCCGGAAACCCAGGAGATGCTCGATTTCTGTGGCGAGCACGGCATCACCTCTGACGTCGAAATCATCAGGATGCAGGATATCAACGGGGCGTATGAGCGCATGTTGAAGAGCGATGTGAAGTACCGCTTCGTGATCGATATGGCGTCCCTGAAATCTGAATAGGGGCAAAGGCTGGAGGCAGACATGAATACAGGCACAAGGTCATCTGGAATCTCAATCACCCGTAATGGTTCGCAGGCATCCGTCAAAGGACCGGCGGACTGGTTTACCGGAGCCGTACGGATCGATCCGCTGTTCAACCCGCCGGAACCGGCCCGCGCGTCTGGGGCCTCGGTCACCTTCGAGCCCGGCGGCCGCACGGCATGGCACGCCCATCCGCTGGGGCAGACCCTGATCGTGACGGCCGGCTCAGGTCGTGTGCAACGCGAAGGCGGCCCCATCGAGGAGATTCGTCCCGGCGACGTGGTCTGGATCCCGCCCGGCGTGAAACACTGGCACGGCGCATCACCCACTACATTCATGACGCATATCGCCATACAGGAACAGCTTGACGGTAAAGCGGCTGAGTGGATGGAACACGTAGGCGATGAACAATACCGGGGACATTGAGAATCGAAAGAGAGGGAATGAGAATCAGCAGATTGAGGACTATTCAGTCAGGAGAGCATCGGACAAGAAATGCCTGATAGCGTACTTTTATCAATGAGGACAAAATACGGAAAGTTTGCTATATCCCGGAAGATATTGCGGCCGGCAGAAACCCGTCGGAATTTCCGGGAGCCATACCGCATAGCAGTTTCCCCGGGTCCTTCTGGGTAACGATCCCGGGGCTGTGACCTCTACCGATAAAGTACGTCAAGGTATAACCCCCAGCGTGATAAGCTGCTGGTATTACTCTGGTTTCGTTATTGACTCTAAGTGATATGACAACTTCCCGGTGCCATCCATACTGCTGACATCGATAATTATAGCTGCAGTATTCGTCATCGGATTGCGGGGCATTTCGAATTCCGGCCCCCTGCATGCTGGCGTCTATCTTCTCAATATCCTGAGCAATTCTATCTATACCGCAAATATCGACAAATTCTCTTAGAGCCGCTTCGGCCAACGAACGGTCTTCCGCCGAGAGATCCGGGTCGATGGAGGTCGTCGGACCCGCCTTACCGGTAGTGATGCCGTCGCCCGGGTAGAAGCGAATGACAAGCCACGCGCCTACGGCAACAATTACCGCTATTTTCAATAAGCTCTTAAACATGGGGTCCCTTACTATCTACCATCGGAAGCGGAGGCCAATTTCATAAATATCAATTTCAGGTCAATTTCAGGGCATCTCATATGCGAGGCAATGGCACATGATCAAGCCCGCCCTACCTGCCGCAAACGCTACCGCATCCTTATAAAGGCCAGACGACGAGCAGGGTTGGGATGCTCACGAGCACAACCAAGATTTCCATCGGCAGACCCAACCGCCAATAATCCCCGAACCGAAAGCCGCCCGGGCCGAGAATGAGCGTATTGTTCTGATGCCCGATGGGCGTCAGGAAAGCGCACGAGGCGCCGATGGCCACCGCCATCAGGAAGGCATCCGGGTTCGATCCGAGCTGGTCCGCCGTGCCAATGGCAATGGGACACATAACCGCCGCCGTGGCCGCGTTATTCATGAAGTCAGAGAGGGTCATGGTTACGACAAGCAGGAGCGCGAGTGAAACCACAGGGTTCCCGAAAGCAAAACCTCCAACCAGGGCCTTCGCGATCAGGTCTGCCGCGCCGGTGGATTCCATGGCGGCCGCCACCGGGATCAACGCCCCCAGCATGACGATGACGGGCCAGTCAACCGCCTCGTAGACCTTTCGGGGTGAAACCACACCCCGGACAAGGTACAGAAGCACCGCTGTCGAGAAAGCGATGGCCGCAGGCATCAATCCGAACACCGCGACCGTCACTGCGGCGAACATGACGGCCATCGCGGCAAAGGATCTGCCCTTGTCCGGCACGTGAATCTGACGCACCGCCAGAGGCAGACACCCGGACTCGTTGGCAAACTCCGCGATCACTTCTTCCGGCCCCTGCATGAGCAATACGTCCCCTGTCTGGATGCGGGTGGATCGCAGCCGTCCGACGGCCCGGCGACCCGAGCGCGAGAGTGCCAGCAGGGTCAGGTTGTTGCGGATACCAATCCGCGCTTCGTTCGGTGTCCGGCCGACAAGTCGGGAGTCCGACATCGCAACCAGTTCCCGGAGTACGACCTCATCAGGAACCCTGTCCTTGTGTTCCGCCTCATCGGCCTTCTTCGGCCGTTCCGGAGTCACGACGTCCTTTTCGCCGTCGGTTTCCTTTGCCGGCACATTGTTTTCGAGGCTGAGGCCAAGGTTGTTCAAAGCTGGGGCAAGGGATTCGGGTTCCGCTTCGATGACCAGGATGTCTCCCGTGCGTACCACGCGTGCGGGGTTCGGCGCCAGGACCCGAAACTGGTTTCGCACCATCCCCACAATCTGTGCATCCACATCTTCCAGTTCCCTCTCCACCTCCCGGAGGGTCTTGCCAACAACACTCGAGTTTTCCGTAACGCGGGTCTCAGTGAGGTAGGTTCCGGTATCAAACGTAGCGGCGCCCGCAGGTTCCCGCTTTGGTACAAGACGCCACCCGATCAGGGTTACAAAGGCAACACCGATGCCGGCCACGGTCAACCCGACCGGCGTGAAATCGAACATCCCAAAATCATCGGCGCCCATCCCTGCCCGAAAACCGGACACAATCATGTTTGGTGGCGTCCCGATCAGCGTCGTCATCCCCCCGAGAATCGTGCTGAAAGCCAGGGGCATCAGCACTCGCCCCGGTGAAACCTCGAATCGCCCCGCGATCTGGATTCCGACGGGCATCAACAGGGCCATCGCACCGACATTATTGATAAAGGCAGAAAGGATGGCGCCAAGCCCCATGAGTGAGGCCAGGGTCAACGTCAGTCCCGACGACGAAGGGAGCGCAAACCGCGCCAGGGCATCCACCACTCCGGTGTCCTGGAGTCCCCGGCTGAGTACCAGGACGCAGGCCACAGTGATTACAGCCGGATGCGCAAATCCCCCGAATGCGTCCGCCGGAGGCACCAGCCCTGCGAATACGCAAGACAGGAGCGACATCAGCGCAACCATATCGTGGCGCCAGCGGCCCCACAAAAAGAGGAGAACCGTGGCCATCCCAAGGATTAGGATTGTGATCTGCTCGTTACTCACTTCAGAGTCACGTCTGGAAAAAGGACACCCATACAACAGAATCTGTCATCTTGCCTGGATTATTGCAGAAAAGAACCGCGCGATTCTCGGATTCTGTGTCTTTCCGCGGCAGGCCGTTCATCCAACTAGCTGGAACGCCCATTCATCCTGCTGCTGGTGGAGGGCGGGCGCGACCTCACGTCACCAGGGAGAGTTGAAATTCGGATTCGTTTGAATTAGAAAGTATCTA
>QJVM01000251.1 GCA_003235715.1 Nitrospirota bacterium
GAGTTTCTTGACCGTTTTCAGGCCGCGCGTCAGGAGGTTCGGAATCTGTGGGACCGACTGGCCGTGCCGTAGCGGTCAGCGGTCCATGCGGGTTGTTCTGGAACGCTGGCCGGGAGCATAATGACGGGTCATAGTAAAATGTTGAGCAGAGGGCAGGTCCTGGAAGAGGTCTCTCCATGAATGAGAACGAAACAGAGCAGAGATTGAATCACGGAAGGGTTTCCGAGAACAGGAGATTTCCGATCTCCCGGAAAATGCTTTTGGGATATCTTCCGCTGTCCCTTTTCATGGTCCTTATCTCGGGTTTTGTGCTTTCGTCTCTGAACCGCTTCAGTCAGGCGAATGAGGCCATTATCCGGAGGGATATCCCCATGCTGGAGGCCTCGGACAAGATGACCGATGCCCTCCTGTCGCAGGAATTGTACCGGAGACGGTACATGATTCTCCGGAGCCCCGATATGCTCCGGCTTTTCTGGCAGAAGGGTGAGGAGTTTGCAGAGCATGCCCGCAAGGCGGATACGATTCGGGCGGGAAAGGATTTCCCGATCTCGAGCATCCTCAGCCTCCACGAACAATATGAAAACCTGTTTGTGGAAAGCGCGCGACCGGTACCCGGTGAGGACCAGGCCACCCAGCGAGATTGGGAGCCGGAGATTTCAAGGATTCACAAGTCCATCCTGGCGAGGATCGAGGAAGTGGCTCATACCATCCACCGGGAGCAGAACCGGCAGTTGTTTACCATGTCCGAAGATGCCAGTGAAGCCTTCCGCCTGACGGCTGGACTTTCTCTGCTGGCCATCCTTGTGGGCATCGGGGCCTCCGGACTGGTGACCCGGAACATTGCGGGTTCCATCCGGTCGCTTCAACGTACGGCGGCCCAGATTGCGGCCGGGAACTTTGACGTGAAGCCGGCTACGCTGAGCCAGGATGAGCTGGGCGATCTGGCGGCGGATTTCGGGGAAATGGCAGGCCGGCTCAAACGGCTTGAAGAAATGTACCGGGATGCGAATCCTCTGACACGACTGCCGGGCAACGTGGCCATTGAGAACGTTCTCACCAAAAGGCTGCGCGCAGAGACGCCGACGGCTTTCTGTCTGGTGGATCTGGACGAATTCAAGGCCTTCAATGACCGGTACGGATATGCAAGGGGGAGCGAGGTCATCAAGGAGGTGGCCCGGATTCTGGCGGAGGTGGCCAAACGCCACGGAACGGCAGACGACTTCATCGGTCATATCGGTGGTGACGATTTTGTCATCATCACCTGTCCCGAGAGGTACGAGGTGCTCTGTATTCAGCTCATTGCCGCCTTTGAATCCCGCATTCCTGAATTTTACGACGAGGAAGACCGCGCCCAGGGGCACATCGTAAGCCGCACGCGTCAGGGTGTGGTCATGTCTTTCCCGATCATGACCATGTCGATCGCGGTGGTTACGAACAGGGACGGGCGGGTCACCAACCATATCGAGACGGGTGAAGTGGCCGCTGAAATCAAGGAGTATGCAAAGAGACTTCCGGGCAGCAACTACGTCGTCGACCGACGTTCGGAGCACCGGGTCGAAGACGACAATGGCGAAAACGTCGTGGTTCTTCGCAGGAGAACCGGAGATACGGGTACATGACATGGCATTGAAATCAGGGATATTCCAGGTTATTGTCGGAGCACTGATTCTTCTGTCTATCGGGGCATGCGGTTCCCTGGACCTTGCGCGTCTGCTGGGGCCGGCCCCCCAGCCAGAGGCCATGACCGAGGAACAGGCTCCGACGGCCGGAGGCGCCGGAATCCAGAGTGCTCGTCTGGATTATTCGCCGGAACGGATCCAGGAGTTGGAGGTGATCGCAAAGGGTTCTCCCAGTCCGCGTGCCCGGACCGAGGCGCACTATCATCTGGGCTGGATATTCACGTATGCCGAAAACCCCAACCGGGATTATGCTCGGGCCCTCAAGGAGTTCGAACTTTATCTGGACCAGGCGGACCCGGAAAAGGTGCGAGCCGATGCCGCGAGCTGGGTGGCTGTGCTGAAAGATCTTAAACAATATGCGGATGCCAGGAAAGAAGGGAGACTGGATTACTCGGGAGAGCGGGTTCAGGAGCTGGAGGTGATCAAGGAAGGGTCTCCCAGTCCGCGTGCCCGGGCCGACGCTTATTATTTTCTGGGCTGGATATTCGCCTATGAGGGGAACCCCAAGCGGGATTACGACCGGGCCCTCAAGGAGTTCGAGACTTATCTGGGTCTTGTTGAGCCGGGTCAGGTTCGCGCCGATGCTTCGAGCTGGGTCCGAGTCCTGAAGGAACTCAAGCAGCAGCGTGAGGAGGCGGGCAAACAGATGGCCCTGAACGCCCAACTGGAGAAGCGAGTCCTCGAGATGGAGCAGGATATCCAGAAACTTAAGGAACTGGACCTCTGGCTTGAGAACCAGAAGCAGGAGCGCCATTAGCTGTCGTGTGCCGCATTCTACGGATGCGGAACCAGCAGACAAAGCAGTCTCATCCCCACCGAACCGGACTCCGTCCAGGTCTCTTCCTGATTCGGCCTGTCTGCCGTTGATGGCCGGTGACGAGAGACACCGGCCTCCCCTTGGGTTTTGATCACCACTGAACGATGATCGATTTCAGAGTAACGAAGACGGACGGGCGCGCCCGCCGCGGGGTGCTCCGCACCCCCCGAGGAGAAATTCAAACCCCCGTTTTCATGCCCGTTGGGACTCATGCCACCGTCAAGGCCGTCTGCCCCGAGGAACTGACCGAGCTCGGTGCCGGGATTATTCTCTCGAACACCTATCACCTCTATCTCCGGCCCGGGGAGGATGTGATCAAGGGACAGGGGGGGCTTCACCGTTTCATGAACTGGCCCGGAGCCATTCTGACAGACAGCGGTGGCTTCCAGGTGTTCAGCCTGGCCAGGTTCCGGAAGATTCGGGACGACGGAGTGGAATTTCGGTCCCACCTGGACGGTTCTCTTCACGTCCTGACTCCTGAAAGGGCGATCCGCATTCAGGAATCTCTCGGTTCCGACATCATGATGACCTTCGACGAATGCACGCCCTATCCGGCCGACGAGGACTACGCCCTCAAGTCTCTGAGCCTGACCACGGAATGGGCCCGCCGGTGCAAGGCTGCCCGGACGACGGACCAGGCCCTGTTCGGGATCGTTCAGGGGGGGATGTACTCCCATTTGCGGCGGCGAAGTCTGGACGAGCTCCTTGAAATAGGTTTCGACGGTTATGCCATTGGCGGAGTCAGCGTGGGAGAGCCCAAGGCCCTGATGCAGGAGGTGACGGCCGTTACGACGCCTCTTCTCCCCGAAGATAGGTCCCGATACCTGATGGGCGTGGGAGACCCGCTCGATATACTTTTTGCGGTGGAGCAGGGTATTGATATGTTTGACTGTGTCATGCCGACCCGGAACGCGCGCAACGGAACGCTCTTTACCAGCCGGGGCCGGGTCAGTGTCAAACGTTCGGAGCATACCTACTCGACCGAACCACTTGACCCCGAGTGTGCTTGTCCGGCATGCCGGAACTATACGCGGGCTTACCTGCGTCACCTGTTTCTGGCCAGGGAAATACTGGCCATGCGCCTCAATTCCTTGCACAACCTGGCTTTTTACCTGAACTTCATGCAACAGCTGCGGGACGCGATCGATGAAGGGCGATTCAGCCGGTTCGCAAAACACTGGAGGGAAACCCTTGGCCCTGAAGCGGACTGAGCAGGTTCGACAGGTTCTCTTCAGAACGTTGTTCCTGAATACCGGGGTGTCGGCGCTCAAGGTGGGCTACGGCCTGCATATCGGCTCGGTAAGTATGACCGCCGACGGTTTCCATTCCATGTTTGACGGGGTGTCGAACGTGATCGGCCTCCTGGGGCTGTGGCTTTCCTCCAAGCCTCCGGACACGGAGCACCCGTATGGCCATAGGAAATACGAGACCCTGGCCACCATAGCCATTTCCGCCATGATGTTTACCACGAGTTTCAGCGTGCTCAGGCAGGCGGTCTCCGGTTTCACAGGAACGACTGCGCCGAGGGTGAGCCCGGAGGCCTTTGGCATCATGTTCGGTACTCTTCTGGTCAACTTGGGGGTCACCTGGTACGAGCGTCGGAAAGGACGAGAACTGAAGAGCGATTTTCTATTGGCCGATGCCAGACATACCCAGAGTGATATCTATGCCACTCTGGCCGTGCTTGTCAGTCTTTTGGGGGTGCGCATGGGCATTCCCGTGCTGGACCCGGTGATCGCTCTCGTGATCACCGTCATGATCGCACGGATGGGATTCGAGGTGCTGAAGACCGCCTCTCATATTCTTGTGGATTCCATAATTCTCGATGAGGACAGGGTCCGGACCATCGTGGCCAGCGTCCAGGGTATCATGGGTTGCCACGCCATTCGGACCCGGGGCAGTGAGGACCATATCTGGATCGACCTTCACGTTCAGGTGGACCCCGCGCTCCGGACGGATCTGGCTCACGAACGAGGCCACCAGGTGGTCTCGGCCCTCAAGGCGGCCATCCCCGAGGTTGTGGATGTGGTGGTTCACGTTGAGCCCTTTGACCCGGCCCGAGGGCATGGCCTCCAAGCGAAGGAATCCGACTGAACCCTCGTTCCGCGTTTGCCCGTCCTTCCGGGCCTGTGATAAGGTTTGCTTGAAACGGACTCCGGTTTCCGCCCTTTGTACAAAGGGGTCCGGACGGCGTTGAATCCTGTCACGACTTCCTGTACCTGATATTGCATGACCGACCGAACGAGGGACGTTGTCAACCTGCCGAATATGCTTACGGCGGTCCGTATTCTCCTTGTGCCTTTTTATCTGGTCGCGCTTCTGTATCACCGCTTTGAGCTGGCCCTTGGGTTCTTTGTGGTGGCCTCCGTGACGGACCTTCTGGACGGAATGGCCGCACGGATGCGCAAGCAGTTCACACGGTTCGGAGAAGTACTCGACCCCATAGCGGACAAGCTTCTGCTCATGTCGTCCTTTGTCGTCTTCGCCCTTCTCGGATGGGTCCCTCCGTGGCTGGCCGTGGCCGTCCTCAGCCGGGACATCATCGTTCTATGCGGAACCCTGATCCTCTATCTGACGACCGGGGTTCTGACCATCGCCGTTACTTTTCCCGGTAAAGTGACCACGGTACTCCAGGTGTTGCAACTGGCCTACATCCTCCTCGTGGTCAACCTCCAAGGCGAGGTCCGCAGTCCGCTGGCCCTGAATCTTGCCGTTTTGGTGCTGACCGTTTTCTCAGGCGTGCAATACGTGATGAAGGGGCTCAAGCTTGCCAATGGGTAAACATGGAGTGCTGGTGACCGAGGTGCACCGGGGCACGCCCGCATGGCGCGCGGGCGTGCGGAAGGGGGATCTGCTCCTGACCTTGAACGGGGAGCCGCTTCGGGACGTGATCGACTATATGTATGGTCTGGGCGAAGAAGAGGTTACGTTGCTGTTTAAAAAGGCCGCTTCGGAACGAACCATCCGTGTAACTCCCGATATCTCCACGAACTGCGGTGTGGAACTGGCCCCCCCCCGCCCCAAGGTCTGCCGGAACAAGTGCGTGTTCTGCTTCGTGGCCCAGCTTCCGAAGGGGCTCAGACGTACGCTCTACGTCCGGGATGAAGACTATCGTCTGTCATTTCTTTACGGAAACTACATCACCCTTACGAACCTGAGCGAAGCCGACCGCGCGCGGATCATTCACCAGCGTTTGAGCCCTTTGTACATTTCGGTGCATTCTGTAGACCCCGAGGTTCGGAAACGTCTGCTTGGTCGGGAAGATTTGGAGGATATCGTTCCTCAACTGGAGCGATTCATCCGCCACGGCATCCGCATTCATGCCCAGGTGGTCCTTTGTCCGGGAATCAATGATCGGGCCGATCTCGAAAAGACCATCGGGACGCTGGCGGGAATGCGTCCGGGCGTGGATTCGCTGGCGGTTGTCCCGGTGGGGCTGACCGCCTTCCACCGCCAGGGGTTGAGGCCGGTGGACGGTGCTCTCGCTCGGTACACGGTGAGACAGGTTTCCAGATGGCAGAAGCGGCTCCGCGCCCGACACGGAGACGGATTTGTTTACTGTTCGGACGAGATGTTCCTGCTTGCCGGTCTGAACGTGCCTTCCTCCGACTACTATGATGATTTTGCCCAAATAGAAAACGGCGTCGGTCTGATACGGGAGTTTCTGGACCGTTTCGAAGACATACGGTTTCCCCGGAGACTTCGGAGCCGGACGTCGCTTGTTCTCTTTACGGGGGTGTCTTTTTATCCTTTCCTGAAGAGGCTCTCCGAAGGGCTCGAGGAAAGGGTGGCCGGTCTGCGCCTGGAGGTCGTGGGCGTTTCGAACCGGTTGCTCGGTGAGCGGGTCACGGTCGCGGGCCTTCTTTCAGGGAGGGACATCGTCGAGGCCCTGAAGGGAAAGGAGGCGGATGCGGTTCTGGTTCCCTCTGTGGTGCTGAGGGATGGCGACGGACTCTTTCTTGACGATATGTCCGTTTCCCATCTGGAGTCGGAGACCGGCCTCAGGACCCTGGTCGTAGACCCCTCACCGGAAGGGTTGCTCCAGGGCATGCAGGAGGTGGCCCGATGGCCCCGGCGGAAATCGGGCCGGAAGGGCGGAGAAACAAGGAAGCCAAGGAGATGAGTGGATGGAATTGAGCGGGAGAACACGTATGGTGGGGATCTTCGGAGATCCGGTGGCCCATTCCCTTTCACCGGCCATGCACAATACCGCATTCCGTGAACTGAACATGGACTGGTGCTATGCCCCCTTCCATGTTCTCCCCCGTTATCTTGAGGAGGCCGTGCGCGGGGTCCGGGCGCTGGGTCTGCGGGGGGTCAACGTCACCGTGCCCCATAAGGAAACCATCATGCCGCTTCTGGACGTCATCGATCCCGAAGCCGTGGCCATAGGAGCGGTAAACACCATCGTGAACGAAGGGGGTGTGCTCGCGGGCCATAATACGGACGCTTTCGGATTTGTCCGTTCGCTGGAGGCCAAGGGGATTCTCATTTCCGGGAGGCGTGTTCACGTTCTGGGCGCGGGTGGAGCCGCCCGGGCTGTATGCCACGGCCTGCTGGGCAAGGGGCTGTCGTCCATGCTGATCGTAAACCGCACCGTTGACAAGGCTGATCGTCTGGCCGCCCACCTCGCGGTGCGGTACCCGGGGGTGGATATCCGGGCGGCATCGGGCACCGATCTTTCCACGGCTGACATTGTGGTCAATACGACCTCACTGGGTCTTCATGCCTCCGACCCCTTTCCGCTCGACCCGATGGACCTGCGTGCCGACCTCGTGGTCTGCGACCTGGTCTACCGGCCGGGTGGGACCCCGCTTCTGCGCAGGGCCGACGAGCGTGGTTGCCATGTCATCGATGGTGCGGGGATGCTTCTCTGGCAGGGCTGGCAGGCGTTCAAGTTATGGACCGGACTGGAGCCACCGGTCTCTGCCATGACCGAGGCGCTTCGGCAGGCAGGAGTCCAGGTCTGAAATACTCCGAGATCGCAGAATCTCTTTCTGTTCTATGGAGTTACACCCGTACGATTTACAGGGGCAGGACCGTGTGATAACATGTCGCTACGAACTGGAATAATATTTGCTATCGGCCTCCTTCTTTCCGCCGTGTTGCTTCTATCCTTGGAGCGGGAAGCCGTCTTTCC
>QJVM01000043.1 GCA_003235715.1 Nitrospirota bacterium
GTTCAGGCCCTGTCTTTTGGTCTATATAAC
Source organism: Nitrospirota bacterium (assembly GCA_003235715.1). GTDB lineage: Bacteria > Nitrospirota > Thermodesulfovibrionia > SZUA-242 > SZUA-242 > SZUA-242. The sequence goes on from QJVM01000043.1 coordinate 31, forward strand.
CCGGAACATACGATCGATTAAGGAAAAAGGCTACGAGAACTCCCGTAACCCTTTGTTTTTGAATGGTGGGCGATACTGGGCCTGAACCAGTGACCCCTGCCGTGTGAAAGCAACCCAATAATGGTGTCTCCACTTCCTGATTGTGGAAAATAGCGGAATATATTCTCTTTTTGGGGCAGCTCCCAGAAGGACGTTTTCCTTATAGATCCCTTTTATTCCTTTCTCTCCTATACAAAAACTATACAGTACCCAACTACAAAACGTCCCGGAAACAAAGCTTGACCTTCATTCGCTTCTGATGATGATATGGATCCAGCCACTCAGAGTGTTTCTTTGAAAGCACCGCGAAATGTCCAGCTCACGCTAACGTTATGCACACAGGTCTACCATAATTGCATGATTGAACTTGGCTAGTTACTAATTCTATGGAATCGCATTGTAACATCGCCGCCGGGGGCATCTGGCAGTGAAGGCTCGCCCTGAAACAGCGTCCCCGTCATTTTGAGAAGCTTCCCTTCCCGTGTAAATCTCCAACGGACTTTATTATTCTTCAGGACTCCCGGTACTTTGGAGGTCTTATCTTCGCTGTAGCAATAGATGCTTATAGGAACGTCGTACTCCGTTTGGCCCTCATCGGGCGTCCCCACTCGAACCAGGTGATCCCCTCTAACATTGGCATCGGCCAGGTATATGCCACGCCCGGGTGCGCAAATCCTGATATAGGTGTCATTAAAGCGCAGATCCAGCGCCCCTCTGGTTGCCCCTTTGGGATCACTTGGACTTATAGAAAGTGTGATTCGACCGCCGTCCAGTGGGTCGATCCCTTGCCACAGACCAACAAAGTTATTCTCCGGCGACTCGGCATTCGCAAATGTCGACGCCATATTCATGAGACCAAAAACCACCATAATAGTTAAAGAAACCGCCAGGATATTCTTCATAACACTCCCTCCTTAATGCACATTCTCGATTCTGTTGTTCGATCTGCGAAACGTTCTTGTCAATTCAGTTCACAAGATATCAGCACCACCTCTCTAAGCCCAATAAGCGTTTGTCGAACACAGGCATCCCGCCTCGGCTGAACCCATCTGTCCCCTTATAAGTCAGAAGGGTTATAACCGGAAAACTGAGGCGCAATGACGCAGTCCTCGTCGTCCGAGTTGCACGTTGTTGGCAGTCCAGCGGCATACCACGAAGAATAGCCTCCCACACCTAAACCGATGGATGCCCCCATGTTAAATACCGAATAACCTTGTACGGCAAGGAAATTTGCGGCTCCATGTGCCAGCCAAGCAGTACGGCACATGACGATAATGACGGTTTTGTCCTTCTGTATCTTTCCGTCTGCTTCCAGTTCTTGGATCCTTTCCCAAAAGTAAGGATTGGCCACGCGCGGAGGCGGGGGTGGTTTTTCCTGCAACCAAGGGTTGAGATATGGGTGTTGGTAGTTCCCAAGGCCGATACCTTGTTTGTCGAGATCCTTCAGCCACACCGGATGTCCCTGATTAACTATCTGAGAAACCGTGCCATCGTATTCCGTCATTCTTCGCACATCGAGTATGATCCAATTACGTCCCGTCTCTTCATCCGTAAGGCGTTCGTAGCTCTCCTTTGCCGAGATCCATGGGCCATTCTCGTCGTCTCCATACAATATTTCCGGGTGCACATCCGGAAGACAGGACATCATGGCATCTGAGAGGCTAACTTCAGAAAGGTTGCCGCAGTTCTCGGGCTCCAATCCCAGCGCAGGAACTGCGCCCAGCAATAAGATTCCCACCATTACCACAAGACCCATACGCTTTCTCATGTCATTCCCTCCTCGGAGTCTGAGATTTCCCTTTGTGAGCAAAAAAAGACCGAGCACACCAAAGGTATATCCTTCGGTAGCTCGGCCATGCTAAGAAAACTAAGCACCCGCCGCTTTCTGTCCCCTCCTCGCGAAGGGTTTAGCGTTGTCGGGATTTTCTATCTAGAACAAATCTTAGCGCACTCGTTCTTGAGCTATTTATAGGGAACTGTTATCAGAGAATACTTTCATTGTCAATTGGGTAATCACTAATAATAGGCCGCATGTAAATTGAAAATAGAAAAGCAAAAGCAATCAGGACATCTCTTGGTAAGTTTTAAAATATCTCTTTCTTTGCCTTGGGAACGGTAGGCATGTGTACTCAACCAAGGCCCAAAGCGATGAGCAGGTCATTAAGGGTGAATCGACTAGACGAGCAATAAGCGCTTCACAATGGCTGTCGTGGCATTAAAAAAGGGGCCACGGGAAATCCCGTAACCCCCTGTTTCTAGATGGTGGGCGATACTGGGCTTGAACCAGTGACCCCTGCCGTGTGAAAGCATCAACAGGGATGCCGTCTTTTGTCCAACTTGTTAGGTTTATTACGTTTCTTTCAGGTGGAGGCGGGGGCGGCATTCCAGATTTTCCCATTGATTCGGGTCGGCTACTTCACAATTCAGTTCACAGGGGAACCTACCGGCCAAATTCAGCAGGGGAACCTATCCGATCCCGCCTTAGGTACTTGTTCCACCGGGGTGCTCAATCAGTTCCGAAAAAAGGGCTGGATCGAATTTGAGGGGCACTATCTCGTAGTCAGGGATTCGGAGAAACTGAACCAGTGTTGCACCCATCCCTAGTTCTCCCCACCTTTGAGTAACGGTTTCCTATTACCTATTCCTTCCGGTTCAAGCTCCAGTTGTATTCCTGGTAACCGACCGCACATTCCCCTCCGTGGTTCGCCAGAAGATCCCTCGCCTCCTCGTCATATAGGAAACCGGAAATAAACTTCAAACGCTTACGGATATCTTCTCCGAAGTCCTTCTCGTACCATGAAAAGACTCGCGACAAACGGACCGTCTTCCGGCTGACATCAACCTCCACCCCTCCTCCGTTCATGAAGGTGCGCCCGGCTATGTCCAACTCGCGATCAAGATTTTCCGCGGTGTACACGTCAATCGGCGGGCAGGACCGGGAAGCGCAGACCAGGGTGAAATGAATCCTGGGATCAAGCTCTTTCACACTGAATGAGCGCCGGGGGTCATCCTCGCCAAAAAGCCGGAACAGGGAATTCGGAGGCTTCCGATTGGCTCGCAAGATACCGTGTTCAATGTCGTCGGGCGTAAATTCGTGCCCACCGATATCGTAGGCGATGCGCCCAAAGAAGTTGCGCACCTCCTTGACGGAATCCCTGATGTTCAGTTCGATGACCCCGTGAATGACTATCACGTTGTAGAGATTGATCCAAAAGGCCGCCCTTTCGGCCCGCGTTGCAAGGGTAGCGGGATCAAAGCACGTCAGGTTGTAGGTCAGCCCGAGAAAACGCTCGTAGAGGTCCGCATGCTTCATCTGCTCGTAGGCCACCCGGTGTTCCTCAAAAAAGGCCCCCCGCAGGAGGTTCAGGGTAGTCTTGAGGTCCGTGCCGATAGACCGGGAGGTGATGGTATCGTCGGGACGGCCGTGGTTCAGGACCACTCTTGGGGCCAGCAGTCTCCTCCTCAGGGCATCCACCAGGCCGGGTCCGCTTCCATCTTGGTCGGCCCGTACCCTCTCCTTTTGTCTTGCTTCCAGAAGGCGGATAACGCTGTTGATGTAACCGATATGCGTAAATGCCTGCGGAAAATTCCCGAGGGGCTCCTGCCAGCGAACATCGAACTCCTCGGCAAAAAGGCCCAGGTGGTTGGCCGTCTTCTCCAGCCTTCGGAGAAGATGTTCAGCCTCGTTGAGCCGCCCCAGCCCAATCAAGCAATCCACCAGCCAGAAGGTACAGAGCAGGAAAGTCCCCTCCCCCCCGTCGATGCCGTCCGATACCCGGTATCGGTATAACAGTCCGTTATCCCCAAGCGACTCGCGAATGGCGTCTATGGTGGAAATAATCCTGGGGTCGTCGAAGGGCAAAAACCCGAGGAGCGGCAACAGCAGGTTGCTGGCATCAAGCTCCTCGGTGTCATAGTGCTGAACGAACGCCTCCTTATCCATGGAATATCCCTTGGCCAGCACCTCCAGCTTTATGGCTTTACGCGTCTCGCGCCAGCGCTGAAGATTTGCCGGAAAACCGTAACGTTCGGCGATCACAAGCCCACGGTCGAGCGCCACCCAACACATGACCTTGGAGTAAACAAAATGATGGGGGCCCCCTCGAACTTCCCAGATACCGTAATCGGGTTCCTGCCAATGCTCGACGACGTAATCACAGATACTGCGTAAAGCGGGCCACAGCCCTATATCTATCTTTCCGACATAGTCGGACAATTTGGCTGCGGCCTCCATGAGCTCGCCATAGATGTCCATCTGCTTTTGCGTCGACGCCGCATTGCCGACACGGACCGGGCGCGACCCCTTGTACCCATCGAGATATGGAAGTTCCACCTCCTCGAGCTTGGTTTCGCCCCGCAGCCCGTACATGATTTTCAACTTGTCGGTTCCGTGGCCCGTGATGATCGTCTCGATCCACCGGAGGTAGCCTTCTGTCTCGGAGAGGTGTCCAAGATGAAAGAGAGCCGTAAGCGTGAACGAAGTATCACGGATCCATGTGTAGCGATAGTCCCAATTGCGAACGCTGCCTATCTTTTCGGGAAGGGAGGTGGTCGCCGCAGCGGCCATGGTACTGGCCGGATCGTGCTGGAGGAGTTTCAGGACAAGGGCCGAACGTTCCAGCATTTCGTCAAAGGGCTCTGGGAATAAGGATCGACCGGTCTCGCTGCGTGCGAGCCAGCCCCGCCAGAATCTTCTCGTGTCCTCCAAGGCGCGCTCTCCTTCCAACCCGGCGGGACAATGCAGATCTTCATCCCGGCAGTAACTCCCCTCCTGTCCGCGCACACTGTGGGAGGCCAGTTTGAACCATGCATCATGGCCGGAGGACATGGCCCAGACCCCTCTGGCCTCCCGCGCTTCAACATTGAGTTCGAGGTCCGTGGTCAACATCATCTTCCATGGCCCGGCCTGAGCCATGATGCCGCCCGTAATCACCTTCAGTTCGGGAACCAGACGGGCATAATCGAAGCGGGGTTGGAAGACGAGCTGCAGTTCCATCCCGCCCTTTTCCATGTGGACGTTACGATAAAAGAGAAGATGCTCAGCCTCTCTTTCCTCGTGACCGGTGACAGGAATATGCATGAAATCGGTCAGCCTGAGGATGCCGGTGCGCGTACGAAAAAGAGTTACGAGAACATTGGTTCCCCGTTCATAGTGGGCCGTCGAATCGAAATCGCCGACCGGCTGCAGGCGGAATCTACCCCCCTTGTCGTCGTCCAAAAGGGCGCCAAAGACGCTCGGGGAATCAATGTAAGGTAAACAGAGCCAGTCACAGGAACCGTCAAGACCGATAAGGGCCGCCGTCCGCAGATTGCCTATTATCCCGTAATCGCTGATCTTCTTATACATGGAGGCCGAGGGCGGATTCTCTTAGGCGCCAAGGTCTTCACGGACCCGTTACGTTCCCTCGTCGCAGGTCCCGTCCTCGCCGCAGGTGCACGCCCGACCTTTCAGGTTGAAGAAAAACTTCAGTCCCTTTCGGACGGTGTTGGAGAATATCTTTGGTGAAAAGAACGAGCCCACAACCCTCTTGTTGATCTCACCCAGGGTGGGATAGGGATGGACAGCTGCGGCCACTTTGGACAACCCCACCCCCCCATTCAGTACGGTCACCCACTGGCTCACAAGATCTCCGGCATGGGGGCCCAGGATCTGGACTCCGATGGGCTTCTCCTTGCCGTCCAATAACAGTTTGATGCGACCTGTGCTTTCCCCTTCCGCAAGCGCACGGTCGTTGCCCCGGAATTCCTCAATCCAGACGGAATATTCGATGCCGGCTTTCCGAGCCCTCTTCTCATTCAGCCCAATGCTGGCCATTTCAGGATGGGTATACGTGCACCAGGGGACATAGGTGTAGTTCGTCCTCTTCGGCAGGTGAAAGATAGCGTTGCTCAGAACAACGCCTCCCTCGTAACCCGCCACGTGGGTAAACTGGTAGCCGCCGATGACATCCCCGGCCGCATAGATATGTCTATGATTGGTGCGAAGATAAGAATTTACCTTGACCCCGCCGGGTTCATAGGACAGACCGATATGGTCCAACCCGAGTCCATTTATGTTGGGCGTTCGACCGAGGGCCACCAGAAGCGTCCGTGCCCTGAGGGTCTGTTCTACGCCTGCCGCATTCCTGATGACCACTTCCCGTTCGCTACCTCGGTCAGCAACCCGAACCACAGAGGCGTTCATCTGGAAGGATACGCCTTCCTTCTCCAGTTCCTGTTGCACCATATCAGCCATGTCCTGGTCTTCCTTACTGAGGATCTGACCGCTTCGCTGAACCACGGTTACTTGGGTACCCAGCCGGCTGAAGGCTTGGGCCATCTCTGCTGCAATAGGGCCGGCACCGAGAACAATCATGGAACCGGGATGATCCTCAAGATAGAAAATATCACGATTGGTCAGATAGCGTGTCGAGTCCAGCCCCTCGATCGCAGGGATTTCAGGAGACGATCCAGTTGCAATCACCCAGTACCGTGCCGAAAGGGACTTGCCTGTCAGGGAGATCGCGTGCTCGTCAATGAATTCAGGGCTTCCGAACATAACTCTCGCACCGAGTTTGCAGAAGCGTTCCACCGAGTCATGTTTCTGGATAACCCCTATGACTGAACGAATCCGTTCGGCAATCTGCCGGAAATCGGGAGGGGGTGGCGACATAGCCGGGAGGCCGAACTGAGGACCGTGCCTCATCAGGTGATAAACATGGGCTGTCTTGATCAGTGTTTTGCTCGGCACGCAACCGTAATGAAGGCAGTCTCCGCCAAGCGATTCGTCTTTTTCTATAAGCAAGGTCTTGGCACCAAGTTGGGCGGCCCCGGAAGCAACGGTGAGCCCTGCCGCACCGCCGCCGATAATGCCAATGTCGTAATCATAAGTGGGCATTTCGCGCCTCCTTCTCGCTAGAGTTATGAAGTCCGAGTGTGGTCCCTCGCCGTGCCGGACATGAATTTCCTCTTGTACAACGACAACAGTTTCTTCACGGTAACGGGAAACAGGCCGAGTACGGCGAAGGAAACCAGCACGTCGGGCGCCATGATGCCTGACAGAGAATCGATTTGAGCCAGTTCCTTGGCCGCGTTTACATACACCACCGTCCCTGGCAACATCCCGACCTGCGACACCCAGAAGAACGTCAACAGGCGCATACGCGTGAGGCCCATGACGAGGTTTATGACGAAAAAAGGGAAAATTGGAACCAGTCGCAGGGAAAAGAGGTAAAAGGCCCCTTCTTTCTCGATTCCCGTGTTTATAGCCGAGAGCCTGTCACCGAACTTACCCTGTACCCAGTCGCGCAATAGGAAACGCGAGACGATACACGCCAGGGTCGCCCCGACCGTGCTGGCAAAGGATACGGCCAGAGTTCCCGTTACAAGACCGAATAATCCTCCCCCCGTCAGGGTCAGTACGGCTGCCCCTGGGAGTGAGAGCGCTGTGACAGCTATATAGATTCCCACATAGGCTGCGAGAACAGATATGCGGTTCTGGTGGTAAAGGGCTTG
>QJVM01000031.1 GCA_003235715.1 Nitrospirota bacterium
CCAAATGGCGTGGCATAGTCAAAACCGGCCGGGACATCGTTCTTCCCCTTAAGGCTTTCTTCAAAGGCTTTCATATAGGTCATCCCGATCCCCCAGTGGGAGCCCAGCATGTAATCGAATCCAATGGCAAAGTGGTGTTCGACAATGGCCGGGAAGATAAGGTTATTGAAAACATCTTCCTCATCAAGGGGCGCCTTGGCATAGTTGTAGCCCATGCGGACATTCAGACGTTCCATGGGCTGGACCTGCACGCCTAGCGCATAGACCCACTGGTCGTCCCACCCGAAATCGAGCTTGGTCTTGTCCGTCAACGTGACGCCGTCCGGGCTGAACGAGTTCGCCGGGCCTTTGAGTTCAATCTTGTCATGCGTGTCCGACCAGTTGATCCACTTCACGTCGGCCGTAACCATCACCATGGCATGGGGTTTCACCGCAACGCCCACGGCGAACTGCTGCGGATAGTCGAGGTCCAGTTTATAGGTGCCGGCTTGGCCCGTGGCCCCGTTAAATATCGATACGTCGCCATCGCCTACCCGGAATTCCCCTTCGGAAAAATACTGTTTGCTGGTATAGCTCGCGCCAACTGTCAGCCAGGAGGTGACGTCATAAAGTGCGCCGATCGAGGCGCCGAATCCGAGCTGGTTTGTGGGGCGTCCAAGGTCAAAGTTCACATCCCGTTGGGTGACCGTACTCGGTCCCGGAGGCGTATCCCAGAAGGGAACGTTCCGGATCGTTTCACGGATAGTTATTGACTGATAGTCCACGTTCAGGGCCGCACCAACGCTCAGCCGATCGTTCACGTTCCAGGCCACCGTCGGAGCCATCTTCCAGAACTGGATGGCGCTGTAGCCGTCAAAAGTGACCGCGGGGGTACCGGGGCCAGCGATTCCAGCCGGGGTCATGTCCACTTGCCCATAGTCCACGCCCAGGCCCGACGTGGCGAACATCCCGCCGCCAAAGAACATATCGTTCCGATTGAACGCCGGGGCGGTCCAGCCCAGAGCCGGAATCCCGTACAGTTCGGATCCGCCGTCCTCCTTACCTCCTCCGAGCGTGGCGTCGGTAAAGTCCACCTCGCGCAAGGGCATAAAGGCCTCCATGCTGAAGTCTGCCCGGGTGCCGATCCGGGCCATGCCGGCGGGGTTGCTGATGGCGGTCATCGCGTCCATGGGCGCCGCGGTCACCGCGCCTCCCATGCTCTTCTGCTTCTGGCCCACGCCGATGAGCTGGTAGCCGTTCGTCGCAAACGACGGCACCGCCATGGCCAGGACCAGGAGTACGGCCAGAACTACTGTGGTTTTTCTCATGCCTGCCTCCATTGAATGATGTGTGGAATCCCCCAGGGGAATGCGCTATGCTGGGTCATCGGCGTCACGGGTGGATGCCTCGGCCCGGAAGGGCCTGGAAAGCGGAAAGGGGTGCCGTCTGGCTATTCATCAAGAGAGTTTGATATAATTCGCGACCGGTTACATCAAGCGTCTTTGTTGTTTTACGGCGGCCTATTATAGCCCGAACACTATCAGAACTCAATGCATAAGGAGGTTTTTCATGGCTGAAAAGAAGATTGTGTATGTGCTGTCCTGTGACCCGAAGAAGGATGTGGAGAAGGTTTCCGAAGTCCTCGCCCAGACCTTGACCGCGCTTTCCTTCGGATACGAGTGCGAGCTGTTTTTCATGGGCGAGTGCGTCACCCTGGCAAAGAAGGGCGGCGCGGCCGGCCTCAAGGCTTCCACCTTCGAGTCCATCGAGATGATGCTCGAGAATTACATGGAGATGGAGGGAAAGGTCTTCGTCTGTCACCCCGCTTCTGATGCACGCGGCCTTCACGAGCCCGACTGCCTTCCGGGTCTCAAGTTTGTGAACGCCTCCAAGCTCGTGGAGAGTGGCGTGAACGCGGCAGCCCTCTTTACGTTCTGACATCCGCCATTTAATAACTCCAGTCAAAGGCTGCCCACGTCTTAAGCGGGGCAGCCTTTCTTCGTTCTGCGTCGCACGTGGACCATCGGTCATGCCCGTTTCATTCTTCCTGCGGGCCGTCTTCTTCCTCGATAACCAGCACGAGGCCGCATTCCGGGCAGATGGTCGCCTCCATTCCAGCCTTATGGCCGCAAGCAGGACAGGCACCTTCGGACATTCCGGCCTGAGCTTCAGCCAGCTCCGGGTACATGTCCCGGTAATACGTCTCAACCACAGCAACCGCCGCCTGGTAATCCTCTTCCATCACCAGGAGCCGGTAAGTGGTGCCACAGCCTCCCGGCGTGCACCCGGGCGCAAGGGCCATCCGGCAGGCGATTCCGCTTCCGTTCAAAACGTCAGCAAGTTCCTCGATCCATTCCTTCTGACCCTCCCGGACGGCCACGGTGCCCGCAGCCGGGTCGAGGCTTCCTGCCGCGGATATCTTTCTGCGTCCGTACTCCTCGGGTAAAACCAGGGGCACCTCGCAATCGGCACATTCCGTAACCGAGGCGAAGAACTCCCCTCCACACGATGGACAGCGTTTCACCTGCATGGGTTTTAAGATATCAGGGGTTTGGATTTCTGTCTATGGCGGAAGGAAAGCGTGCCGCGCCTGTCCGAACAGCGCTGGGGAAAAACTCCTGAGCCGCGTACGGGAAAACAGGAAAGAGGGTCTAAAGGGAATGGTCGCTCAAAGGACCGACGGCTGCGCTTTGCTGATTCTGGTCGGTTCTGAGAAACGCGTAGCGTGACTCCCGGAGCTTCACGCTCAGGTCCTCTGCGCCCGCCTTGAAACTGGCCAGCGTCTCCCCGGAAAGAGGGTCCAGACGAATGGTCTTGAGCTTAAGCGGGTCCACGAAATATCCGTTGAGCTTCACGCGGTAATCGAGGTGAGGCCCGGTGGAAAGCCCCGTAGAACCCACGTAACCGATAACGTCTCCCTGGGCCACCGCGGCGCCGGAGCGAACACCTTTTCCAAAACGCGAGAGATGGCCGTAATAGGTCTCGTGTCCCGTCGGGTGCTTGAGGATGATCAGTTTGCCAAAGCCCCCTTTACGCCCCGCGAACCTCACCACACCTGAGCTGGCTGCGGAGACCGGCGTGCCAGCAGGAGCGGCATAATCCACCCCGAGATGCGGTCTCCGGATTTTAAGAACAGGATGAAGGCGGCTGTGGGAGAAGCGGGAACTGATGTACTTGTAACGAAGGGGGGAGCTCAAAAAGCCTCTCCGGAGAGGCCTCCCTTCCATATCATAATACCCTCGCGTCTGCGTGTCGCCGTCAAAATAGTAGCCTTGATATTCCTCGCCGTTGTTGGTGAAGTGGGCCACCAGGATCCGGCCGTAGCTGCTGAAAGAACCGTCGAGCCACCTTTCCTCCACCAGCATCTCAAAGGAGGCGCCTTTTCTCAGGTCGGTCGTAAAATCCAGGTCCCAGGCAAAGATCTCGGACAGGTCGATGGCGAGACGGTCCGGTTCCATGGTATCCGAAAGACTGTTCACCAGATTATCTTCAATGGTGCCCCGGATGACGGCATGTTCGATGTTGTAGACAATGGGAATATTCTCGGCCACGAACCCGTGGGGGGCCTCCGGGTCGCTGTAGACCAGGACCTTGCTCAAGGCATCAATCGTGTATTCAAAGTTCTCTAGGCTTCCATCTTCGAGGAGATGCAGGGAGTATGCATTGCCTGAGCGCATTCTTCTGAAGTTGAAGACCTTCCGGGCCGACTTGTTGACCTGGTCCACGACCTGGGCAGAAAGCCCATACTGGCCAAAAAGGGAGGCGAGCGTTTCTCCTTTCTGTAGGGTCCCCTGGATGCGGGAATCAGTCGCGTCAGAACCCTGGGCAGTTTCTTGGATGGCCGGTGCTGATTGAGAGGTGGAAAGTTCGGGAACGGCAACGTTATGGGGCGTAATGGCCCGGCCAAAGAGCGAGGCCAAGATAACCACCACCAGGACGCCTGATGCCGCCAGTCCTGTCTGTGCTTTATTTCGCATATTTGCTAATGTAAAAGCCGGCGTTATGCCCTGTCAATAAACTTTCGAGGACCTAACGGAAGTTCCTCGTCTTACTGCTCGGATTCAGGAAAGAAGTTCTTCAATGGCGTCATGAAGATTATCGGGAAGAAGACCCTGTGGCAAGGTCGGTACCTTCGAACAAGCCTGACCACGTATGTCACGCAGGACGGGACCCGTTTCGACTGGGAGTGTTATGAGCGGACGTCCCCGGGCGTGGTGATCGTGGTTCCCATTCTCCCTGAGTCCCGGGTGCTTCTGATTCGGCAGTTCCGCCCTCCGGTGGGGAGGCCGGTGCTGGAACTTCCCGCGGGGCTCATCGATCCGGGCGAGGCACCGGAGGTCACGGCCCGGCGGGAACTCATCGAGGAAACCGGCTATGCGGCAGGCCGACTGGAACCCCTCATCAAAGGTCCCTACTCCCCCGCCCTCACAAACGGAACGCTTGATGTCTTTGCGGCCACAGAACTCTCTTTCGTGGGGAAGACCGGGGGCGACGGCAACGAGAACATCGAAACCCTAGATCTGGCCCTGAAAGACGTGATGAGTCATATCGAGCGATGGTCATCGACGGGTCAGCTGGTGGATTTGAAGATCATCGGATTCATCGAGCTGGCCCGCCGGCGGCTTGGCCTCTGATCGATGCGGACCGACACCGTAGAGGAAAGAATCGCCCTCACGGTTCAGGCTGGCGACGCCGGACAGCGGCTGGATGTGTTCCTGGCCGGACGCATGCGCGGCGTCTCCAGGTCGCGCATCGTGCGACTGATCCGGGAAGGCCTTGAGCCCGGTTCGTCGAAGCCTGGTCAGCGGGTTCGAGGAGGGGAGGTGTATTCCTTCATCTATCCGAAGAAAGTGAAGGTGGAGCCCGATTATGAACTCCGTGTTCTCTACGAGGACGACGATCTGGTCGTGGTGGACAAGCCGGCAGGGCAGGTCGTTCACCCCACAAGAACCTCGGTGCAGAACACTCTCATCGACATCGTCAAGAAACGTTACGGGGATTCGCCGGCCGGGATCCCGTCGCTGGCCCATCGGTTGGACCGTGAGACCAGTGGTCCGGTGGTGATCTGCAGACACGCGGAAGCGACCCGACGGATGGGCCACCTCTTTGCCTCCGGTGGTGTTTCCAAGATCTATCAGGCCATCGTCCATGGCTGCCTGGCGGAGGAGTCCGGTCGGATCTGTCTTCCTCTCGGCCGGGCCGCCGCGTCGCGTATCACGGTGAAGCAGGAGGCGGGTTGGCACCAGCCGTACCCCGCGGAAACTTCTTACTCCGTTGAGCGGAGGCTGAGCCGGTTTACTCTGGTTCGCCTCGCACCTCGCACCGGGCGCCTCCATCAGTTACGGGTACATATGGCCGCCCTGGGCCATCCGATTGTGGGAGACAAGATCTATGGCCAGGACGAGGGACTGTATCTCGATTTCATTCGCGATGGCTTCACCGACCGACACCACCGTCTGCTGCTGCTGAAACGGCACGCCCTTCACGCATCTGAAATTCATTTTTCCCATCCGATAAAGCTGGTCCCGGTTAGCGTCCGCTCCCCCCTGCCCGAAGACCTCAGCGATTTTCTCAAAGCCCAGGAAATTTGACACCCCGGCCGAGAATCCGGATGTAGCATATGCTTCATCCCCCTGAAGGATGTCCTACAGGGAAAGCCGCCCTTCTCCAAAAATATATTTAAATTTCACTAGGTTGTCTTTTTGGCAAAGGGTTTGCTATATGTCGTCCGCTATGGAAAACACGAACCTTTTCTGTGACCAATGTGGTAGTGCCGTCTCCCCTGACTCGACTCACTGTTTGTCCTGCGGTTCTGGAGTGGACCCTGCACGGCAAGCGCCCCGAAAGCGCCGCTTGCTCAGGCGCTATGGATTGATCCTGGGGTTGATACCATGGTTCGCATTCCTCCTTTACATGGGATATGCGAAGAGTCCGTACTTCAAGACCGCAGCCATCGTGAATGACCAGAGAATTTCGGTTTCAGAGATGAATGGTGAGGCCGAGGAACTCTATCGCCTGGCCGAGAATCAGGGCAATGTGCTTACAGACGCCCTGAAGGCCCGTATTCAGGCATCGGCCCTGGACAGCCTGATCAATCGCGTCCTGATCAAGACGGCCGCTCGTGAACAGGGTATCCAGACGTCTGAGGAAGAACTTAATCAGGCTATCAAGGGATTCCGGGGACAGGCCGGTCTGGATAATGATGACGATTTCAAGGAATTTATCGCATCCTCGTACGGGTCTGAGTCCAGGTTTAAGCGCGTATTTGAAACAAACCTTCTGTTCAGAAATCTGATAAACAACAGCGGGATTGCCGAGAACCTGGACCCTGTGGAGAAGAGACGTCAGGTGAATGCGTGGCTCGTTGGACTGCAGCGCTCCTCGTCGGTAAGGGTTCTGGCTGCCGTACCTGCCAGTTCAGGCGGTTCCGGTTGCTCCAGCGGCGGGTGCAGTTCGGGAAGCGGGTCTGCATGTGGCAAAGGAGGAGCGGGTGGCTGTTCTTCCGGACCGCGTACAGCAAGCCCTGAACTGGAAAAGACCGCCGGGTCTCTGGCCCTGGAACGCGCCCAGGCCGAGTTTGGGAGTGCGGATGGTCTGACCTCCAAGGTACTTGATTACGGGTGTCATGTGGAGGTTCAGATCTTCAGAAAGGACCAGATGGTGAAATCTTATACTTATCAGGACGGCAAGATTCAGGATACCTGATTCGCAGGAAGTCTCACGAGAGCCCTTTCTTCGGGGCATTAGAACCAACATACACCAAGGAGGTTTTTCATGAAGTGCAAGAGTTGCGGATTCGATAACAGAAAGAACGCCAAGTTCTGCAAGGAATGCGGCGAGAAGATCACCTTTGCGGAAATCGCACCGGCCAAAGGGACCAAAAAGGGTTCCAAGGGGTTGGTCTTTGGTGGCATCGGCCTGGTCGGAGTGATCGCCATTGCGGCGGCCGTGCTCCTCGCTCCGGGAGGCGGCGTAAAGACCGTCTATGCGAAGAACGGCGAGGTGCGGATCAACCTGAGCGACGTGAGTGACGGCAAGGCTCATTACTTCCAGTTCGAGGACGGCGGTCGGGTGACCAAGTTTTTTCTGCTGAAGGCGGCCGACGGGCAGGTCCGGGCGGCACTGGACGCCTGCGACGTCTGCTATCAGTCCAAGAAAGGGTATCGACAGGAAGGTGACGTCATGGTGTGCAACAACTGCGGAAACCGTTTTCCGGCGGACAAGATCAACGTGGTTCGCGGTGGATGCAATCCCGTACCGCTCGATCGGAATCTGGACGGGAATACGCTGGTCCTGAACGCGGGACAACTGACCCAGTTGTCTTCATATTTCTAAACCGGAGAACGCTTCCGGACCGAAAGAGAGACCAGATATGAATCTTTCTAACATTGTCATAAACAACATCCGAAGACGCAAGAACAAGGTGGCCTTCCTTTTAATAGGTCTCATCATCAGCACAGCCACAGCGGTTTCCCTGCTCGTGTTGGGACGGGCCATGACCGAGGACATTACACGACGCTTGGACGAATTTGGAGCCAATATGGCCGTGGTCCCGGCCACCGAGGGGCTCACCCTCTCCTACGGAGGAATCACGGTCTCCGGAGTGAACTCACAGGGCCGCCACATGAGGGAGTCGGACCTTGAGAACCTGAAGAAGATCAAGAATGCGGCCAACCTAAGCATCATCGCTCCAAAGCTCGCCGGTCAGACATCGATCAACGGGACTACGGCGCTCATTGCGGGCGTTCGGATGCCCGACGAATTCCGCCTGAAGAAATGGTGGGCCCTGGCGGAGGGCCGGAAGCCCTCGGCCCCGGAAGAGATTATTCTGGGCTCACAGATCGCCCACACGCTCAATCTCAAGGCCGACTCCGTGGCGCGACTGGGTGAGACAGACGTCGTAGTTAGCGGGGTATTGGGAGAAATGGGAAACCAGGACGACGGAATGATCTTCGCGGACCTGGCGTTTACGCAGAAACTCCTTGGGAAGCCCGGCGACATTTCGCTTATCGAAATGGCCGCCCTCTGCTCGGACTGCCCTATTGAAGAGATGGTGAAACAGGTGACCGTGGCTCTGCCCGGAACCCGGGTGAAGGCGATGAAGGAATCGCTCAGCCTCAAGATGTCGGCCATGAAACAGTTCCATTCCTTTGCCTTCGGCGTGTCAGTCATTATCATGCTGGTGGCCGGGATGATTGTGCTCACGACGATGATGTCCTCGGTGGGTGAACGGAAAAAGGAGATCGGCCTGTTTCGGGCCGTCGGGTATCGCCGGAGTCATATCATGCAAATCGTTCTCATGGAGGCCGGTCTTATGGGGATTTTCGGCGGCTTATTCGGATATGTCGTCGGCAGCATCGTCCCCCGATATGCGGCGCCCTATCTTATGCACGCAAACGAATTGACCTTTCATATCGATCCCTTTGTCGGAATGGTGGCCATCGTGGCCTCGGCAGGAATTGCCCTGCTTTCCGGGGTCTACCCGGCCGTAAAGGCCGCAGGTCTCGACCCGGCTGAAGCGCTCAGGGATTTCTAAGGAGGCTGTCCGATGGCATTCATTGAAGTCGCTAACGTAACCAAGACCTACCAGGTGGGCGAGAGTTCTTTTACGGCCCTTGACGATGTGTCGCTCACCATTGAAAAGGGAGAATTTGTGGCCATCATGGGCCCCTCGGGTTCGGGGAAATCAACGCTCCTTACCCTGCTGGGAGGCCTGAACCGGCCCACGTCAGGCCGGATTGTGGTAGACAACCTGGACCTCGGTCCGCTGAGTCAGGAACAGCTGTCTGATTTCCGGAGAGAGTATCTGGGATTTGTTTTCCAGGCCTTTCATCTGGTCCCGTACCTGACCGTTGCTGAAAATGTCATGCTGCCCATCGCCGTTGAAAAGAATATGAACGGGGCCAAAAGGGTGAGAGCGGTCAAGGTATTGGAATCCGTGGGTCTGGGGTCAAAGCTGGACCGCCTTCCCTCGCAATTGTCCGGAGGCGAACAGGAACGCGTCGCCATTGCGCGGGCACTGGTTAACGAGCCCATGGTCATTCTTGGCGATGAACCCACAGGAAATCTGGATACGAAGACCGGCAACGAGATTATGGCAGGCCTTGAGCGCTTGAATGCGGCCGGAAAAACCGTGGTCATGGTCACTCACAACCCCGAGAATGCGGCCCGCGCGCACCGTATCATCAATATCCGGGACGGTCGAATCGACAATGCTCCCGTAACCTGCGTCTGCGTTTAGGGCTTCGTTGCAAGCGTTGGTTCTACAAGGGTCTGGGCGCCTCCGGCGTCTCAGGCCCTTTTGTTTCCGCGGGACCACGGCCTGACCCTGCCTTGCCGGCCTGAAAAGTCAGAGGCTGGTTCATCTCGCTAACCTATAGCAACTTAAGAACAATTCCAGAACCCTCCGGGTCAGGGGCTTATCTTTCCCCCCCCTCTTGATTCCTGGGTTGCAAGACTGTAAAATTGGCACTCACCCGATTCGAGTGCTAATAACCCAGGGTTCTGGGTCCTTATTTTCTGCCATCGAGGAAAGGAGAAACAGGCAATGAAATTCAAGCCGCTCAAGGACAGGTGCTTCGTGAAGTATTCCGAGCACGAGGAGAAGACCGCCGGGGGTCTTTACATTCCGGATGCCGCAAAGGAAAAGCCGCAAAGAGGTACCGTCGAGTCTGTGGGAACGGAAGTGAAAGAGGTCAAGAAGGGCGACGAGATTCTGTTTGACCGTTATTCCGGGTCAAAGGTGAAGCTCGATGATATCGAATATCTGATCATCAAGGAAGAAGACATCCTTGGAATTCTCAAGAAATAATTCTTTTGGAGATTAAAGGAGGAAATTATGGCCAAACAGTTGAAATTCGATGAGGAAGCCAGAAGGGCCATCCTGAACGGGGTGACCATTCTTACTAACGCCGTCAAGGCAACCCTGGGCCCGAAGGGGCACAACGTTGTCCTTGACAAGAAGTACGGTGCTCCGACCATCACCAAGGACGGGGTCACCGTAGCCAAGGACATCGAGCTGGAAGACCCTTATGAAAACATGGGTGCCCAGTTGGTCCGGGAAGTCGCCAGCAAAACCTCGGATGCGGCCGGTGACGGGACGACGACCGCAACGGTTCTCGCCCACGCCATTTACCGCGAGGGGATGAAAAACGTCGTGGCCGGAGCCAACTCCATGGACATCAAGAGAGGCATCGATGCCGGCGTGGGGACGGTCGTGGAACAGCTTCAGAAGATGAGCAAGAATGTCTCGGACAAGACCGAAATCGCCCAGGTGGGCTGTATCTCGGCCAACAATGACGCGGCGATCGGGGATCTGATCGCGGATGCCATGGACAAGGTCGGGAAGGACGGCGTGATCACGGTCGAAGAGGCGAAGGGCATGGCCACCACGCTCGACGTGGTCGAAGGGATGCAGTTTGATCGGGGCTACATTTCCCCTTACTTTGTCACGGATCCGGATCGCATGGAGTGCAACCTCGAGGATGCCTTCATCCTGATCAACGAGAAGAAGATCTCCAACATGAAGGACCTGCTTCCCATCCTGGAACAGACCGCCAAGATGGGCCGCCCGCTGGTGATCATCGCTGAAGACGTGGAGGGAGAGGCTCTCGCCACCCTCGTGGTCAACAAACTGAGGGGCACGATCAGCGTCTGTGCCGTCAAGGCGCCCGGTTTCGGCGACCGGAGAAAGGCCATGCTTCAGGATATCGCCATTCTGACCGGCGGGACCGTTATCTCCGAGGATATCGGCGTGAAGCTGGAATCGGTCACGGTCAATGACCTGGGCCGGGCCAAGAAGATCACGGTGGACAAAGATAATACCACCATCGTCGAGGGCACCGGCAAGGCCGCGGATATCAAGGGTCGCGTAAAGCAGATCAAGACCCAGATCGACGAGACGACCTCCGACTATGATCGGGAAAAGCTGCAGGAGCGGTTGGCCAAGCTGGTGGGAGGCGTGGCCGTGATCAATGTGGGCGCGGCAACTGAAACGGAGATGAAGGAGAAGAAGGCACGGGTGGAGGATGCGTTGCATGCCACCCGGGCCGCCGTGGACGAGGGAATTGTTCCCGGCGGCGGCGTCGCCCTGCTCCGCGCCCGGGCCGCCCTGGACAAACTCGCCTTCGAAGACGACCGCCAGATTGGCGTCAACATCCTTCGCAAGGCCCTCGAGGAGCCTGTTCGTCAGATTGTCCAGAACGCGGGCGTCGAGGGGTCCATCGTGGTGGACAAGATCATGTCCAAGAAACAGGGAAGCTATGGTTTTGACGCGCAGAAGGAGGAGTATGTGGACATGGTGGCTGCCGGGATCATCGATCCCACCAAGGTCACCCGAACCGCCCTCCAGAACGCCGCGTCGGTGGCCTCACTGATGCTCACCACCGCCGTCATGATTACTGACCTCCCGGAAAAGAATGAAAATCCGCCGCATATGGGCGGTGGCATGCCGGGCGGTATGGGCGGTATGGGCGGTATGATGTAACCATACGGATTCAGGCAGGACCAGGGAGCGGATCATGGTATCCGCTCCTTTTTTTTCGCCCCAACTTTTCTGCTTGCCGCCCCTGGACCTCTATAATAGACAGGCCATGAAGAAGGCGGGCTCCATACTCTCCGAGGTCATAAGGGATCACCCCCTCGAAAAACTGAAAACCCTGGGGCAGCTCCGCTCGGCCTGGACCGACGCGGTTGGGGAAACCGTATCGGCCCATGCTCAGCCCGTAGACCTCCGCGAAGGCACCCTGGTCGTTCAGGTCGATACGTCCGTCTGGATGCAGCAGCTGTCATTCCTGAAACCCCAGATGGTGGCCAAGTTGAAAAGCTATGAGGTTAGGGATGTCCGTTTCGTTCTCGGCCGGTCCTCCCGCGTCATCCCGGCCGCCGGGTCCCACAAGAGGGGCTGGACCAAGATTCCGCTCGAAGCCCGGGATGAAGCGTTGATCGGGATGTGCGAAGACGCGCTGGCCGATCCGAAGCTGAAGAAGCGGATCGGCCGCCTCCTGCAGACCGCCTTGTCCCGCCGAAGGGCGCCTTGACCGTGGTGAAGGACCTACGGGTCAGGGCCGGACCACACGGGCCGATTCCCTCTGGACACGAAAACATTCCCAATCTTCTCGGAGTTGTGGGACCCACGGCATCGGGCAAGACCACCCTGGCCGTGAAAATCGCCGTGCGACTGGGCGGGGAAATCGTCTCGGCCGACTCCCGACAGGTCTACCGGGAGATGAACCTCGGCTCCGGCAAGGACCTGGAGGAGTACTGCTGCGAAGGCAAACCGATTCCCTATCATTTGATTGATGTCGTATCGCCTACAGAGTCCTTCAGCGTCTTTGATTACCAGCAGCGGGCCGTGGAGGCCCTCGCCCTGATTTGGAAGAGGGGTCGTCTTCCAATACTATGCGGGGGTACGGGCCTTTACGTGGATTCGATCCTTCGGAATTACCGGATGACCGCCGTGTCCGAGAATCCTGCCCTGAGGGAGGCGCTGGCCCGATTGAGTACGGACGAGCTCGTGCTGCGCCTTTTATCCCTTCGCCCTGACTACCATACCCGGGGAGACTTCAGGAAGAGGGAAAGGCTCGTCCGGGCCATTGAGGTGGCGGAGCATTCCCTTTCGCACCCTCCTGAGGGTCAGCCGCTCGGTGAGCTACGGCCCCTGGTCCTTTATCTGGAGTGGTCGAGAAGCGAATTGAGGAACCGGATCAAGAAGCGGCTTGTTGAACGCCTGGATCAGGGGATGGTGGAGGAGGTCCGGCATCTTCGGGACATCGGCGTCGGCTGGGAACGGCTGGAAACCTTTGGACTGGAATACCGGTATATCGCCCGGCACCTGAAAGGGGAGCTGGATTTGGCGGAAATGACCGAACGTCTCTTTTTCGCGATCTGCCGATTCTCAAAAAGGCAGGAAACATGGTTCAGAGGGATGGAGAAAAAGGGAATCGCGTTGTATCGGGTCAGGCGGGATTCCTGGGAGGATGCGATGAACCATCTGATAAGGCATGGCCTGCTCCCGACCTGATCGCGCTGTGGCTCAAACTCCGGCCACCCTGCGTACCGGCCCATGAAGACCTCCTGGCAAACCTATCTCCGGAAGCGGGGAATCCGTGGTCCCTGGACCCTTGCCGTTCGGGGCACAGGACCACGGCCCGATCAGGCCGTGGTGATTCCATGCCTGGCCGAGAGCCGGAGCCTGCTCCGTACGCTGGCCTCGCTGGCCCTGAATCCACCCTCCGAACTGGACCGAACGCTTGTCGTCTGCGTGGTGAACCAGGCGGAAACCCATACCCGGACAGCGGCCCGCGAGGATAATCAGGTTACCCTGAAATGGCTACGGGCCCTTCAGGCGGGGCGGCGCCCCTCAGACCTTCGCTCTAACGGGAGTGCGTCGTGGGTAGAATCGGTTCTGGGCAGCCGGCTCCGCCTGGGTTACGTAGATGCCTCCTCTACGGGCCTTGGTCTGCCCGCCGCCCACGCCGGTGTCGGCCTGGCTCGAAAGATCGGCATGGACCTGGCCCTGGAGTCCCTGGACCCTGCTTCGGTTCCGGCAATCCTTTTCTGCCTTGACGCTGACACCGTTGTGGCCGCGAATTACTTGTCTTGTGGCCGAACTCATTTCGGCCGATGTTCCGAAGGCGCCGCGGTCGTGCCCTATCTCCATGTTCCTGGGGGTTCAGGCCCAGTGAGGGAGGCCGCCATAGAATACGAACTCTTCCTGAGGAGCTATGTCCTGGGGCTCCGGTATGCGGGGTCTCCCTATGCCTTTCATTCGGTCGGGTCCGCCATGGCTTGCACCGCGGAAGCCTATGCGCGCTCAGGGGGGATGAACCGGCGCGCGTCCACCGAGGATTTCTACTTCCTTCAGAACCTCGCCAAGACCCATGGAGTCTCTCCCCTTCAGGGAACCTTTGTCTATCCCGAAGCGAGAGACTCTTATCGTGTCCCCTTCGTTGGGACGGGATGGACCGTGGCCCGCTATCTGGAGGGAGACCGGGATGCCTGCCACGTATACGATACGGATGTCTTTGAGTGTCTCAAGGGTTGGCTGGCTGCGATGAATCTTTCGGTTTCCTCGGGTCCGGAGCTGGCTCTGGCCCGGGTCCGGAAGCGTCACCCGGCCGTATACGAGTGGATCTCGTCCTCTCGCTTCAGCGAGACCTGGGGGAAGCTGAGACGAAATTACGGGGAGGATGAGATGTTTCGAAAGCAGCTTCACGTATGGTTCGACGGATTCAGAACCTTAAAGATGATAAAGGACCTGACCCGGAGGACCTTTCCCCGAAAACCTCCCTGCGAGGAAGTTCCCCGCCTATTCAGCCGTATGGCTCTGCCCGGTTTTGAATCCTTCGACACCGGGGCTTCTGGTGGCGACCATGAAGGGGCTTTCACTCTCCTTCATGCCTGCCGCACGTATGAATACGGCAGCCTTGGGGATTTCGGGAAAGGCCTGGGGCCGGAACCTCAAGGCGGGTCGGAGCCTGTGAGCTCGATGCGATAGCCGGTCTCCAGGGCACGGCTCATACGAAGCTTGCCGTCCGACCCCACGATGAGCCCCGCAATGCCCTGCTCATTCATGCGGGCCAGCCCGGCGTCCGGTCCCAGAACAAAGAATCCCGTGGCCAGGCCGTCGCAGTAAACCGACTCGGTTCCCAGGACAGAAACACTCCGGGCCCCTGCCGCCGGATAACCTGTTCGGGGATCGATGATGTGATGATAGCGGCGGCCCTCATATTCGAAATACCTTTCGTAGTCTCCGGAGGTCGAGATGCAACCGTCATCCATGAGCAACCGTGCAATGAGACCCGGCCCGCGAGGATTCTGGATTCCGAGCTTCCACGGCGTCCCGCGATCGGCACCGCCAAAAACGCGGATGTCCCCGGCCACCGATACAATGCCGGCCCGGATCCCCTCCTGTTTGAGGACCGCGACAGCCCGGTCCGCGGCATAGCCTTTGGCGATGCCTCCGAAGTCGAAGGTGGTTCCCTCGCCGTTAATCTTCACGCGGTCGCCTTCCAGGTCCACCTTCCTGTAATCGACCTGCCGGCGCGCCTGTAACACCTCTTCGTCTGAAGGAGGAACTTTTCTCTTGGTAATTTTCCAGAGCGCCACGAGTGGACCAATGGTCGGGTCGAAGGCACCGTCGGTCCTGGCCGCCACCTCCAGGGATGTCTCGGTGAGACGCCGGATTTCCTCTGAAACCTGAACCGGTACCCGTTGGGCGGTACGGTTAAGAAGGCTGATCTCCGTATCCTCCTGCCAGATGCTCAGGATATGTTCGAGGCGCCGGATTTCTGAAAAGGCCTTGTCAATGGCCTGCTCGGCACGGTTCCGCTCTGTTTCGACAACCGTGATGCTGATGTAGGTGCCCATGAGCGAACGGGTTTCCTCGAACGTCGCCGGCCCGGCGCTGCACCCCACAAGGACCCCGAGCATGATTCCCGCGGCAACTAACCGTGCGAAATGGCCGGTTCCTGCGCATGCACTCTTTGCCGCTCTTGCGGCACCCCTCTCTCTGACCGCCGTGATTCTGTTCATAATCCAAGGACCTTTCTCAGGAAGCGACCTGTATGTGAGCCGTGGGCGCCCGCCACGGCCTCCGGGGGACCCGTGGCCACCACGTAGCCACCGGCTTCTCCGCCCTCCGGTCCCAGGTCGATGATATGGTCGGCGCATTTGATCACCTCGAGATTGTGCTCGATGACCACGACCGTGGCCCCGGTGGAAACCAGGCTGTCCAATACTTTCATGAGACGTGCCACATCCTGAAAATGAAGACCCGTGGTGGGTTCATCCAGAATATAGAAGCTCTGGTCAAGAACCTTCTTCCCCAGTTCGGTGGCAATCTTCACCCGCTGCGCCTCACCGCCTGAAAGGCTGGGTGCAGGCTGTCCGAGCCGAACATAACCCAGTCCGACATCCTCGAGCAGGCTCAGTTTTCGCCGGAGAGCCGGATATTGTTCGAAGAATACCAGCGCCTCCGTGACCGTCATATCCAGGACCTCGGCAATGTTCATACCTTTGTAACGGACGTCCAGCGTATCCTGGTTGTACCGCCGACCCTCACAGGTTTCGCAGGGAATATAGACGGGCGGCAGGTAGTGCATTTCGATCTTTCTTTCGCCGTCGCCTCCGCATTCCTCGCATCGCCCGCCTCGGACATTGAAGCTGAACCGGCCCGGGCCGTACCCGCGAACCCTGGATTCGGGCAGATGGGCGAACAGGGTTCGAATTTGTGAAAGAATCCCCGTATAGGTCGCCGCATTGGAACGAGGACTCCGCCCCAGAGGCCTTTGGTCCACATGAATAACACGCTTGATCCGGTCAAGACCTCTTGCCCGACGGAAAGATGAGCGACTTCGTCCACTCGAAGAAAGTGCAGCCGTAAGGGTTTGGTGGAGGACATCGAAAACCAGGGTGGATTTGCCGGAACCGGAAACTCCCGTAACACAGGTCAGAACACCCAGGGGAAATTGCGCATCAACGTTTTTCAGATTATTCGCCTTTGCCCCGAGGATCTCGATGAATCCGGTGGGTTGGCGTCGCTGCGGCGGTACGGGAATCTTTCTTTCGGCCCGCAGATACCGGCCGGTCAGAGACCGTTCGTTCTGTTCAATCGCCTTGGGCGGACCTTCACATACGACGAAACCTCCATGAATACCGGCGCCCGGCCCCATATCGATGATATAGTCTGCCCGACGGATGGTTTCCTCGTCATGCTCCACCACAATCACCGAGTTTTCGTTGTTCCGGAGCGCTTCCAGGGTATCCAGCAAACGGCCGCAGTCACGCGGATGGAGCCCGATGGAGGGTTCGTCGAGGATATAGAGCACTCCGGTGAGTGACGACCCCATCTGCGTGGCCAGCCTGATTCGCTGGCCTTCACCGCCGGACAGGGATCGGGCCGGCCGGTTGAGGGTCAGATAGGAAAGGCCAACTTGCACGAGAAAGGAGAGCCGGTCGCGGATCTCGCGGGTTACCCGTCGGGATATGCGTTCTTCCCGTGGCGGCAACTCAAGAGCCAGGAAGAAATCCCGGGCTTCGGCCACCGTAAGGAGCGAAAGGTCATGGATGGACCGGTCGCTTATGAAAACCGATAAGGCCTCCCGCCGCAGCCTGCTGCCTCCGCACGCCTTGCAGGAGACCGCTGGGCCCGCTTCTTCATCGGGCTCGGCCTCGACGGGCGACTCCAGGCCCAGGCCCCGGCATGACGAACAGGCCCCGTAGGGGCTGTTGAAGGAGAACAGCCGTGGCGAGATTTCCGGATAGCTGAAGCCGCATTCCGGGCAGGCCATGGCCCGACTGTACAGGAGGTCGCGGTCCTCGTCGACGAGGTTCAATTGAACGAGGTCTGAATACCGGAGGGCTTGATCAACCGCGTCTGTGAGTCGGCGCGCAATACCATTCTTGACCACCAACCGGTCGATGACGACCTCGACGGTATGGAGCTTTCGTTTATCCAGAACGAGCTGGGCAGAGAGGTCGGTCATCATGCCGTCAATGCGGGCCCGGATGAACCCGTCCCTTCGGACCCGGTCCAGTTCCTTTCGATGCTCGCCCTTCTTACCGCGGACGATGGGGGCCAGAACCTGTACCCGTGTTCCAGGGGGAAGGGACAGCGCTTGCTCGTGAAGCTGTTCCAGGCTCTGCGACGTAATGGGCTTCAGGCACTCAGGGCAGTGGGGCCGGCCAACCCGTGTATAGAGAACTCTCAGGTAGTCATGAATTTCAGTTATCGTTCCGAGGGTAGAGCGGGGATTGCGAGATGTGGTCTTCTGGTCGATCGCGATGGAAGGCGAAAGCCCCTCAATGGAGTGCACGTCTGGTTTCTTGAGCTGTTCCATGAACTGGCGGGCATAGGTCGAGAGGCTTTCGACATAACGCCGCTGTCCTTCAGCGTAGATCGTATCGAAGGCCAGGGAAGACTTCCCTGATCCCGAGGGCCCGGTGACCACGACCAGACGGTTCCGCGGAATGGTTACGTGGATATTCTTGAGGTTGTGCTCGCGGGCCCCTCGAATCCGGATCGTATCCTGGTAGAGAGTATCGGTTTTCATACGGACCAATCAGGAAAATGAACCCGATAGTATAAACCTTTCAGGGCCCAGGCTCCCATCACGGGTCTTGGTTCGTCAGTATCGTTCAGAACGGGCCGGCGGGGTTCCGCTACAGGCTCTCGGGGATATCAGGAGGGAACGGATAAAATGAGGACCGCGTTGCTGCCCCCGAAGCCGAAGGAATTGGACAGGATGTGATGCCCCTCAAGGGCTTGGTGCTCTGTACTGACGTTCAAGGCGCAGCGGGGATCCTGCGTCCTGTGGTTCAACGTCGCGGGAACAATGTTGGAGCCCAACGCGTAAAGGGAGAGGGCCGCCTCCAGGACACCGGATGCCGCCAGCAGATGTCCGGTCTGGGATTTGTTGGCGGTGGTGGGCACCTTTCCGGCCCGGATTCCGAGAGCCCTGTGGAGAGCATCGGCTTCCGATGCATCACCCAGGCGGGTGGACGGGGCATGCGCGTTTACCGCCGCAATGTCTTCCGGATGGAGTCCGGCCTGCGACAGGGCTTCGGTAATCGCCCGTGCAGCGGAAACGGCGTCTGGTTTGGTTTCGTGCACCGGTGACGTCGTATTGCCAGTCCCGGAAATGGACCCGTATGTCCGGGCTCCGCGTTCCAGGGCATGACGGGGATTTTCCAGAATCATGACGCAGGCCCCCTCTGACAGGACAAACCCGTCCCTTTCAGCGTCGAAGGGCCGGGATGCTTCGTGAGCGTTTTCATTCTTGGAAAGCACCCCGGCCGCCCGGTACCCTGAAAGGGCCGCAGGGCAAAGGGCGGCATCGCTGCCACCCACGACCACAAGATCCGCTCGTCCGCTGCGAATCCAGGCGCAAGCCTCTATGAGCGCAAGCGTGCCGGACGTGCAGGTGGAGGAAATCCCCAAAGAGGGACCGCACAAAACGAGCTTCATGGCACAGGCGGTGGTCGCCATGAACGGAGTGGTCGAGGTCATAAGAAACGGGGAGACCCGATGGGGAAGGCCGTATCGGGTCATTCCGCGACTGAAGGTCCGGATGCCGCCCCGGCTGGAGCCTATGATCAACCCCACACGGGGGTTGTCTTTGAGGTATTCTGCCGTCAGGCCCGCATCGGTGACGGCCATAAAGGAGGCGGCCACGGCATACCACATGAAGGGGTCCCAGCGCTGAAGCTCTTTCTCCGTGAGATAGGGGGCAGGGTCGAAGCCATGAACCGGACCTCCGATTTTCACGCCGCTGTTTCCCGTTTCTTCGGGCCCAAGCACAACGAGTCCTGATTGCTTTCGGAGGAGGGCGTCCCAGGTGGCCGTGAAGTTTGCACCCAGAGGAGTAACGGCGCCAATACCGGTCACGACAGGGAGGGGCATCGTGTGCAAATATACCACAGCCGAAACAGGCTCAACCACGGAGGCTCATACCCACGGGGGCCTTTAACGACCGGGTGGCCAGGCTGAAGGGAAACGGGAGTGCCAGAGTTGACTGCTGGGGGGCCCGGTTACATACGGAGGGTGAGACAGGTGTTTATGCAGAAAGGCAAGAGCAGCAGGAGCGGGTATCCAGCGTTTGCAGGGGAAAGGGTTTCCCTTGCCCAGGCGTTGGCCAACGGCGGCGGACGGGTGGCCGGCCGATGGTACAGGACCTTCATGTCCGACGAATCAGCCCGCGTGCCGATACTGGCCACGCAGGGCAAGGACATGGCCCTTGGGGACTGGGTATCCGGGCTGCTGAGCGCCGAGGGACTGGGCTGGATTCTAAGCGACATAACCGTGCATGCGGAAAACCGTTTGCACGGTATGGTGCCTGAAGAGGAAATCCTTGTGCGTAAGGAGACCTTAAGGGCTCGCAGAGATGTGCTTCGGGGTATCCGGCAATATTTTGATGGCCAGGGGTTCCTTGAGGTCGAAACGCCCTATCAGGTCGTATGTCCAGCGGTGGAGCCTTATCTTGAAGCCGTTTCCGCGGGCGACCGGTATCTTATTACGAGTCCGGAGCTTCACATGAAGCGCCTCCTGGTGGCGGGTTTCGAACAGGTCTACCAGATCGCGAGAGTCTTTCGCGGACATGAATCCGGGAGAAGGCATTTGGAGGAGTTCACCTTGTTGGAGTGGTATCGGGCGTGGAGTGTTCCGGCCATGCTCATGGAGGATTGCGAGTCTTTGGTGGAGGGCGCCTGTCGTCAGGTTGGACGCCCGGCCCCGGCTCGACCTTATGAGCGTATCCGGTACCGTGAACTGTACCAGGGGGTTACGGGACTGGATCCTTTCGCCTGTGAAAAGGACCTGGCTCACGGCCGTCGTCTCCAGCAATTTGCCGAAGACACCGGCATTGCCGGTTGGATGGATTGGGACGTACATGAACTCATCGAAGGGGTGTTTGCGCGGGTGGTGGAGCCAACCCTTTCCGGAAGGGGGGCCGTGTTTGTTACTGATTTTCCTTCATGGGCTGCCGTTCTTGCTCGTATTGAAGGCTCCGGGGATGAAGCCGTTGCCGAGAGATTTGAACTTTACCTGGACGGGATTGAGGTGGCCAACGCCTACCATGAAGTCACAGATCCTGACGTCAATCGTGAAAGACTGAGGGATTGTGAAAACAGGCGAACGGCTTCTGGCATCGGAACTTACCCGCGGGACACGGATTTTTTGAAGGCCCTTGAGGCTGGAATGCCGCCATCCTCTGGAATCGCGCTTGGAATGGACCGGTTAATCATGTGGCTCTTCGGCCTCGAGGATATTCGGAGCACCATTGCCTTCTAATAAAACGGCATGCAAATAGATATTGTGTTGGTGGAGCAGCAGGGGCTTTTACAGGATTGATTTCGTTTGGGGCTTCAGCCACCAATGGCTTAACTCTTTATATTCGCAAGCAAAAGCTGCCTCAGGGCCCACGGTTTCTTTCTTAGGGACGGCATTCCGATACCCCCCCAGAATGCGGAGGTGTACGGGCCTGTGCCACCACAGGCTGTTTGTGGGCCGGGAGAAGCCACGCCCGCAAGGAACATAGATGGGGATGGAGAAACAGATCGCTGAAGCAGATTTGCGGTTTTAAATCAGGGTCCAGTTTAGGCGCGATACTGTCAGGTCTTTTCGGGCCTTGGAATAGGCCTCAATCCGGCTTACAGGCATCCGGCGAAGAGCGCCACCCCACCCCAAGAACCCAATGCGGTCAGCCATACGAAGGCCATCCCTTTCGGAGCCACCTCGACTTCAGGGACGACCAACATTATGTAAACTTACCCCGCCCGCACGGGTTTCATGTGTATGAATCCCCTCGTCAATGCTCATTACAACTAGTTGATTTATTTGATAATATTAGCTTGTTCCACGGGGAACACCCTTGGTTATCAAGATTATTAACCATCTATCCACATTAGCGACAGGCAAAGTCATCCGCTTCTTTTCCGCTTCGAGGCCAGGCGGTATTTCCCGCATCTGATGTGATGGTCCGAGGCTCAACAACCATCGCCCGCCTGGCTTGATGAGCCTTCTGGAGGCCTGTACGAGTGCAGATGGGTCAAAGAGTGCCCGGGTCATGATAACGTCATAGGGCCCTTGGGCTGCCGCTACCGCCTCGATACGTTCCTGGACGAGATCGACGTTATGCAAGTCCAAGATCCGGATCATATGCCTAACAAAGCTCGCCTTTTTTGTCCTAGGCTCGTAAAGCGTAAACCGGTCCAGAGGGCGGACAAGGGCAACCGGCAGCCCGGGAAAACCCGCACCCGTTCCGACGTCGGCCACATCAAGGGGGCCATGTTCAGGGAATCCTTGGAGGTAGAGGAATGAATCGAGGAAGTGTTGGACAACAATATCTCGGTCGCTACGGTTTGCCGTCAGATTATGGATACGGCCCCATTTCTGAAGTTCGGTCCGGTAAGAGTCCAGTTGGTTCAGCAGTCTGTCGGAAACCTTTATACCCAGCCCCGGAAGCGCTGAGCGGAGCATCAGCTCGGGTTCAGAGGCCCTGTCGCGGCTCATGGCCGCCCTCCTGTCTTCTTATCCTCTCAAGGGACACCAGAATCGCGGATATGGCCGCCGGGGTGACCCCGGGGATACGGCTGGCCTGCCCCAGAGAGCGAGGTCGCACCTGGGTGAGCTTGTCCAGCACCTCCCTGGAAAGACCTCCGACCCGATCGTAATTGAAATGTTCCGGGATGCTTCTCTCCTCCATGCGCTCGAAGCGCTCCGCAGCCTCCTTCTGGCGGGTCACATACCCTTCATACTTGACCTCTATTTCTATTCGCTTCAGGGCCTCGGGATCGAAGGATTCGCCCGTTTCTTCGACCCGCACGATCTCTGAAAGCGAGACCTCAGGCCTTTTCAGCGCCTGTTTATAACTCATTCCGGCCGGGACAGTCCCCCAGCGCTGTGGGAGAACGTCGGTCCTTTGAAATCTTCGCTCCAGAACATCCCTTAACCGGAGCATTTCGCCTTTCAGGCGCTGGTAGGCCTCGGCACGGCCCCCCTGCAAGAGCCCCACGCGAAGCCCGTAATCAGACAAACGTTCTTCTGCGTTATCCTGCCTCAAGAGAAGCCGGTGTTCGGCCCGGGAGGTAAACATGCGATAAGGTTCCTTCGTTCCCAGCGTGACGAGGTCATCTATCATGACGCCCAGGTATCCCTCAGACCTCTTCAACACGAGGGGTGGCTCCCCAAGAATCTTCATAGCCGCATTAATCCCTGCCATCAGCCCCTGCCCTGCGGCCTCCTCGTAACCTGAAGTCCCATTGATCTGTCCGGCCAGGTACAGGCCCTGAACCGTTTTCGTTTCAAGCGTGGGCCAAAGCATACGTGGGTCTGAATAATCGTATTCCACGGCATACCCCGGTCGCATGATGGTCGCCTCCTCCAGCCCCACGATACTATGCACCAGCCGCTCCTGTACGTCGTACGGCAGGCTCGTGGATATCCCGTTGGCATAGTACTCCTCTGTGGAAAGTCCCTCAGGCTCCAGAAAGACCTGGTGCCTGTCCTTGTCCCGAAACCGTACCACCTTGTCCTCTACAGAGGGGCAATACCGGGGTCCGACCCCCCTTATTCTTCCTGAATAGAGGGGCGAACGGTCCAGGTTTTCAAGAATAATCCTGTGGGTCTCTTCGTTCGTATACGTTCGATGGCAAGCGACCTGCCT
This sequence comes from Nitrospirota bacterium, assembly GCA_003235715.1. Taxonomy (GTDB): domain Bacteria; phylum Nitrospirota; class Thermodesulfovibrionia; order SZUA-242; family SZUA-242; genus SZUA-242. The sequence continues at coordinate 23,142 of QJVM01000031.1, forward strand.
CAGAACCGGTCCCTTACTCACAAGGGAAAACATTTCTGGTTCCTCGTCCCCCCACTGCGGGTCCATTCTCGAAAAATCTATGCTCTTTCCGTCAATCCGCGGCGGGGTACCGGTTTTCAACCTTCCCATGTGGAGCCCAGCCCTTGCCAGGCTCTCGGATAACCCGGTTGATGCAAACTCTCCCGACCGCCCCCCTGACAGCGTCTTCAATCCTATATGCATCAGACCATTCAGAAACGTGCCGGTCGTTATGATAACGGCCCTTGCGCCGTACTCTTTTCCAAGCGCCGTCTGAACCCCCTGCACCCGTCCCTTCTCAACCAGGATATCCGTTACTTCTCCCTGAATAACTTCGAGATTCTGGCTCTCCTCCAGTCTCGCCTTCATCCGATTTCGGTAAACCGTCTTTTCCGACTGGCATCGGAGGGACCATACCGCGGGCCCCTTGCTCTTATTGAGCATCTTGAACTGTATCCCTGTTTCATCAGCAGCCAGGCCCATCTCGCCTCCAAGGGCGTCTATCTCCCTTACCAGCTGGCCCTTGGCCAGTCCACCTATCGCCGGATTACAGGACATTTGGCCTATCGTATCCAGGTTCATCGTAAAAACCGCCGTCCTCAACCCCATACGGGCACACGCAAGCCCGGCTTCACACCCTGCGTGCCCGGCTCCAACCACGATAACGTCTATCATTAACCTTCCATCCCCTCTTCCTCATGTTCCACGTGGAACATTCACGACTCTACCTCTCTCCTCTTTTCCATCATCCCCATCCTTACAAATTCCACCCCTCCAATCAGATTCCCCATAAGCACAATTCCAAACCACGCCAAAGACAGAGCCAACGCCCTTTCAGCCTCAACCCCGTAATATCCCAGCATATAGACCAGAGTTCCTTCCCTGATCCCAACGCCCCCAATACTCAAAGGAATCATGACCAAAACGCTCGCCACAGGCACTACCACCGCATAATACGTAAATCCAAGGTCTAGTCCCGTTGCGCTACCAACAAACCATACCCCGCTTATCCCCAATAACTGCACCCCAATACCCCCTGCATAGGCCCTTGCAACATCCCGTCCCCGCCCCCGGTATTCCATAAGACTCTCATACAACCCGCTCATGAACCGGGCCAGCCTCCCCCAGCGCACTTTCCAAACCACCAGACTCCCGGCTACGTAACCCACTACGATTAACGGCCAGACCCAAGCCAAGATCCCCTGACGGATCCCTTCCCATCCTATTGCGTATCCAATCGTCCCAACGGTCAACATGGCAGCCATTCCGATATACCTGTCCATAAACACCGAGGCTATCCCCTGTCCCAAACTGACCCCCCTCTTATACAGATAAAAGGTCTTAACTCCATCCCCTCCAATGCCCGTAGGCATAAAACTATTGAAGAAACAACCAATGAAATAAAGTCTTGTACAAAACCACAGCCTTCCCCAACGACCTAACAGAATCCACCATCGCCACGATGAAACCAACTGAGACCCAATATATAGTATGTAACTTATAAACAACCACAATATATTTGATTTAAGAAGAATATCTCCAATGCTTTTCAGATCACTTCTGCTCACCAGGTACGTGATCAGTCCTCCACTGATTCCAATCTTCAGTACAATTCCCAGCCTCTTCTTCCATTTCTTTTCCACGCTTCTTCCTTATGATCCTTTTTTTAAATATAAAAAACTAATCTCTAATAATAAGTACCCTTGACTGTGTGGATAAACTCCCTAACGATCAAGAATAAAACAAGAATAATGACCCTTCTCCTGTGCACGAACCCTGAAGCAACTGAGGATGGACCCGCCTGTTTGTGGGTAACTCCAAGGGCCCTGGTTCACATCACAAACTGTGAGCCCTGTATCCACAAGAAACTCACACCTATCAGCT
>QJVM01000090.1 GCA_003235715.1 Nitrospirota bacterium
CCAGCACGTATTGAAGCACTTCACCATGTTCGTCGGCCGCGCCCACCAGAACCCGGTCACATCGGGCCTCGTCCAGCCAGCACTGGGCCAACCGGAGCGCCTCATGGAAGGCGTGAAAGAAGCGGGTAACGGTCAGGGTGGGGCCCCGTATCCCCAGGGTCTCCGCAATATAGGCGGCGGGCGCGTTGTGAACCGAATTCGAGAACACGGTGGGAGACACGTTGGCATCGCCGTACCGGAGGATGTCATCGAGAAAGGCAAAGGTGGTGGGATGGGGTCCGAGAGCGGTCGCCAGGATGAGACCGACCCGGGAGGGTTCCAGCAACCCCGCGGGCATCGCGTCCTGGGCCGCGAGCACCGCCATCTTGCTCAGGCGTCCGGCCCTCCGGATCTTCTTGAGAAGGGACTTGTCCTGCACCTCATCGAGATGGACCTGAAAGGACGGGTATTTCTCCCGCCCCTGCACCCGACGCAGAGACTCCGGCTTGCGGAGGGCCTCCTCGAAGGGCTCCACCCCGACCCCATAGGCCGATATCATCCCGATGCGAAGCAGGTTCATCATCGTCTTCAGTGTTCCCCATCCCTCCGGGACATTGCTTCCCCCGGCCTAAAGACGAAGGGTCCATACCCGAGCGGGAGCCGGCCCACAAAAAGGTCCCGGTTCACGGCGCACCCAGAAGCAGCACGGCATTGTTTCCACCAAAGGCCAGGGATGTGGACAGGGCGAATCGGGCGTTCACAGATACGGCCTCGCGCACGGGTTCCATCCCGATCTTAGGATCCACCATCGAAAACCCCGCGTTCCCGGGGACCCAGCCCTCCAGCAGTCCAAGCACGGTAAGTCCGGCCTCGATGGCACCGGCCGCGCCGAGGGTATGGCCGGTGTAGCCCTTGGTGGAGCAGAACCTGAGGGACGGCCCGAAGATCTCCCCCAGAGTCCGGCCTTCCACCACGTCATTGTCGGGAGTTGCGGTCCCGTGGGCATTCACAAAACCGATGGCCCCTGTTTCGACGCCCCCTTCCTGCAGGGCCTCGTGGATGGCCCGGCGAAGGCCCCGGCCCTCTGGATGGGGCGCGGTCAGATGATGGGCGTCGGCGGCCGCACCGTAACCCAGGAGCCGGCCCAGGGGCTTCTTCCCTCTGCGTTCAGCCGACTGGAAGCTTTCCAGCACAAGAACTCCCGCGCCCTCGCCAAGGTTCAGCCCTTTACGCTCACGGTCAAAGGGCCTGCAGGGGTCGGGACTGACGATTCCGAGCGATGAAAAACCGGCCAGGGGAACCTGGTTCATCTCGTCGGCTCCTCCAGCCAGAGCGATATCGCAAAGACCGCTCCGGAGCCACGACAGGGCCACCCCCACCGCATCGGCGCCTGAGGAACAGGCGTTGACCACGGTCAGGGCAGGGCCCTTGAGCCCGTATCTTCGGGCGACGGAATGGGAAAGATTGCCTTCCAGGAACCGTTCGACCGGTGCCATAGGCGCCGAGCCCGTCTCGCGGAAACTCCGATAGAACCCGATATCGTTAAGCTGACTGGCTACGGTGGTTCCCATACAGATGCCCACGCGGAAGTCGGCGGGATCCTCAAGACCGGCTTGGGCCAGCGCTTCCTCAAGGGCGAGGAGGAGAAGCCTTAAAGTGCGGGACGCCTTTTCTTCGGGAAACTCCGGCAGGTCGGTCACTTCGAAAACGGGATGGGTAATGGTTGTGGAAAAGAGGGAAGCGGGCCGGGGGGCCGGTATTGCGGAGCGGAGGGACCGAAGGGTCGCCTCCTGGCCCCTGCCCAGAGCCGAGATCAGGCCCAGACCGGATATCTGTACACTGGGGTTCTCCACAAAAGCAGGGAGTCGAACGACAACGGGCTCAGCCGGAGGCCAACTCAGGATGCAGTATTCTCGTAAATATGTTTCGCGATGGTATCAATGGAATAGAAGATCTCCCGGCCCTTTTCCATATCCTGGACCTCAACCCCAAAATGGCGCTGAAGGAGGACCACAATCTCCACGGCATCCAGTGAATCAAGCCCCAATCCCTCACCAAAGAGGATTTCATCGTCCTTGATATCTTCGGGCCGGATATCCTCCAGGGACAGTTCACTGACCAGAAGGGATTTGAGTTTCTCCTTGATTTCGGAAAGGCGTTCTGATTCCATTTCAGACATAAATCAAGACTCCTGTTCAAGAACGAGCGGACTCGACGAAACGGGCGTTCAGCACCGCCAAAGGCGGGCGGCGACCGAAAGCCCCTCAAAAAACAGCGTTATCATACCACACAGGACACGTTCTTCCCGGGCCCGGGCTCAGGCGGCCACAGTCCTTCGGCGACGGAATACAGAGGCGGTCAGGTATACGGCCAGGCCCACGGCCGCAGCCAAGACAGGCCCCACGATGAGCGACCCGTAGAACCACTCCAGCAGCCGGTCAGAAAACTGCTCAAAAACGGTCTTGAAGGACAGGTCGGTCAGCCACCGGCCGTGACGGAGAAAGAATCCGATTTCGATGCATAGCGCCGGCACAAAGGGGGGCATGCAAAGATGCTGGATATTTACCGCCACCAGCTTGTTCAGGTTCAGGCGCGTCGTTACGTAGAGGATGGCGACGGTATGAACAAAGAGCAGGGGTAAGGTCGCCAGAAGAATCCCGACCGCGGCCGATGCGGCCAGTCCGGCCGGCGAGGCATGTTCGTTGATGATGGACTTCAAGGCGTTCACCGGATGAAGCAGAACCCTGAGGTCCGGTTTGTCCCGGGGGACCAGCCTCTGGTGAGGAACCGGAAGGAGCCTCCGAAGCACGAGCAGGGTGTGGCGGTGGGTCAGGCGGAGGTTGTCCATCCAGGGGCGGAAATGGGAAACCCGGTCCTGGGGCCTCGGATACCAGACGCTCACGTCCACCCCCTTCAGTTCCAGGCCCGCCCAGGCGGCCTTGGCCAGAACCTCGGCCTCAAAATCATATCGCTTGCCCCTGATCTTCAGCCGGTTCAGGTGCCTGACCGGGTAGGCCCGGAACCCGCTCTGGCAGTCGTCCACCTGAACCCCGCTCTCCACCCGTAGCCAGAAATTTGCAAACCGTCTCCCGAACCGGCTGCTCGCAGGCACGTGATCGGCCGTGAAATCCCGGGATCCCACGACCAGGCGGTCCTCGTCATCCAGAAGGGGAAGGAAACGTCGGATGTCCTCGGGATTGTGCTGCCCGTCGGCATCGACGGTGATCATGAAGATGCCGCCATGGTCCTCGATGTACCTGGATGCGGAGAGGATGGCGGCACCCTTGCCGAGGTTCCTGCGGTGCCTGATAAGAACAACATTCAGACCGGCCAGCAAGGCACCCGGATCAGTGTCCGTTGACCCGTCATCCACCACCACAACCCGGTCGAGGACGCGCAGGGCTTGTTCCACGACCTGGCGAACCGTCGACCCGTTGTTGTACACCGGGATGGCACACCAGACAGAAGCCCCCCCTCGGTTCGGGTCAGGCAAGACGGGCCTCTTTTCGTGAGACCGGGGAACGCTTCCCGTTGCCCAAAAGGTCCCAGAGGGGTCCGAAGTAGCCCAGCTTGTGAAGAATCTTGAGCTTGTCATCCAGGGCGTCCGGCGGAAAGACGCAGTGGGTCACGTTGCGGAAGGCTTCCGTCAGGACCTGCTCCGTCCAATCGGGGTTCACCTGTGGAGAGAAATAGTAGGCCGGTTCCAGAAGGTCCTGTCCAGGTTTGAGTATTCCTTCTTCCAGGGCCAGCCGGGCCAGCGGCGTATTGGGCAGGATCCGGACGCCAAGAAAGATGAACGAGATGGACCCCTGGAGGCCCAGAATATTGTCAATGCCGGCCTTCACCGTCTGCGGGGTCTCTCCGGGGCCGCCGAACATGAAGAAATGAGCCGCGGCCACCCCCTGAGCCACGAGAAGGTCGTTACTCCGTCGGATATCCTCGAAGGTGAAGCTTTTTCCCATTCGCTTCAGCGTGATGTCGGTTGAGGCATCGGACCCTATTTCGGCGGAGATCAGGCCGGTCCGAACCATCCGCGACACGATGTCCGGGGTCAGACCCGTTGGTTTCAGAAATGCGGTCCACGGAATCGAAACGCCCCGTTGTTCCATTTCCTCGATGACCTCAAGGTAAGAACCGGAATCATCGTTGAAGACCGAATCCGTGAAGAAGATGTATTTCACCTGCATCTCGTTCCGGAGATGGAGCATGTCGTCCACCACTGCAGCAGCCTCGCGCTTGCGGATCGTCTTGCCCTCCAGGGTCGGGTAGGTACAGTACACACATCCATGTTCGCAGCCTCGTTTGGTCTGGATGGAGGCCATGCTTCCGTTCCTGAGGTAGAAGTCCAGAATATCGCGGTCGTAGAGAGCCCTCGGGATGGAGCGTCCCTTCAGCCTCTTCTCCGGCCCGAGAAGCCGTTCCTTCGGGTAGAGGCCCCGGGCCGCCTGGTCCGCGAAGGCCACCGCAAGAGCCTCCCCCTCGCCAATCACTCCGTAGTCGGCCCCGGTTTCTTCGAGGATCCGATCCGGAAGCAGCGAAAAGCCCGGGCCCCCGAGCAGCACTCTGGCTCCGGAGCGCCGGCGGATCTCGGACACGATGGAGGTGACGGTAGCAATGTAGCGCTGTTCACTCAGATAATTCACGTTGTCGATATTGCGAACCGAGATCCCGATGAGTTCCGGACCGAAGGCGTCGATTTCCCGGGCGAGGACGTCCAGGGAGGTTTTTTCCTTGAGCAAACAAAACTGACGGACCTCGTGGCCGGCGTTGGCCAGAGCGGCGGCAACCATGCTGCACCCGAGGGGGTAGAGCGGATACGGTGAGGTGGCCGTGTTGGCCGAGATGAGGAGAATCTTCATCTGCGGACGTCCGCCTCCTGCCTGTTCCCTTTCCACCCGCGGGACCCGAGCTTTCGTTTCCGGTAAGTTCCGTCCTCGCGTTCCTTCTGGATCACCTTCATGAAAAGGTTGGCCATCTTCAGTTCCTGACTCAGGTCCGCGTAAAAGGTTTGCCAAGCGTAGTCATACAGGTCCTGAAGCTTCGAGGGGCTCATCTTGGCCGGCTGAAAAACAACCTCCCCGGCCGTATACCGCCGCCAGTCGTTGTGCAGGATGCGGTTTTCCTCGGCCAGTTTCTGACGGATCGAGGTATGGGGAAAGGGCGTGAGCACGGTGAATTCCGCCAGGTCGAGCTGGATCTCCAGCAGGAAGTCCACAAGCCGCTTGATATAGTCTTCGTCATGGTCATCCAGGCCCAGGATGATCGTTCCTTCCACCCCGATGCCCCGTTCCTTGAGCCGCCGAATCCTCTGGCGGATATGATCAGACGTATCGAAGACGGCCTGATACACATACCAACAACCCGCCTCGGCCGCGAGGTCCAGGATCTCGTCGTCATCCGTAATGGGGTGCGAGATCCATTTCTTCTTTAACGGGATCAGGGCCCTGAAGAGGTCCTTGACCCACGCGTTATCCTGGGCCAGGGAATTGTCCACGATGAACAGACGGTTGTTGTCGATGCCCTGGACTTCCTCGACAAAATCCTCTATGGGACGGGGCCGGAACTTCCGGCCACCGAGGAAGGGCGTACAGCAGGGGAAGCAGTTGAACCGGCAGCCCCGGGAGCCATGCACGAGGTCGACCATCTGGACGCCCCGGTAATTGTATTTCTCCCTTTTGAGGATATCCCTCCGCGCCGGCCGGATGAGCCGGGTGTCCGGAAGATTCTGCTGATAGTCATACCGTCTCTTCAGGGCGCCCTTACGGAAATCCTCCAGGACGCCATCAAAGTAGCCTTCCACTTCGCCCAGAAACACCGAGTCGGCGTGAGCCAGGGTTTCTTCGTGATGCAGCATCGTGCCGATCCCGCCGAAAATAACGGGAATGCCCCGGGCCCGGAATTCGTCCGCGATCTCCCATCCGCGGGGGATCTGGCAGGTGAGCATGCAGGAGACGGCCACGAGATCCACGGGCTCATCAAAGGCGATCGGTTCAACGTTTTCGTCCGTAAACTCCAAACGGACGTCATCGGGGATGACCGACGCAAAACAGACGGGACCATGGGGGGGGAGGTGGAATTCGGTCTGGTACGTGAGCTTGGGCCACTGCGGGTAGATCAGTTTTATCTTCATAGCGTTATCCTGTCGATCGATTCGATTCTTTCGGCGCCATCGGCCGGAAGACATGGACCGGCCGTTTTAAAAACACCGCCTGCCACATCACGCGCCACGTCAAGGGGGCAGAGCGCCCGAGCGTCCGTATCCGGAGAAGCCTGTTCCAGCATGGCAAAACAGGCCGTGCCGCCTTCTGAAATTCCGGCCAGCATCGCTGTCGCCTCCTCGTCCTGGAGGAGCCTTGCCGCGGTTTCCAGCACCTGCCCCAACCCGTCCCCGGCGTCCTGAACATAGAGGGTTGCCGCACGAAGCCCAAAGTGAATGGACGCCTCGGCAAGGGGACTGGTGGGCAGGGTGTAAACAAAATAGTTCCCTCGCCCAAGGGTTCTACCCCCCTCTACATAATCCCTGTAGTAAAGCAGATCGGCGTCTGCACTACCGGAGCGACCCCCGCCGACAATCCCGACGAGGCTCTCCGGGCCAAAGGGAAGGGAGACTCCGCTGTCCTTGAGGGCCAGCCCCACGCTGCAGCACACCATCCGGGAGGTATGGTCGAGGCGTCCGAAATTCCTGAAGGGAGAATCAAACACCTCGATCCTGGGGGGCAGGGATAGCCCTCCGGGCCCGAACGCCTTCCGGACCTGGTTCTTCACGCGGCCGTATCCGAAGCCGGAAACCCATCCGATGCCGGTTACGACAATCATGCCGCACCTGCTCCCAGGCCCAGTATCACGGCCGCGTTGATCCCCCCAAAGCCGGAGTTGGTGGAGAGCACACCCTTTTCCCGGGGGAAGGGTAGGGGTTCCGCGGATACGAGGCCAAGGGCCTCGTTGTCCACGTGCCGGAGGTTGACCACACCCGGGGTCCGTCCCTCCGCCAGGCTCCGCAGTGAGATGAGTGCTTCCATGAGACCGGCTGCGCCCATGGTATGTCCGACGCCGCCCTTCACGGAATAAACAGGAAGCGCCCGGTCTCCGAACACCAGGCGGATGGCTTTCATTTCCATGGAATCGTTGTATACGGTTCCAGTCCCGTGAGCGCAGACGGAACCGATATCCGTTGCCTCCAGGGTCGCACGGGTCAGGGCCTTACGAATGGCCAAAGCCTGGCCGGAGCCATCCCGTGACGGCCCGGTCATATGATTGGCGTCGGAGCTCTGACCCCAGCCGAGGACCTCGCCCTGACAGATCTGTCCCGAGTCCCGCGCCCGTTCCTCGGCCATCAGCAGGGCAAACGCAGCCCCCTCACCGACGCTGAGCCCCTTCCGGTCGCGGTCAAAGGGCCGTGCGGGTTCAGGGTCCAGGGCCATGAGCGAGGAGAACCCCGAAAAGACGAATTCCGTGACGCTGTCACAGGCCACGACCAGCACGCATTCCGCATCGCCGGCCTGAATCATCGAGGCGGCC
>QJVM01000107.1 GCA_003235715.1 Nitrospirota bacterium
GGACCGGGTCGTTCCAGCGGTTGAAAGCCTCCTTAAATTCCACAGGGGCGAGGCCTTTGCGGTCGTCTCCCATGGGGGCGTGAACCGGGTTCTGCTTTGTCATTTTCTTGGGGCACCGCTTGAGAACATTTTTAGGATCGACCAGAGTTTCGGCGCGGTGAATCGAGTCGATTTCTGGGATGATTTTCCAGTGGTGACGCTCGTTAACGGGGTCTTTTACGGACCAAACCTAGGTAAACAATAACTTTAAGTTCAGGATATAACTACTTTTATTCATTACTCATATGACCACAAATTGCATCATGATACAGGGAACCGGATCCGGCGTTGGCAAGAGTTTTATTGCGGCAGGTTTCTGCCGTATCCTGTCCGATCGGGGACTCCGCGTGGCCCCCTTCAAGGCCCAAAACATGGCCCTGAACTCCTGGGTCACGACGGACGGAGGCGAGATCGGCCGCGCCCAGGCCCTTCAGGCCGAGGCCGCCCGGATGGATCCGACCACGGATGTGAACCCGGTGCTCTTGAAGACCCAATCCGACAGCGGCTGCCAGGTGATCGTGAACGGAAGGGTCCATGCCTCCATGACCGCCCGGGAGTATTACGCCTACAAGGACACGGCCTGGGAAGCGGTCACCAGTGCCTATGACCGTCTGTCTGCTCGCCATGACGTCATCGTACTTGAGGGTGCAGGCAGCCCTGCGGAAATTAATCTCTCCAGCGTCGATATCGTAAATATGTCCATGGCCCAGCACGCGCAGGCACCCGTTCTGCTGGTGGGTGACATCGACAAGGGCGGTGTGTTTGCCTCTCTTTACGGCACCTTGGGCCTTCTGGATGGGTCTGCAAAACTTATAAAGGGCTACCTTATCAACAAGTTTCGGGGTGACCTTTCCATCCTGGAACCCGGACTGGAAATGATCAGCAGGAAGACCGGCGTGCCGGTCCTTGGCGTCCTCCCCTATCTCGGGGATCTCGGCCTCCATGAGGAAGACGGCATCCCCCGCGAGCGCCTCGGTTTTGGACTCTCACGGGACAATGGCGTGAGGATTGCTGTGGTCCGATTGAAATCCATCTCCAACTTCACAGACTTTGACCCCTTTCTCTACGAACCGAACGTGTCCCTCTACTACACAGGCTCAGCGTCTGAAATCGAGCAGGCTGACCTGGTCATCATTCCGGGCTCCAAGAATACGGTTAAGGATCTGGTCCGGCTCCGGGAAACCGGCATGGACGAGGCGCTTCGACGGTATGCGGAGTCCGGGGGTCCTATGATCGGGATATGCGGGGGATACCAAATGCTCGGCAAGGAGATTCGTGACCCCCACCACGTGGAAAGCCCCTTGGAATCCGTTCCCGGACTCGGTCTTCTGGATACACGGACCCGGATCACGACGCCCAAGATCACGCGCCGGGTAAGGGCCAGAGTGTTAAGCGACCCTCCCCTCGTAGAGAATCCCCCTTCTGAAGTTGAGGGATATGAGATACATCTCGGCATCACAGAGACCCGGAGCCCTCTCTTTGGCATCACACACAACGGAGAATCCTTCGCCGATGGAGCGGCCCGGGGGAATGTATGGGGCACGTATCTTCACGGAATCTTTGATAACGACACACTGAGGCAATCCCTGATCAATGGGCTCCTGAAGAAGAAAGGAGTCCTCCCGACTGAATCCCGGGTCAATTATTCCAGGCTACGGGACGCAGCCCTCGACAGGTGGGCGGACGTTATCCGGGAACACGTGGACATGGACCAGGTTTTTCGCATCATGGGGCTCACGTCATGATCGATGCTGTCGCCATCCTCACCTCGGCCTACCTTCTGGATCTCGCAATCGGCGACCCGCGTTTTATCCCTCATCCGGTGGTTCTCATCGGGAAAGGCGTTCACCGCATGGAAAATCTTCTGAGGAGAGCCGTATCACGCCGTGCAGGCGAAAGGTTGGCCGGTGTCCTCCTGGTCGCCATAATCGTTTCCCTTACCTGGCTCGTTTCCCATCTTCTTGTCCGCACGGCTAGGACATTTTCAGCGGGTGCGGCCTATTGGACCGGCGTCGGCCTCCTCGTTTGGTTCACCGCCACGACGCTTGCCACGCGAGGGCTTATGGATGCGGCCTGCCGTGTCATCGCTGCAATCCGAAAAGGCGACGTGTCGTGCGCCCGAAAGCGTCTCGCCGAAGTCGTGGGCAGGGACACCTCAACCCTTGACGAGAAGAAGATTCTCTCGGCCACCATTGAAACCCTCGCGGAGAATGCATCCGATGGAATCATCGCCCCGCTCTTCTGGTATGCCGTGGGCGGACTCCCGCTCGCCATGACCTATAAGGCCGTGAACACCTTGGATTCCATGCTTGGGTACCGTAACGAACGTTATCGATACTTCGGATGGGCAGCCGCTCGCCTTGATGATGTGGCCAATTTCATCCCGGCGCGCCTGACGGCAGTCCTCTTCGCCCTAGCCGCCCTGGCCTTGCCCCGGACAAGCGGAAGAAATTCCCTGCGTACCCTTATGCGGGACGGCAGGAAACATCTGAGTCCCAATTCCGGAATGCCGGAGGCCGCCGTAGCAGGAGCACTCGGCATAAGCCTCGGAGGCCCCTCCACGTACAACGGGATACTCGTTCCCAAACCCTTCATCGGAGAAGCACGCGTGCCCGTTTCCCTGGAACGGGCCGACACCGCGCTCAGACTCATATTTGCCGTATCCCTGATCGGGTTTCTTGTGACCGCCCTCTTTATCCTGTTCCTCGGAGGCCCCCTGTGAAGAACGGACACGGAGGCGATGTTTACTCTGCTGCGGAATACCACCACTGTTCCATGGACCAGATGCTGGACTTCAGCGCCTCTGTAAATCCTCTCGGTCCCTCGAAGAAGGTCAAGGCCGAGATGCGCACCTGGCTGAAGCGGCTCAGACACTATCCAGACCCCGAGTGCAGGCGTCTCCGGAAGCGAACCGGGCAGATATTCCAGGTGGCCGAGGACCTCTTGCTGTTTGGTAACGGTTCCAACGAACTGATCTTCGATATTGTTTCCGCCGTCAGGCCTGAACGGGTTATGGTCACGGCCCCTTCCTTCTCCGAATACGAAAAGGCCGCGCGACATTACGGAGCCGAAATCGTGCGCGTACCTCTCTGCGAGGAACATCTCTTCCGCCTTGAACCCGACCGGATTGCCGAAGCCCTGAAGTCCTGTCAGCTGGCTTTCATCGCCAACCCGTTAAATCCGTCAGGCACTCTGGCAGACAGAAACACGGTTCTTCAGATCGCCGACGCCGCCCGGAACGCCCAGTGCATGCTCGTGATAGACGAGGCCTTTATGGATTTCTGCCCTTCCGAATCCGTGATGCGGGAGGTGTCCCCCGACGGATATCTTGGAGTCCTCCGTTCCCTCACCAAGTACCACGGCCTGGCCGGACTTCGGATCGGATTTGCGGTCCTCCCGAAATACCTTCTCACGAAGGTTCGCGCCACCCGGGATCCGTGGACCGTAAACACGCTCGCACAGCGGGCGGCCTACGTGGCCATGGGCGACCGCGTCTTTCGGAAGGAAACAGCCGACTGGCTGGAGAAGGAGAAGAACTTCCTCGAAAATCGCTTGACCCGCCTGGGATTTGTGGTCTACCCTTCCTCCGCAAACTATCTTCTCCTCAATCACCCTGAGGCCGTCCGGATCAGGGAGGGACTTTTCAGCCGCAGAATTCTGGTTCGCGACTGCTCCACTTTCGAAGGCCTTAGTGACACGTTCCTCAGGGTTGCCGTCATGCGTCACCCTGAAAACACGCGTCTCGTAAAGGCCATTACCTCAATCCTGACCCCGAGGAAGGCCCGAACCGATGCCTGAACAATCGAAAAGGCGGGGGTTTGTCGTGGGCGCCCCATCAAGCGGATCCGGAAAGACCACCCTTACGCTTGCCCTTCTCGGAGCCCTTCGTAAGAAGGGCCTTTCGGTTCAGGCCTTTAAGTGCGGTCCGGACTTCATCGACCCGACGCTTCACCAGGTCGTCACGGGCCGGTCGTCCCGGAACCTCGATATCCGGATGTGCGGAAAGAAATGGGTACACTCCACTTTTACGCGGCATTCGCAAAGTGCGGATGTTTTGGTCATCGAAGGGGTAATGGGTCTTTTCGACGGCGGAACATCCAGCACCGCTTCCCTCGCGTCCACGCTCGGCGTGCCGGTCCTTCTTGTGCTGGATGCGGGCCGGATGGCCGAAAGCGCAGCCGCCGTGGTCAAGGGATTCGAAACGTTGGATCCGAACGTACCGTTGATGGGTGTCATCCTGAACAACGTGGGGAGTCCCCGTCACCTCGCCCTTCTCAAAGAGGCCATGGCTGCCCACTGCTCGACACCGGTGCTCGGGTATCTTCCGCGAAACCGGGACGTTTCACTTCCGGAGCGGCACCTTGGGCTTCACATGGGCAATGAAGGGAGACTTACAGGTGAGATTCAGGAGCGCCTTTCGAATACCGCCGCAGAGTATATTGACCTGGACCAAGTTCTCCGTGCGTCATCATGGATCGAACTTCAGCCGGATACGATATTGCAAGGATTCCCGACGGAACCGGGTCCCGTGCGCATTGCCGTGGCCATGGATGCAGCCTTCTGTTTTTATTACGATGACAATCTCGATCTGTTCCGCTCTTATGGCGCCGAGATTGTTCCCTTCAGTCCGCTGTCCGACCCCAGGCTTCCCGAAGAGGTCTCCGGAGTTTATCTCGGAGGAGGATATCCGGAGTTATACGCCCGGGCCCTTTCCGAGAACCGATCTATGCTGGCTGCCATCCATGACTGGGTATCCAGAGACGGCCTCACCTTTGCGGAATGCGGAGGATTCATGTATCTGACTGAAGCCATCCAGGACCTCGAAGGGCACCGTTATCCCATGGCGGGCTGTTTCCCCACGCTTTCCAGTATGAAGAAAGGCCGCTCCGCGCTCGGCTACCGTGAACCGGTTACCCTTGAAGACAGCTTCTTTGGGCCGGGTGGAACGGTTCTCTCCGGCCATGAGTTTCACTATTCCTTTATCGACGAGATGCCCGAACCCGTGGTGCGGACATTCAGGGACAACGGGTTCGGGCTTGAGGGATACCGTGTGCATAACACGGTCGGAAGTTATCTTCATACCCATTTCGGCAGGAATCCCGAAACCGCAGGAAGCTTCATTGCCGCATGCAGAAACAGCAGGCGTGCATGCCGAGGGGCCAATACATGAAAGCAATCTTTAGGGAATTTCGCTTTCCGTCTTTCCGGAGTCCAGCCCGCATCCGGAAGTCCTGCATAGCCTGTCAATCTCTTTCCCTCATTCTCCGGTCTGTCCGAAAAATGCAGACATCTCAATTTGCAGGGGGTCTTGCCTGAATATGGAGGCCATACTACTTCTTGGTCATGGAAGCATGAGGGAGGAGGCCAACCGGATGCTGTTCCGCGTGGCAGACCTGGTCCGGACCCGCGTACCCGGAAAGATCGTTGAGGCCGCCTTTATGCAGTTTGGCAAACCCGATTTTTTTGAAGGTGCTGAAAAGTGCATCAAGGGGGGAGCACAGACGATTGTGATCCATCCGTATTTCCTCGCCGCAGGCGACCATGTAACCAAGGACGTTCCCGAGATGGTAACCCAGATATCGAAGGCTCATCCGTCCGTACGTTTCGTTTTCTCAAAACCCCTTGGGATTCACGATGCCCTGGCCTCCGTGGTCGTGGATCGGGTATACGAGGCGATGGAGTCCGAACCCCCCGCCTCCGGACGACCCGACGTTCCGCCCGATGCGATCGAGTCCGAAAGCCTTTCCATTGTAGAAGCGGAACTCGGCAAAACCTCCCTGCCTCCGGCCGAATTGGCCGTGCTGAAACGGGTAATACACGCCACAGCCGACTTTTCCTTCTCCAACTCCCTCTGTTTTCATCCTGAAGCGATAAAAGCCGGGGTCAAGGCCATAAAGGCTGGAAAGAACATTCTTGTGGATATCCGGATGCTCGAGATGGGCATCAATGCTTCAGCACTCGGCCGGCACGGAGGCCGGGTGGTCTGTCATCTGGCAGACCCGGATGTTACGGACCGTGCCCGGGAATCAGGGAGCACACGAACGGAGATCGCCATCGAAAAGGGTTTTTCCGATAACATCGGCATCGTGGCGGTGGGAAACGCTCCCACGGCCCTTTTCCGGGTCATGAACCTCATGGAGAGGCCGTCCCTCGGCTCGTACCTGCCTGACCTGTTGGTAGGGGTTCCCGTGGGGTTCGTCAACGCCGCCGAAAGCAAGAACCTGCTTTCGGAGAAGCCGTATCCCTTCATCACGACCCTCGGCCGAAAGGGCGGAACCCCCGTGGCCGCCGCAATCGTGAATGCCCTTCTCAAACTGGCGGAGGAATCATGAGCCTGGCCTTCAAGATATCCCTTGCAGTCGCTACCTTTTCTTGCACCACGCTCATGCCGGACCAGGCCGATGCCATGCATATTTCAGAAGGGATCCTCCCTTTCCCCTGGGCGGCCCTATGGTTTGCGGTCTCCCTTCCCTTCCTGTTTTTTGCCGTCCGGCAGGTGAGAAAGCGGGCGGCGACAGACCTTTCATACAAGCCACTCCTTGGCCTGCTCACGGCTACGGTATTCATCGTCTCGGCCATGCCCATTCCCATTCCGACGGCAGGGACCTGTTCCCATCCGTGTGGCACCGCGATCTCAGCCATTCTTCTGGGTCCGCTGGCCAGCATTCTCGTGGGTGCCGGTGCCCTGCTCGTGCAGGCGTTGCTCATGGCTCACGGAGGAATCAGTACCTGGGGCGCAAATATCGTCTCCATGGCTATCGTGGGTTCCGTAGTCGGTTTTGCAGTATTCAAGACATTCCGAAGAATGGGTGCGGGTCTTGCCGTGGCGGCCTTTGCCGCCGGTTTGTTGGCCGATTGGGCCACCTACGCGACCACGGCGCTGGAATTGGCCGCCGGCGTTGGGGCCCCCGGAGAAATTGGCCCACTCTTCCTTCAGATAGCGGCCGCCTTCGTGCCGACCCAACTGCCTATCGGGATCATCGAGGGGTTCATGGCCTCCGGCATGGTCACCCTGCTCGCCAAGCGGCGTCCGGATATGCTCGTCCGCTTCCACATCCTGAAACCGGAAGAGGTCTCCTCGTGTTTATGAATCGGCACCACGCTGTTCGTCATTCCACGGCGCGACCATGGCGTCCATGGTTGCGTCTCACCTCGCATCGTACCCCTGGCCTCTTGCTGCTTGTTACCTGTTGCTTGCTACTTGGCACCTGTCGCTTGTCATACGCCGCCGATGAAGAATCAAAATGGACCGGCGTAGACGAGCGGGTCGTGGAAAAGATCGCAGCAGACCACGGACGCCCGCCCACGGACCCGATAATCAATACGGACCAGGGAGATCTCCTCCTGTTTGTGTTTCTGGGGGCTGGCGCGGTGGGCGGATTTGCCGCAGGTTACTACTGGCACAAACTGATATCTTCCGCAGGGGAT
>QJVM01000010.1 GCA_003235715.1 Nitrospirota bacterium
GCGATAGGTCGCCCCGTCAAATTCCGCCGTGCCGTCGCTCACCGTGGGCAGGGTATTGACCACCGTGGTCTCCAGAACAACCGGGGGCCCGTCGTCCGTCCCGTCGACGGGGACGATCTCCACCTCTATCAGGTCTCCCCGTTTCATCCCTCCCTCGATGTAGTCGGCATCGCCCCTGGCTTCGCCGTTTACGCTCCAGCGGTATCGGTACGCCACCGTGTCCCCGTCTAGGTCGCGGCCGACCACCTCGGCGTAGACCCGGTCGACGCCTGTGGGCTGTCGGGGCTCAAGGCGGGCGCTGACCACCACCGGCGGGCTGTTCCTGACCGTCACGTCCTCGGTATAGGTTTCTTCTCCGTCCTTGGTCAGGACGGCCCGTACCAAATCTCCCTTCTTCAGGTCCAGCGAGGTAAAGGTCTGCCCGTCGGCTCCCGGGACCTCCAGGCCGTTGATGAACCAACGAATCTGGCTCCCCTCAAGCAGGGTCGGGTCGGCCTCGAGAGAAAGTTCACTCCTGCAGGTCGGCTGTTCCGGGAGAATCCGGGCCGCATTCAGGATCTCCCCGGAATCGGGAGAGGCCTGGGCCGGAGCACTCGCCGTGGTGCTCACCGCACCCGGCCGTGGAGATTCAGTAATCTGAACTTCAGGCTTGTCGCCGCCACAGCCCGCGGTCACGCACAGACTGAGCGCCAGGGTTAGCGCAGAACGCTTCATCAGGGGATCTCCTCTCCTCTCCATCCAATAACATTGCTCTTAAGCGAAAGCGGGGTATTGCTTTCGATCTCGATGATAGCACCGGTGGAAGACTGGGCATAGCCCTTGGCATGTCCCTTGGCAGTGATCTGGGCACTGACGCTGGAGGGCATGCCTTTCCCGAGACTCTTCACCCGGCCCACGACCGTGGTGGCATCCCCCCCGGCATCCTTCTGTTCCTGGAAGGTGAACTTGCCGAAAGCGGTCCCGGTCTTGTAGTAGACCGCGTAGACACTGCTGTCTCCATCCGTGGCACAGTCATCCGCCGAGGGGATGAAGGTGGGCCAGATGACGAGGCCTCCCACGATCAGGGGCTTCGAGATGACCATCTCGCCGATATGGGTGAGCGTGTCTCCTGCGAAATCCGTGGTCTCCGCCGTCATCGTGCCGAAGAAGATGCCCCAACCCATGATACAGTCGGCGTCCGAGGTGCAGGTCATCGTGTTGTCCACGCCACAGTGTCCGAGCGACGTATTGCAATAATCGTTCAGGGTCACGCTGCTCAGGGTGCTTCCACCTGAACAGGTGGCTCCACCCCCCAGGCAGACCAGGGTGTTCGAGACATCGTTCAGGATATCGAAACTATCCGTACAGGAGCCATCCCAGCACTTGTCCTTCACGCCCATGAAGGCGCCCGTACCCGGGCTCGTCTTGTCATTCGTGCCGAGAAACTGCCCGGTCCCGAAGAAAACCCAGAGGTTGGTTCGTTCGTCCATGGCGACAGACGGAGGCGAGGTAATCCTCCGCGCGTCCTCCTTGGTCGTAGCGGCCACCTCCACATCCAGAAGGGTCGACATCGCCCAGTCCGTGGAAGCCGGATCGTTGCTCTGGCCCTTGTTCGTGGTGATGCGCCGCATCAGGGCGTTCCTGGCCCCGGCGGTGATGGAACACGTATCTGAAGCCGTATCCGTACAGTTCTCACCGATGTAGATCGTATCCACGTCAAAATCGAGGTCCACGTCCACGGTGACCGGGTCGCTCATGAAGGCCGAGATGTTGGGCGACAGAAACCTCCAGAAGTTCGTATCCCGGGTCCAGGTGGATACGCGGCCATTGCTGTCCCCAACGGTCTGGGTCCCTGAACTCAGGTCCAGCACAAAGACCTTCCCCTGCTGGAACGCCGTCAGGTTCGAATTCTGGTCGTAATTGGTCGCGCCCGAACCGAAGATCGCAAACCAGTTGCAGGTCGACCGGTCCGCAGTACAGCTCCTCGCAACAGCGGGCTGGGACATGGAAAGCCCGAGCCCCTCGGCGGGGCAATCGGCATTACCGTTGTCCCAGCGGCTGCTCGTGCATGTCGTGACCGCGTCGCTGCAGGTCCCCGAGTTGCACATCTGGTCCGTGAAGGTCCAGAGCAATCTCGGGTTGAGCGGGTCCGTGATGTCCATGGCAAAGTACTCCGGATTGAACACATTGGCGGTTGGAGGGGAGCCGGTATTGTATTCAATCTTCTTTCCACCGTAACGCATCCCGCCGATCAGGATGGTGCCCCACCCGCCGGGATGAATGCAGTCCGGGTCGTAAATATTGGTGGTGCAGTCAGACTCCTCCGCGAAGATTTTCACATCCGTGACTTTGGGTTTGAGGTCCACGTAAAAGACATGCGTATAGTTGGGGTCCGTGAGCCATTTGAGGTGAGGGAGCAGCCCCGTGGGGATATAGGCCCAGAGTTCATCCCCCAGTGCCGGAGTGGCCGAGGGATTGCAGTGGCCCGAATTGTCCAGCCCCTTGCAGAAGGCGTGGCTCTGTTCGTCGTAAAAGCCGCCGTTGAAGGCATGAATCATCCCGTCGTTGGCCCCCACGTAAACCACGTTCCGCCGCGCGGCATACTTGCTCCGGAATTGATAGTACGACTTGTCGCCGTACAGAAGGTCATAGTTCTCGGCCGGCCGTGAGATCACCATGGGAGTGGAATTGATGATGTCCCCCAGTTTCCAGACCTTGGTCTGCCCCGAAAGCTGGACGCCTCGGGGCCGGTAGCCCGTCGAATGGCCGGCGTCCGTAACCCCGGCCAGGGCCTGTCCCGAGAATACACCGTGGCCCCGGACCCATTTGATCATGTTGGTGGCTTCCGTCGAGTCCGAAGCCCGGAGGCGGTTCTGGAACTTACCGTCGTTGGCATTTGACTCCTGGAAGTTGCCCTTGACGGAATCCATACTGAGACCGGCCCCGTTGTAGCCGTTCACCGAGGTGAGGATCTTCCGCGTATCCGGGTTCCGCGCCCAGAGTCTTTCCCCACCGTTCCAGACCGGATTTACCTCCGTGAGCGGTGTGGTGATGCCGGTGTCCGTGTAGGCGTCGTTCACCATGTTGCCGGTCGTGTCCACGTCGTACTCGCCGTCGCAGTTGGCGTCCTTGAAGTATCGGACCTTGGTCTGCTTGGCAGTATCGTCGTAATAGAGGTTGATGATCTGGTCCTGATCCGCATCACAGTCCGAGAGGTTCCGGTAGTCGAGAACATCATCATTGTCCGTGTCTTCCCGGATATTCCCGTAGGGGTCCACGAAGAACGAATTGATGTACCCGAGCCACCTTCGGATATTGGCGCCATCCACGTATTCCGGATGAAAGTAGGCCTGCGTGATGGCGCCTTCGCCCTCGCCCGTGGTTGCGAGCACGCTCACCGCCGTACCCGAAGAGGTCCGCCTGAGGATCTCGTTGAAGGCCTCCCGGAGCCGGAGTTCCATCTCCAGCGGGTTGTCTATGTTCCAGTACCCGTTCGGCACGCCGTCGCCATCCCGGTCCCACTCGCCCTGGAGATCAGGGACGCTGTTGCCGTTGAAATCCTCGAAGGCGCCGTACTTGGCCGCATACCAGAGGGGGTTCTCGAGGTGCCCGGCGGGCTGACTGATCGAAATCGAACCGCTGAAATCGAAATCAAGCCATCGCCACGGACAGACGACTCCGCCCGAAGTATCGCCGCCGCAGTTGGTCTGGCCGGCATTGACCTGGTCGCAACTGCACTCGTCCGAGGTCATCAGCCAGAGGTTCCGCTTGCTCAGGGACGGGTGGAGTGACGTGGCCGTGGGAATCACCTGATAGCCGCCGTTGTAGGCCGCGGTCTCGATCGTCCAGTCACTGGGAGCCAGCGAAGTGGCGTCATTGGCCTGCCCCGGCCCGCCGTTCATAATGAAGCCCAGCCGCATGTCCGCACCCGAGGACTGCCAGAGCAGGTAGGAATCCACGGAAAGCTTGTCCATCTGTCCGTTCCCGTCACTGTCCCAGACGTGATAGACGAGATAACCTTCCGCATCCTGGTCAAAATTGGAGCCGCGGACCGCGTCGTCATAGGTCATGCGGAACTGTCCGACCGTAGCGGTCTTTGTATCCACCTGGAAGTCCACGAGGGAGCAGGGGTTGTTGTTCCGGTAGTTGTAGCAGTAGGGAATCAGTTCCACGTCGTGCCCGTTCACATCCACGTGGATCACGGGGTTGCCGCTCGTCATGGCCAGCGCAAAGGTGGTGACGATCTGGTCGCCGTCGGCCGTGCCATGCATGTCGTTCCTACGACCGTAGAGACTGAGGCCCGGAATGTAGTAACTGCCCTCCATCCTGGCCCCGTCCGGGCACAGTCCCTGAACATCACCCAGATCGTTTCCGCCCGTGAGGGCCTTGGGCGTGCAGTCGTTGGAATCGTTGGAGCCGGCCTGTTCCACAAGATACTGGCCGCTCAGGTTTTCATTGGCGCCCACGATATTGGCCAGCGTCTGAACGTTCAAGGCCGTGGTCCCAAGATCACTGATACTGATGTCATCTGAAAGGCTTCCAAAGTACGCACCGGGAAGCTGGTCAGCATCGTAACTCGGGCTCACGTCGCTCAGGATCAGGGAAAAGGCCTTGGCACACGGGGGGTTGTAGGAATAGGGGTCCACCTGCGAGTTCCAAAGCTCTTGAAGAGCCAGGCTGGTCTCGGACGAGTAATACTCCGACCTCGGCCCCGGCTTTCCTGCAAAGTACCGGAGCGTCTCGTAGTACATCTCTGCGAGGGGATTTCCGAAGTCCCGGCACTGTCCGTCCGTGAAGGTGATGCCATCCGAGCCGCTGCTGGACCCGCCCTGGCACGAGGACCCGTAGTTCTTGTTGGTGTAGTCCCAGTCGCGTATCCGCAGTTCATTGAGGGCCGTGATCACCCCGGTCCGGCCGGTAAAGACGCCGGTGGTCCGGTTGATGGTGCCGCTGTTGACATCTCCCACATCAGCCACCTTGCCCCGGAGAATGCCGCCGGACTTGCTCTTGTTATAGCTTCCGGTCATATGGCCAAAGAACATCTGGCTGCTTTCCCCGTATTCCTGGAGAAGGCCGATGGGTTTCCAGTTGCTCTGGTTGGCGTAATACCGGAGCCGCTCCTGGCCGTGAAGGGTCGTATCGTCCAGCCCGACCAGAACGCGCACCGTGAGGTCGGCGAGCCTGTCGCCGGCCGAGATATTCGGGCGCCATCCGTGGGCCCCGTCCTCCTCGTCATAACCGCACTGGGCATTGGGCAGGGAGGACCACTGGTCCCAGCCATTCCCCCGGGCCACCCGGAGCAGAGGTGGACCTCCGGCGGCCTTGGTTGCATTGCACAGGCTGATCCCGCCGTTTGTGGCCAGGTACGACCCATAGGGCGTGAGTTTGCCAAGATTGGAGCCTCCATACGTCTTCGCGAAGGCGTGCCCGTCATCCGGGATCTCAGCCCGCTGGAGAACCGTGGCCGTGTTGTCGTCCACGTAACGCAGGCCGCCGTACATCGCTTTCCGGAGCAGATCCATCCGGGTCATGGTGGCCCAGTTCAGGAAATTCCCGCTCCACTTGTCTGCCGCCAGGCCCGTAGCCGCGGTATCGCAGTACATGGGCTGGGGTCTGCCGGGTTCCAGACAAAGGCCGGCTCGAAGCGGGCCGATATACTGTTGTAGCTGTAACACTTGTAGGAATCAAAATAGCCGGCATAAACGATCCCGTGGTCGTACGTGATGTCCAACGTGCCGTCCCCGTCCAGGTCCGTGTAGTCCGGGTAGGCCTTCGTGAAAAGCTTGTGGTCCTTGCCGCCCACCAGCATCACGAGCGGCGGCACCGCGGATTGGGTGATGAACGGAGGGTAAGCCGTGTAGTCGACCATCTGGGGCCCGGAAGTCGCCGCCCCGAAGGCCGAAGGCCCTCCGAACAACACAAAGATAATGACCGTGAGGGCCATCGTTTTCAAAGATTTCATAAAGGCCTCCTCATCCGGACCAACCGGCCGGGCTGAACCTGCTTTGTCTGTCATCATCGATAAAGACCGGGACACCGTCACGCATCCCTACTTCGGAACATACCGGTAGATGGTTCCCACCGTGGCCTCGGAACCCGCGGCCCCTCGCGAGGTGGCATTGATCCGGTAATAGGTGTAGCTCCCGCTCCCGCCCCCTTTACCGACCCCTTCGTACCCCGAGGCGAACTCGATGGACTGGCCGCCGGCGAACTTCGTATACATCTTGTCCACGTCCACATCTACGGTTTCAGTGCCCACCGTCAATGTGAAGTCCGGTGAGGAGTCCGCGCTATCGGGGTCGAACGCCTCGGTCCGCAACTCATTGGCCAGGGTGCTCGCGTTGGTGATGAACGTAAAGGCGCCGGCGGTTTCCTGCCGGACCACGGTCTCGATGGCGGGCGTGGTGATAGCCACGGCGCCATCCGCGTTCGACAGGTTCCGCTCACGGAGACGGATGTTTCCCGAGAGCATGTTCTCCACGGTGCTTGAATTCATCGCCGCCAGCCCGATCAGCGTGAGGACCAGCAGCAGCAAGAGGACCGTGGCCATGACAAACCCGTCGTTTCTCGAAGTCATATTCGTTCTCCTTCTCAGTCGTTCCTGACCTTCACCGTGCTCTGCCACCACCGGCGCTTGAAACCATCCGTGGCCGTTTCATCATGATCTCGATTCTCGATGGCATCCGGCAGATGGCCCTGGCCCTGCTGGTTCGGGTCCTGCTGGCCGGTGCGGGCCAGAACATTCACGCGAACCGCCCCGATGGTGGAGGGATCGGCCACGGCATAGACAAAATCCCCCTGGTCGAAGACGCCGGAGGCGTCCACGTCATCCAGCGCCCCGTCCTCGTCGCTGTCCACGGCATAGCCGAACTGGAGGTCCTCCACGTTCTCGGCCACCACCGGAACCGAAGTGTTCTTTGTGTCCGTCCGGAGAAGTTCTCCGTCAGCGTTCACGCTGTAGGTCACGTTTTCCACAAGGTAGACCGGGCGACCACCGCCGTTGTCCGGGACGAGGTCCCCCGTAATGTCCAGGATGGGGTAGGGAGAAGCCGTGGGATCGTCGATGCCCACGTCCCACTCGTCCGCGTCCACCACGGTCACGCTGTTAACGGTCGTAAACTGGATGCCGTCGATGCTGATGGCGTCGTTCGCAGCAAGGGTCAGGTTCCCGCCGGCGTTGTAGATCCGGATCGTGTTCAGGTTGAAAGGCACGGTATCGTTGTTCCCGTCTCCGTCCGCATCCTCGGTCAGGCTCCAGCCAGGGGTCCCGAGCGTTCCTATGAGCCTGTAGCCGGCCACAATCGTAACCGTGTCCGTCCCGGTTGTGGAATCCGTAAACGTGACAGGTGCCGTAAGGCCGTTTACCGGGTGCTCATTCATGCTGTCGGAGGTTCCGAAGCCGGCCATCTTGATGTCATTGGCGATCATGCTGAAGGCAATGTTCGACTGGGTATTCACTTCGGACACGCCTTCCTGGGCCACGTAGGAGCGGTTCTGGGCAATAAAGGTGGCATACGAGGCGGCAATCAGGATCATGCCCGCAAACAGGGCCACCATGAGTTCCGTAAGGGTAAAGCCGCGCTGGCCGACATTCTTTCCGAATCTCATCGGTACCACCTCATGGAATTCAATGTCACGGAATGATTCGCTCCGTCCCGGTCCAGCCAGCAGAGCCGCGAACGGATAGCCAGGCCCCCGGTGAGCGTGGCGCCGGATACGCAGGCCGGGACCAGGTCGCCGTCAAGAGCGCCGTCCCGGTTGTCGTCATCGCAGGTGAGGTCGTCGCCTCCCGACGAAGCACTCGTAAGCTGAAGGTCCCGGCAGTTCTGGACGATCCAGACCGCGTTTGTAAAATTCACCCCGCCGGTCGCCGTGAGATCGGTGGTCGGAATGGGCACGATGCCGGAGCCGAGCGTGGTCAGGTCGCTGTAGCCCATGCCCCGGCCCTGTTCGAGAAGGCTCTGGGCGAGGTTGGTGGCCACCCTTAATTCCCGGCTCGCCGCATTTCCGCGGACGGCCATGTACTGCATGCCCATCACCCCCATAATCCCCAGCATGAAAATGACCAGGGCCGCCAGCACCTCCACCAGGGTGAAGCCCCGGGTCCTGTTGAATTTCATCGGGTTCATCGCACCTCCCTCCAGTGCTCGTCAAACGTGCTGCCGGACGGCAGGGCACCGGTTTCCCCCTGCCATGCAAAAAGGTTGATGGCCCCGGCGTTGGTGCTCACCCGGACCGCGTAGGTAAAGCCGGTGTCGATGTGCTGAAAATAGGCCGTGCCGAGCAGGGAGACGGAGCCGTTCGTGTTGAAGGTTTCGCGGATCGGGGCCGAAGTGGCTCCGAAACAGACGGTCTTTCCGTTGCAGCCCGTCAAATCCGTGAGGGGATCCGTGGGTGCCTTGACCGCGGGCGTCCCGAACGCCATCACGTCTTTTCCGTAGCGCGAGAGGTTGACGACCTTTACACAGTCCGGGACACCGTCTCCATCATTGTCAGGGTTGGTATTGGGAAGCCGGTCATTATCCGTATCGTTGCAGATACCATAGGTATCCTGAGAATCGAGAAGGTCGCCGTCGCCGTTGGCATCGAAGCCGATCAGGTACCGGTCGTCCCCTGTGGCCGGGTCGCCATCGGGGTCCGGGTAGAAGGTCATGAGGTATTCGCGGTTCTCCTTGATGGCCATGGCCCGGGCCAGGCGCATCTCCTGAAGGAGGTCGCCCGCGGCCGCCCGGGCCCGCGACTTGGCCACGTACCGGCCGTACTGGGGTATCCCGACCGCGACCACGAGGGCGATGAGGGCCACGGTCACCATCAGTTCGATGATCGTGAAACCCGGCGCCCGACCTGAAGGGCCCCTTTTCTCCCCGGCCTGCCTTCCATTCCCCCCTTGGAAACCTCTCATGCCATCCCCCTTTCATGACCTTGCGCAGACGGCCTCCGGCAATCCCTGGACGAAATACCGACGACGCAGGTGGTGCAATGTTGATGCCAGAGCTATGGTATTCAGAATCGTCCGGAACAGTTTGAAACTTTAGGCTTTTTCGATAAGCCTGCCGTTGGGCTGATTCCGGATTGTGTAACGGGTTACATAGGGGACGGAAGCCGGTTACCCAATGGACCGTAAACGGGTTGTATGGAAAGACCCGGCCTCAGCCGGTCCCTTGGGAAGAGGGAAGGCCCACTCTGCCAATGGGATGACCGGTCGGGCCGGGCCGAAGGACAGGGATATTTCCGCCGGGGGGGCTACTCGTAATACGTGGCCGAGGCGGTATCCGATTCCCACACGGTCACCGCCGATACCTCGATCCCCTCACGCTCGAGCTTCTTTTTCAGGGATTCATAAATCCATTTGGCTATGTTTTCGGACGAGGGGTTGATCTCGGTAAAGGGAAAGATATCGTTCAGCATCCCATGGTCGAGCATGGACACGACCTCATGCGTGTGGGCCTTGATTTCATGAAAATCCATGGCCAGGCCTATCTCGTTCAGGCGCTCGGCCGTTACCGTCACCTGAACCTTCCAGTTGTGACCGTGAAGGTTTTCGCAACGCCCCTTGTATCCCCTGAGCTGATGGGCCGACGAGAACCGGGTCTCGATCAAGAGTTCGTACATTATCGGGCCTCCTGGGCAGTCCTGTCCCCCGGCGCCTTTTCAGGGTCCCGGGAGTCAAGGATGATTGTAACCGGTCCGTCGTTTACGAGGGAAACCTTCATGTCTGCTCCGAAGACGCCCTCTTCCACGGGGACCCCGGTCCGCTTGAGACGGTCCACAAAAACATGGCACAGTCGCAGGGCCTCTTCCGGCCCTTCGGCCAGATCAAAGGAGGGCCGGTTTCCCTTGTTGCACCGGGCCAGAAGGGTGAACTGGGAGACCACCAGCACGCTGCCGCCCACGTCCGTCAGCGAAAGATTCATTTTCCCCGGCGGGTCCTCGAACAGACGCAGCTTGCAGATCTTTGCGCTCAGGGCCTCCGCATCCTTCTCTGAATCACCCCGGGCCACTCCCAGAAGAACCAGGTATCCGGCCTCAATGGCTCCGGTCACGCGGCCGTCCACCCTTACGGCGGCTGATAGCACCCTCTGGATGACCGCCCTCATGTGAACCCCTCAAAGCTCATGAATCCCCATTCTTCGAAACCGCCCGAGGCCAGGTCCAGGTTCCGCATGGGCCCTTCCTGAAAGTTTCGTCCCTACGGACCGGACAACGGGCAAAAAAAACCGACCGGCTTCCAGGTCCGGCCGGGCGCGTCTTCCAGGCCCGTGGCACAACAGCCCGCTATTCGTCAAAGTGAAAGATCATTTCGCCGTCCCGGCCAAGGCCCAGGTTCTCGCGGGCCATCTTCTCGATGTAATCCGGGTTCTTCTGAAGGGCCTCCACCTCGCTCTCGAGGTCTTTGTTCCGCGTTTCAATGGAAGCGATTTCCTCACGGATATCCTCCCTCGCCGCAACCAGCTTCCGGTAGGAGAGATATCCCATTTCCCCGAGGATGAAATGGATGGCGAGGTACACAAGGCCCGCCAGAAACAGGGCAAAAAGAAACCGGCTACGTTTCTTCTGTTCACTCTTGACCTGCCGGACGGTCCGGTTCTTCATGGGAGGTTCCTGTCGTGATTCCTATTTACCCAGGTTGTAAAAAGCGCCCAGGCCCCTGAACCGGGCCACGATGCCCAGTTCCTCCTCGATGCGGAGAAGCCGGTTGTACTTGGCTACCCGGTCCGTGCGGGAGAGGGACCCTGTCTTGATCTGGCCCGCGTTGGTGGCGACTGCCAGGTCCGCCAGGGTCGTGTCCTCGGTCTCACCGGACCGGTGCGATACCACTGCGGTGTAACCGGCCCGCTTGGCCATCTCGATGGCATCCAGGGTTTCCGTCAGGGTTCCGATCTGGTTCAGCTTGATGAGTATGGAGTTGGCAATCCCCTGCTTGATCCCCTTGGCCAGGATCTCCGTGTTCGTAACAAAAAGGTCGTCGCCCACCAGCTGCACCTTGCCCCCGAGGGCCTGGGTCAGGGCCTGCCACCCCTTCCAGTCGTGTTCGGAAAGGCCGTCCTCGATGGAAAGGATGGGGTACCGCCTGGTGAGGCCGGCGTAATACTCCACCAGGTAGGACGAAGACACCTTCTTGCCCTCAAAGGCATATTTCCCGTTCTGATAGAACTCCGAGGCCGCCACGTCCAAGGCGATGAAGATGTCCTTTCCTGCGGCGTAACCCGCCTTCTTGACCGCCTCAAGGATCAGGGACAGAGCCTCCTCGTTCGTGGACAGACTCGGGGCAAAGCCGCCCTCGTCTCCCACCGCCGTGTTCAACCCCTTCTTCTTGAGCACGGACTTCAGGCTGTGAAAGACCTCGGCCCCCATCTGGAGGGCCTGGCTGAAATTCTTCGCGCCCGCCGGCATGATCATGAATTCCTGGATGTCCAGGTTGTTGTCGGCATGGGCGCCGCCGTTCAGGATATTCATCATGGGAACGGGCAGTTCCTTGGCGTTGCAGCCGCCCAGGTACTGGTACAAAGGCAGGCCGGCATCCTCAGCCGCGGCCTTGGCATTGGCCAGGGAAACCGCCAGGAGGGCATTGGCGCCCAGACGCTTCTTCGTCTTGGTCCCGTCGAGTTCGATCAGAACGTGATCCACGAAGGTCTGCTCGTCTGCATCGAAGCCACGTAGCGCATCCGCAATTTCTCCCCGGATATTCTCCACAGCGGTGAGAACGCCCTTGCCCCCGTAACGCTTCTTGCTCTTGTCCCTGAGTTCCAGGGCTTCCTTCTCGCCCGTGGACGCACCCGAGGGAACCGCCGCCCTTCCAATGACCCCGGTTTCCAGCAGCACGTCCGCTTCCACCGTGGGATTCCCCCGGGAATCGATGATCTCCCGTGCCGTGATGTCGATGATTTCGCTCATGCCCCCTCCCCGTCAGGTGTATTCGCCCGTTTCCGGGATAACATCCGCCCTGCAGAACATTTCCGGAATTCTGTTGCTTGTAAATGTATCGCAAGATAACGGAACGTGTAAACAGAAAATTGGTTCACGCCGCTCGAATCCTCAGGCTGGAAAGACCCTCTGTCCAGCCGCGGAGTCAATGCCGCTGCCACTCCAGAATCTTTCTCTGCCAGTGGCGGGCACGGTCGATCACGTCATCCTCATCGGCAGACAGCACCTTCCGATCCTTCATGAGAATCCGGCCGTTCACTACCACGTGGTGGACATCGGATGACGTCACGGAATAGGTCAGATGAGAGGAAAGGCTGAAGAGGGGTACCAAGTGAGGCTGTGACATGTAGAGGCATATGAGGTCAGCCGATTTGCCGGGCTCCAGACTTCCGGTGATATTCCCCAGACCGATGGCCCGGGCCCCTTCCCGGGTCGCCATGCGAACCACCTGCTCTGCGGGAAGAACCGTGGGGTCCCGCTTCACGGCCTTCTGCACCCGGGCCGCTGTTCCCATCTCCGGAAAAATTCCCTGATCATTGTTGCTGGCCGCCCCGTCCGTTCCGAAACCAACGCAGAGGCCTGCGCCCAGCATATCCGCCACCGGTGCGAAGCCTGCCGCGAGCTTCAGATTGGACTCAGGGCAATGGACCACCGAAACCTCGTGTCCCTTCATCAGGTCGATCTCCTCTGGAGTGAGCCAGACGGCATGCGCGAGTGAAAGCCGCGACCCCAGACAGCCCAGACCCTCGAGGTGATGCACCGGCCGTTTGCCGTATCGGGCCAGGATCTCCGAGACCTCCCACTCGGTCTCCGACAGGTGCATGTGAAGCGGAACGTCGTAACGTTCCGCAAGCCGGTAGGCTCGTTGGAGCGTTTCCGGACCGCACGTGTAGGGCGCATGGGGCGCCACGGCCGGAAGGATGAGGCTGTCCCCCTGCCATCGGCGTATCTGCGTCTCCGCATTGGACAGGTAC
>QJVM01000199.1 GCA_003235715.1 Nitrospirota bacterium
ATAATTACGACAATAACTTAGGGCAATATGTATGACTTTATGACACAGCCCATCTCTTCCTCACAAACCGCACCAGGACCGCAAATAATCATAACCATTTGTTTTAAAGAATAAAATGTTAACATTTGACCCTCCTGATGATTGGAATCCGGCTACGCCTACAGGTTGCATCCGCTCCCTCGAAAACGGGCCTGAACCTTGCAAAAAGGCGGATACTGCATAAATCTCGCGCCGGAGTAGGGACGGAGGGTACCTATGGACAGCCTGAAAAGCCTTTGCGAAGCGATCGTACTGCAGTCAATGGAAGAACTTCTTTCCAAAAAACATGTGAAAGAAAATATGGACTTTCTGCTGGGCGAGGGGATGGACATCTGTTCCTCCATCATCGGTCTGGACCGGACGCAGCAGGAAGAGGTACTCGACTTTACTTTCCGCCACGGCAACTTCAACGAATTGAAGCCCAGCACCAGAGCCGCCTGAAGGAGGGAGTTGACCGCAAGAAAAACCCGGGTAACCGTCGTGCCGGAGTCACCCGGGTATGGATGTCAGGATCTCATAGGGTTCCGTTACTGGGAGGCGGCGTTCTTCTGTTCCTCCATCTTGGCCTTCAGCAGAACACCAAGGCTCCCCATGTCAGAGGGTTTGTCCTCATCATTCTGAGCCGCCTTCATATATTCGCGGTATTCCTGTTTTTCCTTTGTTTCGACAAGCGACTTCCGGCTCAGTTTTACCCGGTGGTGGGCCGTATCCACCTCTACCACCGCCGTCTGGAGGGCCGTTCCGACCGGAAACATCTTGGAATGGTCTGTGCCTCGGGGCGTCCCCATTTCGGCATTGGGAACCAGTCCCGTGAGTCCACTGGGCATCTTCACGAAAATGCCGTAAGGCATGACCTTTTCAACGACTCCGTCCACAACCTCGTTTAACGCTGGAAGCGGAATCTTCTCGGGCCTGAACCTCGGCTGGAGGGCCAGGGAAATCCGCCGGTTGGCCTCATCCGCATCTGTCACATAGGGCTCGACCAGCTGTCCGACCTCAAGGACTTCCTTGGGATGGTTAACCTTTCGACCGGCCCCCAGATTGGACAGGTGAATGAGGCCATCGACCCCGGGTTCCAGGTTTACAAAGGCGCCAAAGGATTCCAGGCGCACAACCGTTCCACGTGTCTGCTCATCCACCGGATACCGGCTGGCAATCCCCACCCAGGGGTCCGGCTGGGTGGCCTTAAGACTCAGGGTCAGCCGGTTCTTGTCCCAGTCCAGCCCAATGACCTTGGCCGTTACCTCGTCACCCGGATTGATGACCTTCCGGGGATCGTTCACCCGTTCCCAGCTGAGCTCGCTCACGGGAATGAGCGCGTCGACAACCCCTCCCAGTTCCACGAAAGCCCCAAATTTCTGAACAGACCGAACGCGACCTTTGACCTCGTCGCCCACTTTGAGGCTGCCCTTCAGCTCTTCAATCTTCTCCTTCCGCTCCTCTTCGAGAAGGAGCCGACGGGACAGAATGACATTCTTTCCTTCCTCCTCGAACTCCAGGATCCGGAAAGCAAAAGTCCGCCCCAGAAAGACGCCACCCTCCCGTCCGCCCTTCAGGTCAATATGCGAATAAGGGCAGAAGCAGCGTACCCCGCCTACGGAGACTTCGAAACCGCCCTTCACTTCCCGGCGAACCTCTCCGCTGATCGCCATGCCAGCCTCCTGGGCATCGCGGATCGCACTTAATTTGGCCGGCGAATATCCATGAATCAGGGTACTGAGGCGCATCACGCCGTCAGCCGTTGTCGTGTAATAAGCCTGTATTTCGTCTCCGATCTTGACCGTAACGTTGCCGTCATCGTCCAGAAACTCGGACAGGTTCACGGCCCCTTCGCTCTTTCCCCCAATGTCAATATAAACGAGTTCGCTGGAAATGCTGATGACCGTAGCATTTACCTTTTCCCCCGGGCGTAACCGGCCTGACCGGGATTCACTCTCTTCAAAAAGCTTCGCAAAACTCTCCTCGCCTGTCCCGACTGAAGTGTCGGCCGACGGGGCGGGGGATGTGTCTTCCTTGTTTACCTCTTCTGACATAAGGGAAAAACCTCAACTTGTCTGATTTGCCCTCTTCAACATGCCCGCAAAGGATACAAGGGGAATAGAAGGGTGGCGGCGAGGGCATTTTCCCCTCGTCCCCCTGCGCAGGACTGGTAAGTCTAAAGGATTACCGGAAAACGAGTCAAACGCTTGTCGTTTGTCCCCATCCTTGGCAGAACTAAAGGAACAGGCTATACGGA
Organism: Nitrospirota bacterium; assembly: GCA_003235715.1. Taxonomy (GTDB): domain Bacteria; phylum Nitrospirota; class Thermodesulfovibrionia; order SZUA-242; family SZUA-242; genus SZUA-242. Next base: position 2,276 of record QJVM01000199.1, read on the forward strand.
GGTCTCAGGGCTCCCCTCTCTCACGTGTCCCGTGGACCCACCAGTCGCCCTTGTCCTCGAACCACCACAACGAGGAATCCGTGGACACAATCGTGGCCGCCAGGTCCTTGGCCAGGTCGCTCTCGAGACGTCTCAGGGCAAATTCGAGCCATTCTTCAGCATAGGCATTGCCAATGTCCTTGTATTCCTTGAGCGCCAGGATCATCTCCAGTTGATCGGCGTCACGGGCAAGGCGAGCTTCCAGCGTGGTCCCTTCGTTGAACTCCTCGATGAGCGCTCTGATTTCGGCTCCAAAGGGAAGTCTCTGGGCCATATCCCGTACAGCCCTGGCCTCCTCCGCCACTACATACTTCTTGTTTACATAATTGAGGTCACCGGTACGGGCCTCGGGCAGGTCGTGAAAAAGACAGATTTTCACCAGCCGGTCGACATCCGCCCCATCCGTGAGGCTGCCGAGAACGTACCCGATATAGGCCGTCCGGAAAATGTGTTCGGCAACCGATTCCGCGCCCGAACCGAGGAACTGGAATCCTGAGCGGGGTGTACGTTTCAGCATTCCTGCTTCGAACAGGAAATTGGCTAAGTTGATCATGGTGCGGCCGCCTTTCAGCCAGTTTCGTCCGCTCCGCGTCCAGACGGGAGCGAACGGCCTCGCTTTACCGGAATGCAGGGGGGGATTATACTGAAATCACACCATGGATAAAAAGGCCTTAAAAAAGAAGAATCCCTGTCCTGACTGCAGTTTCTGCCAGGCCTGCAGTGAAACTCGATGCAATATGTGTCGGCCCCCCGATTCAAAGGCAGGGAAGAAGAAGCACGCTAAGAAACCTCACGTGCCCCTTTTCAGAATGTATTGATATCGGGACTGATCGGAGGGAGTGATGACCATTGAGACACGGCACGTGGGGATTCTGGCCGAACACCATTACCACGATCTCGAACTCCACTACCCGAGGCTGCGTCTCAAAGAGGCCGGGGTCAGGGTGTCGGTCCTCGGAACAGGTTCGGCCAAGGAGTATTCGGGCAAGTACGGATACCCGGTACAGGTGCATGCGGCCGCGTCAGAAATGGAAGAAAGGGACCTCCACGGTCTCATCATTCCGGGGGGGTGGGCCCCGGACCGGTTGAGGACAGATTCCGGGGTTCTGAACCTGGTCAAGGCCATATATCAGTCCTCAAAGCCGGTAGGCTGTATCTGTCACGGTGGATGGGTTCTTGCATCTGCGGGCCTCGTAGCCGGAAAACGGCTCACATGCTACCACGCCATAAAGGATGATATGGTTCACGCTGGGGCCATTTACCTGGACCGTGAAGTCGTGCAGGATGAAAACCTGGTAACCTCCCGGCAGCCGGATGACCTCCCCGCCTTCATGAAAACCTTTCTTGCCCTCCTCCTGCCGTAATTCAGAGGTCACCCTTCAGCTCACGTTTCCGGATCTTCTCGCTTCAGTCTCGAAGCCAAAGAAGGACTCCTTCCGGGCGGCATTCCGGTCAAATTGAGTGGGCGCACGCTTCTCTTGGTGGACCGCTTTGAAGATATCTGCCGCACAGACAGGAACCACGTTATCGTATATAACGCGTCTCGATACGGTCAGAGAAAACAGAGCTTCAGCGTGTCATCGGTCTCAGTCCATGGAAAAGGAAACAGGACGGTCCAGCAACAAGGAAGACCTGCTCGGTCCCCCGAGCAGGTCTGTGAAGAGTGTCAGGCCTTCCAGAGGCCGTGAAGATTGCAGTATTCGCGGGCCGTAACGCTCGCGGCTTCCAGTTTGAAAAAGGCTTCCGGCGTCTCCCCAGGCTTCAGGAACTGACGATAGGCCTTTCCATCAGCAATGAGTTCGATCCATTCGATGTAATGCTTCTCCTCCATAGGATGGGGTACGCTGCCCACCTTCACCTTGTAGCCGCCCTCCACCTTTTCAATCACGGGCACGTGTTTTTCCTTGGCCGCGTCAGTTGTATTTTCTGTAAGCTTCGTCATCGGCTGACCGCAGCAGACCAGTTCCCCGGCCCCGTCATGAAGGACCTCCACGATGTGACCACACAACTCGCATTTGAACACTTCAAGTCTCTTTGCCATGGAACCTCCGTAAGAAGAATATTCTGGATTCAGGCAAACCGCCCTATGGGGCATGCCCTTGTACGCGTAACTTCAATCTAACACACATCGCTCATGCGTCAACCGGGTCGGACGACCTGGTCTGTCCGTTCGTGGTCCCTGTTTACTGATAACCCATGAAACACCTCTATTTATAATCAAAATTAGAAGTTGACGTCGCGCATTTATGGCGGATATAAAAGACAGAAAAAGAGCCAAGTGCGACCACAGAGCAGCCTGGCAAGGGGATACCGGTTTGAGCCTGACACGTGCCAAGGAATATATACGGAAGCTTCATTCCAAGCAGAGCAATCCTGACCTCTGGCCGGACTTTCTCACCGGGTTACCGGACAAGGCGGCCGTCCTCAGGCGGGTAAATGAGACCCTCCCGAGGCTGGGCACGCAGGCTGTGGCTTACGTCCGCATCGCCAACATCAACCCCTACCTTCTCAAGTATGGGGCCGAACATCATGCGGAACTGGTCCAATGGGCTGCGGCGGTTCTCCGAACGATTGCGGATGATTACGGTCGAGGATATTTTGTCGGTGCCGTAAAGACGCACGATTTTGTCGTCGTCGGGCGAACCCCCAACGTAGAAGGGATCGTGAGGAAAGCGAACAGTCTTTTTCTTAAGCGAACACGCAACATGTATAGCGAGCAGGACCTGGAACGCGGTTATATTATTTCCTTTCAGAAGGGTCGCGCCCGCGTCAATATTGGACTCATGAGGCTCATCCATGTACTCGCAGAGAGTTCATGCAGTCTTGGACAAAGCGAATTCATGGCAACCCTTCAGGAACTCTGCTCTGAAGCGGAATACCAGGGTGCGCTCTCAACCCGGCTGACGCCAGACGCTCTGGTCATGGCCCGTCCCAGAGCCTGACCACGCCCGTTCCCCCGCCTTCGGAAGTTCTACCAACGCCCCTGACAGAGGGACCTTAAGGCCTTGATCAGGAACCAGGGCACGGGCGCTGGACTTCCGTTACGCCCATGGAATATTCCTGCACTGTCACGCATGGAGGGCCGTACAGTGACAGGACCCCTGTATTACGTTCAAGAACAGCGGGAATAGAGCCACCCGGCCGCTCCGGCATTTATTCCATAAAGCCCGGATCGCTCGCTTCCGTTTCTGGTAACCAGAAGTACACTTCGCGTCCATTACTTCCGATACAGCTGATATGAGCAGCTTCCGGGGCATGCGGGATTTTTCGTGATGCCCTCCAGTTCTCGGAAAAACGGAATGCGGTACACCTCGGCGCTGATCGTCGTCCTAAGTGTGCTGTTCCCGCTGGCATGTCTTCCTGCCCAAGCCGGGACGCTGAGGCCGGTATCCCTCGGTCCCGAGAGTCGACCTGTGACGCTTGGCCGTTATCTGGAATATCTTCCCGACCCTGCGGGTGACTATGACATTACCTACGTAACGGCTCCATCCACTTTGCAGAGGTTTGTTCCAAGCTTTGAGGAAAGTCTTAACTTTGGGTTTTCCCGGGCCGCACACTGGGTCCGATTCAGGCTGGACAATCCCGAAGATCATGACCAGTCGTTCCTGCTGGAAGTCAGTTCTCCCCTGATCGACGAAGTCGACCTTTTCCTCCTGGAACCTCAGGGGGTCTTCACCCGCCAGGGTTCCGGCTTGCGCATACCGGTCGAGCAGAGAGTTCTGAAGTACCGCCGGCCGGTATTTCCACTGACCATACCGGGCGGGAGGTCTCTTACCTGTTTCATGCGATTCAGGGATTTCGGTTCCGTTCCCATCGCTCTTCGCCTATGGCCTCCCTCTGCTTTCGCGTACCACACAGACTTGGAGAACGGCGCCTTGGGCCTATATTACGGGGCCATGGGAATGATCCTGCTCTCGAACCTCCTCATCTATATCTCCATAAGACATTCGAGATATCTCTTTTACGTACTGTACGTTCTCAGCTTCATTCTTTGGCAACTCACCTATAACGGCCTCACCAACCACCTATGGGGCCACCGTCCCCTGATGGTCAACTTTGCGATTCCGGTTCTTATCTGCGTGACGGGAATTACGGCCCTCCAATTCAGCCGGACCTTCCTGTCCACGGAACAGACGAGTCCGCGCGCCGACCGAATCATGCAGATTCTGCAGGTCGGCTTTGGACTGGGGATGCTGGTCTCTCTTCAACCGAACTACACGGTGAGCATCCTTTACGCCGCGGTCATGGCGGGACTGTTCGCCCCCACCGTCCTCGTTACCGGCATCGTGACCTGGAAGAGAGGTTATCGTTCGGCTCGTTTCTTCACCATTGCATGGTTTGCCCTGCTTCTGGGGACCGGACTCCTCAGCCTCAAGAGTCTCGGCCTCCTGCCCAGCACCTTCCTCACGGAATACGGTCAGCAGATGGGTTCCTTCGTTGAGATCAGCCTGCTTTCGCTGGCCCTCGCAGACCAGATGAACATGATGCGGCAGGATAAGGACCGCGCCCAAAACGAGGCGATGGCGGCCCAGCACTTGGCCAATCAGAGGCTGGAAGAACAGGTGATGGACAGAACCCGCAGACTTCAGGAGTCTAATGAACAATTATCCGTACTCTCCTCGAAATTGGCGAAGTATCTGTCCCCACAGGTTTACCAATCCATCTTCCATGGAAAAACCGATGTAGATCGACGTTCCTCCAGAAAACAGTTAACCGTATTCTTCTCCGATATCCGGGGCTTCAGCGAACTGACGGATCGCATGGAACCGGAAACCCTTACTGAAATTCTGAACGGGTACCTCGGAGATATGACCGAAATTGGGCTCGAATACGGGGGAACCATTGACAAGTTCGTGGGCGATGCCGTAATGGTCTTTTTCGGAGACCCGGAGTCTCGCGGCGTACGGCAGGACGCCCTTATGTGCGTGAGGATGGCGCTGGCCATGCGCGAACACATACAGCAGGCAGCGAACGGAAGAGAGTCCCGTTACGGGAATCGCCCCTTCGCAGTCCGCATGGGCATAAGCACCGGCTATTGTACGGTGGGCAACTTCGGTGCGGAAAACAGAATGGACTACACCATTATTGGCGGTCCTGTTAATCTGGCCAACCGCCTGCAGGCGGTGGCCGCACCTCAGGAAATATTGATCTCTCACGAAACCTGGCTCCAGGTCAGAGACCATATCGAGTGCCGAGAAATAGGCGAAATACAGGTCAAGGGCATGGCCTATGCCGTCAAGGCGTACTCCGTTGTAGGCTCAAGAGACCGGTACCCGCCTGACCTGACGGTGATCCGGGTTGAGGGACGAGGCTACCAGCTCCACGTGGAACCCGCAAAACTTTCCAACTCGGACCGTGAAAGGATTAGCCGGCTCTTGGCTCCTGTCTTGCGAACCGAGGACCCGGCTTCAAGGAAGGATTGAAAGGTCCGACCGGCGTCTATCCGCTTCCTTTGGTCATCCTCACACCCTTTGCAATCATATACGCCGGCGCTTCTGACCGGTCGTGCCATATCCCCCACTTACTTTGGGTGTACCTACCCAGCAGTTTCACGTCGGAATGGAAGGCACCGATATGCAGGACACGGTCGGCCCAATGAATTGGCTATCTTGGCGTTTGGCATATAACCTGCAAACTCAGACGCCAAAAAAAGATCTGCACGGAAAAGGATTTTCAAAGATGAGGAATATGTTTATACGCGTATTGACTGCAGTGCTGGTTCTAGGAGCTTCCTCGCTGAGCCCCGCTATGACCTTTCAGGATGCCGTGTCCCCCGTTGAACTGGCTCTCCAGGCCGAATATCTTCTTTCTGCAAACCAGCCGGAATCGGCGAGATATGTGGCCGAGGAGGCTCTCCGGAAGACTACCTCAACAGTTGGCCTGGCCGACGTCAAGGTGGCTGACCTTTACCACCTCATCGCGCGGATTGATCTGGTCTCCCGGGATTACGACAGCGCCACAAAGTTCGCCCGGATGGCGCTCGCTATGCGCGAAGACATTCTCGGCCCGGAACACAAGGCCTTGGCCGAGTCCCTCTCCCTTCTGGCGGAGATCTATGAGCGCCTGAACCTGGATGAGAAGGCCCAGACCCTTCATCGAACCGAACTTGAAATCAGGGCCCGTGCGTGCGGGGTTCCTGCTGATCCGTCCGTTGTTGCCCAGGCCAGGTTCTAGGAGGAGGTTTCATTCGAGAGCGGCAGCGGAACTGACGACGCCCCAACAGCTTCCAGCCGGGCCCGTGGCCCGGCTTTTCTTTCCCCCCACCCCGCACGGACAGAAACGCAGAGGACATCGCCCTCAGGCGGAAGATCCCTGGTCCTTTGCGGAAAGGGGGCTAAGTCAGGGGAGACGGGAAAGAATTTCTTCCGCAGCCACGATTCCGGTGGCCGAAGCCTGGACCAGCCCCCTGCTGACTCCAGCCCCGTCGCCGACCGCAAAGAGGTTGGCGACCTCAGTTTCGAGGCACTGTGAAAGTTTCAACAACCGGCTGTAAAACTTCACCTCAACCCCGTAAAGAAGCGTATCCGGCGCGTTGACGCCTGGGGCAATACGGTCCAGGGCCTCAAGCATCTCCGTAATGTTGGCCATATGTCGGAACGGAAGCACGAAGCTCAGGTCGCCGGGCGTGGCATCCCGCAACGTCGGCCGAACCGCACCCCGTCCCATCCGGTCCGGAGTCGACCGACGTCCCTTATGGAGATCCCCGAGTCTCTGAACGATAACGCCTTTGCCCAGAAAATTGGCGAGTTGCGCAATATGGCGTCCGTATTGAATCGGTTCATCGAACGGCTCGGTAAAGGTGGTGCTTACAAGCAGGGCGAAATTGGTGTTCTCGGTCTTTGACTTGGCAAAGCTGTGCCCATTGACGGTCCAGAGTTCCTTGAGGTATTCCTTCACCACCTGTCCGTGCGGATTGACGCAGAAGGTCCGGACCTGGTCATCGAACCTTTCGCTCCGGTACAGCAGTTTGGGCTCATAGGTTACGCGTGTGAGGTGCTCCAGTACCGCGGCGTGGAGTTCCACGCGGACTCCCACATCGACGGCATTGGTCAGCCGCGTCAATCCGAGTCGTGAAGCCTCCAGGTCCAGCCACCTCGCCCCTTCCCTGCCCGGCGCAAGCACCACGACGTCTGCGGTAATCCGTGTTCCGTCCTCGCACTCGATACCCGCGGCCCGGCGGTCTGCCGCAAGAATACGGTCCACAGAAGACCCGAAACGGACCGTGGCACGGCTCCTGAGATGCTCGTACATCCGTGTCAGCACCTCAAAACATATATCAGTGCCGATGTGGCGAACCGGAGAAGAGACAAGGGTCAGCCTGTTCCGGGCTGCCAGTTCCTGAAGCGCCCTCAATTCGGTACTCGGAGTTCCGTAGAGGCGATCCAACGGCGCGCCAAACCGGAGGTAGGTGTCATCCACCCGGGAGATCAGTGAGTCGAGGCGGGAATCAGAGATATACCGGGCGAGATGGCCGCCCGTATGCCGGGACAGAGTGAGTTTGCCGTCGCTATAGGCCCCCGCGCCGCCCCATCCGCTCAGGATATTACATTCCGGGCAAGCCACACACGCCGTTTCTCCCGAGGCCACAGGGCATTTTCTCTCTTTGATACTTCGCCCCTTCTCGAGGAGAAGCACCCGAAGTGAGGGGCGCTTTTCAAGGAGGGTGAGACAGGTGAAGATTCCGGCCGGACCGGTACCCACGATGATCACATCGTAAACCATTGGGCTACTCCTCCAGACTGATACCGGAGAGGCCTGACTGAACTTCCTTCAGTACCTCGTAATTGGTGAGGTCGTACCGCACCGGCGTCACGGATACGTAGCCTTCCATGACCGCATGAATGTCTGTCTCGAGCCCGCCGGACCATACGGGCCTGCCTCCCCCCTGCCAGTAATGGGGCCGCCCCCTGGGGTCCTCGACCACACGGATGTCGCCATCGTAGGTTCGCTTGCCCTGGCGCGTGACTCGGAACCCCTTCAGCTCGGGCAAAGGCAGGTTCGGAACGTTCACGTTCAGCAAGGTATTCGCGGGAAGACCCTTGGTGAGGACATACCGGGCGATACGGATGGCGACTTTCCCCGCATCCGAATAGTGAAGATGCACATCCCCGTCCAGGGAAACGGCAACGGACGGGATGCCCAGCAGGGTGCCCTCCAAAGCCGCCGACACAGTCCCCGAATAAGTGATATCATCACCAAGGTTTCCCCCGCGGTTAATGCCTGAGACCACGAGCGAGGGTTTCCTCGAGAGCACCTTCTTGACGGCAATGGCTACGCAGTCCGTCGGGGTTCCGTTTACACCGAACACGCCGTCGCGGAGGGGGTCACAGTACAGGGGCCGGTGCATGGTGAGCGCGTGGCCCACCGCCGACTGTTCCCGGTCCGGAGCCACGACCACGACCTCGCCGAGAGAACGGAGCGCCTTGGCAAGGGCAATAATGCCAGGCGCGTGAACACCGTCGTCGTTAGTCACAAGAATAAGGGGTTCAGGGGTCATATCGCTCTGCTCGGTCTCTGGTCATCGCACCAAGCGGTTAGGGAGACCAGTCTGCCTCATCGCCTCGTCCAGACAGGAATCGGCTCCCCGGCGTGTCCACGTACATATTGATGAGCGCCATGCACGTCAAGGCCACCATGGGACCTACCACAATACCCACAAAACCGAAGTACCCGAGGCCTCCCAGAACACTCAGAAAGATCAACAAAGTGTGCATCTTCGTGCGGTTTCCGATAACAATAGGCCTTAAAATGTAATCCACCATGCTGATGCCCAGGGTGCCCACAATCAGTAAAACCACAGCCTTGCCAAAAGCCCCTGTGAGCAGCCAGTAGATCGTGATCGGGACCCAAACCAGGCCTGCCCCCACGACAGGGACAAACGCCAGAAAGGCCATGACGGTACCCCAGAGCACGGGCGCACGCACATCGAGTAGCCACAGACTGATTCCCCCGACAATGCCCTGAACCAGAGCAACGCTGAGCCCCCCGTACAGGGTGGCAATAATCATGTCCTTCAACTGCCCAATCAGGCGCGAGCGTTCCTCATCATCGAACGGGACAACGCGGCGAAGGGCTATCAGAATGCGCTCACTATCTCTCAGGAAGAAAAAGAGCGCCACCAGCATCATGATGAACTTGAAGGCGAAGGAAAAAACATTGACGAAGGCGAAGGAAAAATAATTGATAAGGGTTCCTCCAAGCTGACGGATGTTGCCGATCAATTCGCGGGTCAGGCTGTTGATATCCGTAGATACGTACGGGGATACAGCATCCCAGATGCGGGAAGCGAGGGGGAACTCTTTGGGGTCAAAATTCCGGAGCCTGGGAATCTCATTCTCCAGCCAGCTCAACGTCTCACCCAACTCCTGGGTCAGCATGGGGATGAGAAACGCCACGGGGAGCAGGATGCAGACCGTGATCCCCACCAGACTCAGGCTGGCCGCAACATTCTCGTTCCGAACCCGTTCCCGTATCTTGCGGTGCGGGATGAAGAATACGACGGATAAAACGAGGGCCCACATGAGGGAATCGAAAAACGGCCGTACCATGGCAAACAGAAGGTAGAAACAGATGAGAAACACCGCAGCGACCAGAAGAAAATGGACTCGCCCCTGCATCATGCGTCCCCTCGCCGGATCACCCGACCCGACCGGAGTCCCGTGGGATGCTCCTCGCGGACCGCATGCCCTCCATTGACAAAAACGTGCCGAATCCCCCTGGGCGGGGAAAAAGGATGCTCATAGGTGGCCGTGTCCGTAACGCAGTCCGGATCAAGAATCACGAGGTCTGCATACGCCCCCTCCCTTATGACGCCCCGGTTCGCCAGGCCGAAAACAGAAGCTGGAAGCCCCGTAATATTGTGAACAGCCTGCTCCAGGGGAAGAAGGCCCTGGTCCCGAACATACTGCCCGAGGTATCGGGGAAAGGTCCCGAACCCCCTCGGGTGGGGTTTTCCCTTTCGGGTCGACCCGTCAAAGCAACGCACCGCCGAATCCGATCCCACCATGGTGTTCGGCTTGGTGAGGATACGGACCAGATTGGCTTCGCTCATACCAAAGAAAATCCCACCCGCCCGGAACCCTTCGGAAAGAATGACCGCTATATAAGTCAAGAACGGATTCTGAGATCGTTCCCGGGAGATCTCCAGAATACTGCGCCCCTCCATCCACCGGTTGACCGCTTCGAACACGGAGGACACGCGGATGTCCGCCCAGAACCGGTCCTCATTCGCGTCGGGACCAAGCTCGGAACGGATGCGACCGAGAATCTCAGGGTCCGTAAGCCGTTCTCTCTGATGCGCGTAGCCCCCTTCATATACCCACTTCGGCAAGATGGCGTCGAGGTCGGTACTGGAGGCAATATAAGGATAACGGTCGCACGTAACCCTAATACCCCGATCGCCAGCCTTGCTCAAAAGGTTCAGCAGGCCATCGATCTTGGGCCAGTTGGATCGTCCGCTGGTTTTCAGATGCGATACATGGACCGGGACTCCGGCCTGCTCACCTATGTCCAGGGCCTCTTCCAGGGATTCCAGGACCAAATCAGCCTCATTGCGCATATGGGTGGCATACAACCCTCCGTACGAAGCGAGCACGTGACACAAGTCAATGAGTTCCTGACGTTCAGCATAAACTCCCGGGGGATAAATGAGGCCGGTGCTCAGACCCAGGGCGCCTTCCTCCATGGCCTGAATCAGAAGATCCCGCATCTGGAACATTTCCCCTTCCGTAACTCTCCGGTCCGTATAGCCCATAATCGCTCCACGGATATTTCCATGCCCGGCCAGGGTGGCGTAGTTAATGGCCGGTTGGCGGCTTTGGAGCAGTTCGAGATAGGCATTCAGGCTCGTCCATCTTTCCTCTATGGAGTATTCCCTCAGATCCGACTCCCGACGTTCAGCATAGGGTCCCCTGAGCGGCCCCGCTGAAAGGCCGCAATTTCCGCTGATGTCCGTGGTCACGCCCTGAAGCAACTTTCCCTCGGCTCTCGGGTCTGCCAACAGCGTAAACTCCGAATGTCCGTGCGTATCGATGAAACCCGGAACCAGACACAGGCCGCACCCATCAAAGGTCTGGCCCGCATCCTGTAACGCGCCCGGGGAATGCCCTACGGCTTTAATCCGGCACCCCTGCACGGCGACCTCCCCCTCAAAAGAGGCCCCGCCCGTCCCGTCTATGACTCTGACATTCTTGATAATTAGGGGGTCGCCTGTTCTCATAGAAAACCCTGCTCGGAAAATTCAAGCTAGGCCATGCCCGGACAAAAAGCGCTCATTACGGGACGGCCGGGAGGGTGGCACATGAAAATGAGGAACGATATGACTGAGCATCGGCCTGCAGATGAAACCGAAAGGTCAATACGGAACGGCCCTTCGTCCGCCTGCAGTCTGGACGTCTGCAACTCTCACGGCACGAATATAGTCGAGAACCCCGGCCGAAATAGCCTCCGCCAGCAACTCCCTGTAGGCGGCCTTGGTCAACCGTTTCTCCTCCGCCCGATTACTGATGAACCCAACCTCAACCAGGGCGGCTGGCATTTGCGCACCGACCAGCACCTGGAACTTGGCCCACTTCACTCCATAGTCGTGAATTTCAGGAGTCTCTTGTTTCAACTCTTCCACGAGGGACGATTGGATTCGATGGGCGAGACTCATGGACTCCTCCATCTTGTAGGATCGCGTGAGATCCTGAAAGATAAGCTCGAGTTCTGAAAGCCCTCCCGCGGCAGAGCCACCGAACGCATTCTCGCGGTCGGCAACCTGTTGCCATTCGCGATTCGTGGTGGCATTGAGAAACCATGTTTCAACCCCGCTCAGTTCCCTGTCCCTGGCCGCGTTAACGTGTACCGACAGAAAAAGGTCCGCATTCTCGGCGTTGGCCTGTTGAGCACGGGACCCAAGGGGGATAAAGGTATCGTCCCGGCGCGTGAGAATCACTCGGATGTCCCTCCACTCAGCAAGTTTCCGCTCAATCCTGTTGGCGATATCCAGGGTCACCCTCTTTTCAGGAAGACCAGACCGCCCCGTAGCGCCTGAATCCTTTCCCCCGTGGCCGGGATCAATCACGATGGTAAAAACCGGTTTGGGCTGAGGGATGGAAACGTCAACAGGCGTGGGGTCAATAAGGTTGCCTGCGGCTCGCTCTTCTCCAGACGCACCGCCTGGCTGTATGTCCACGACCAGCCTGTGGCCTTCATTGGTCACGCGATACCCTGGCCGGCCTTTCACCCCCAGAACGAGACGAACCGAATCGGAGTCCCTCTGCCCTAATCGAATCACCCGCAGAATGGGCCCGTTCACCTGAATCTCCTTAAAAGACAAACGCGAAAGTCGTGAACTCGGCAGGTCAAAATAGAGCCTTTCGGGGACGGTCAGGCTATGCGCCGAATATTGAAGAGGACCGTCTGTTTCGAGAACGACCCGCGCGAATTCACCGCTCGTGAAATAGGATACGTTGCTGATAGTCACGAAAGGGGTTCGCTCCGTGTCGTGGAGATAAGCGGAGGGAGGCACACTCTCATGAAAGACGCTGGCAAGAACGGGACTTGGTCCAGAATTCTGGCTTTCCGCCGCATGGATGGAGCCGGTGAATGAAAGAATTACTGAAATCAGAATGCTTAAACGTATTGTCATATTTGGATTTTCTAAACCATAGACATCTTTTTGTCAAGGGCCGGATTCACACTTTGTCCACAACCGGCTAACAATAAAAGCCTCTTATACAAATGAAAAAGTCCTCTTCTCATCGACCATAGGGGGGCCTGTACTTTAGCAAGAGACCTGGAACCCGGAAACAGCTCCGTACCAGGGTTTCGGCCCGGTCAGTCTTCCGAAACCGCCTCGCCTTCAGCAAAGCTCACGCCGCTTGGTCCGGATCCCGCCGCGATCGGAGCGCGTAGTCCATCGGGTAGAATGAGAACAGGGTGCGTGAAGGTCGGTTCCGGACGCACGTAAACAACGGCTCGGCCTTGGGGTCGCCCCGTTTTATTGCGGGTCGAAACGGTTTGAGTCCATGAGGAAGCTTCATGGACCCGCCCGGCCCCGTTGATACGGTTCTGAGGAGGAGGTTTCCAGAGGGGTCCGCGGCCAAGAGGTCTTTTAAGTCTTCGTATTCGTGATTGGATTCCGCCCGTCAAGTCCCCGGGTTGTATCGCCGATGATGAAAAGTATGCAAACTGCCCCCGGAATATCCCCACGGTCGCCTCTCTATGAACAGAAACCCGGTCTTATGAACGAAGAGGTCAGGAAACTGGTATACGAAATCGGAACCGTGATCCACGGGAAGAATGAGGTCGTCCGCATGGCCGTGGAATGCCTCGCCGCCGGGGGGCATCTCCTGATCGAAGATGTTCCGGGAGTCGGAAAAACGACTCTGGCCTTTGCCATGGCTCGCGCAACCCGGTGTAGCTTCCGTCGGATTCAGTTCACAAGTGACCTCTTGCCATCTGACATTCTGGGGACCCAGATCCTCAATCGAAAGACCGGAGATTTTGAATTCAGAAAGGGTCCCATCTTCGCAAATATCGTTCTGGCGGACGAAATCAATCGGACCAATCCAAAAACCCAATCTGCCCTGCTTGAGGCCATGAACGAGAAGAGGGTATCGCAGGAAGGACTTTCCCTCAATCTTCCGAAACCCTTCATGCTGGTGGCTACCCAGAACCCTGTGGAATACCACGGGACCTTTCCCCTGCCGGAGAGCCAACTCGACAGGTTCATGATGAGCCTCACCATCGGATATCCGGAACCCGAAGATGAGAAGAAGGTGCTTGTCAGCAATTCCGGCATTCCCAGGGCCGAGGAGATCTCCCCGGTATTGACGACTGAGGATCTTATCCGGATCCAGAACGCAGTCCAGGAGGTGCGGTTCCATGATGCCCTTACCGACTATCTCCTCCGCCTTGTGGCAGCCACACGGCATCATGAGGAAGTTCGACTTGGCGCCAGCACTCGCGGGGCCATGTTTCTGATGCGGGCCAGCCGGGCCCGTGCTTATTGCAGCGGTCGCAATTACGTGGTACCGGACGATATACGTACTGTCGCAGGTCCTGTCCTTGCTCACAGAATCATCCCGCGGCCCGATGCTGGAAGCAGCAGGGATATTATAAAAACCATTCTTCAACAGACCCCAGTACCCCTGTAATCTCCCCTGCGCAGAGGCCCTCTCCGGCCCGATGGCGCCAGGGTGCCGCTTAGCCATGACCCGCAGAACGCTGAAACGCATTATCGAAGACCCCGCGTCCAAGGCAGGCACCCGGCCCACGATTCAAGGATACCGTTTCATTCTGCTTACCCTTCTTCTTGCCCTCGCGGCGGTCAATACCGGCAATAATCTGATTTATCTCATCCTGTCCATGATCGCGGCCATGGTCATCGTCTCAATGATCCTGCTCCGGGGAAGTCTCAGGGGGCTTGATGTGCGACTGCATGTTCCTCATCCTGTGCATGCCGGGCGCCAATCTTCCCTCGGTGTAACCGTAATAAGAAAGTTTTCCCGCCCGGCTTTTGATATTCACGTGAGACTTTCCGATGAAGTTCCCGCAGGCGCATCGGGTCGAGCCCGTTTCGGACGTATCGAGGGTTCGGGGACGGCCACATGTTCCCTTCCCTTCCGACCCGAACGACGCGGTCGACTCCGTATCGGGGACCTGCTTCTGGCCACCGGATTTCCTTTTGGCCTGGTCATGAAAACATCCCTTATCCCGCGACAGCAGTCCGTCGTGGTCTATCCCGCCCTGGTCCCCGTCCGGTCACTGACCACCGCCCTCTCAGCGTCCGCCACCGGGCGATACACCCACCGTCCCGGCCCCGAAGGCGAATACCTCCTGGACCGTGATTACCGTTATGGTGACAGCATTCGCCACGTACACTGGAAAGCATCAGCCCGAACCGGGCGCATTCTTGTGAAGGAATACTCAAGGGAAGAACCGGTCCGAATCACCCTATATCTGGAAACCGGACCCGCCGCAGACCCGGCTCTATTTGAAAGGGCGGTAACGGTCGCGGCCTCAGTGGCCGCGTTTCTTTCGGAAAAGGACCTCCAGCTCCGGCTCGTGTGCGGTGCGATGGATACCGCCTATGGGCTGGGACAGGAACACCTTTACCGGATCTTCGATGCCCTGGCCGTGGTTCAAGCCGGAAGTCTTCCCGCTCCGTTACCGGGTCCCGGATCCGGCTATCTCATAGGCGTCTCCCCATACCCCTCCCCTCCGAGAGGCGGGGAAGGGCCTTTTGATCTGGTTATCGATGCCCAACAGGAAATTTAGGTTATCGACGGCGCTGACCGCCGGCGTGGGCTCCGTATCGCTGCTCCTTACGGGGGAGGCGCATTCGCTGATGGCCGTTCCTTCCCTCCTTATCCCCTTGGGCTACGTGCGAAGTTACCTGGGGCGGCCAAACATTACCCAGAAAGCCGTTGCCGCCTTCGTATTTCTTGATTTGGCCCTGTTCTTTCTGGACCTTGTATTCGTTTCAGAAGATACCCTGCTGGCCGTGGTGCATCTGACCCTCTTCTTTCAGGCCCTGAAGAGTTTCGACCTGAACACGCATGAAGACCATACGCAGGTCCATTTCATGGGACTTCTCCAGATCATCCTCGTTTCGGAACTCACTCTTTCGGTATGGTTTGCCCTGGTTCTGGCCCTTTTCATGGTCATTCTGGTGGTCTCGCTGATGGACGGCTATCTGCATTCTGACCCGGGGACTGAGCGTGTCGCCTTTACCGGAGCCGCAGCCAAGGTTTCGGGATGGACGCTCCTGACCCTGGTGCTCCTCTTCATCCTGGTTCCTCGGACAGCCTGGACGGGTTTCTGGGGCAAATCGCATCTCAAGCGAATCGCGACCACCGGTTTCTCGGACGAGATGGACTTTGGGTCCTACGGTGATGTCAAGACCGACGATACGGTCGTCATGCGGGTGGAACTCGAAGGCCCCGCTCCCGGAGAGCTCTACTGGAGGGGAAGTACCCTCGACCGGTTCGACGGGAGGGCCTGGACGCGAAGCAACACAGGGGAAAGGCTCTTGTTCAGCCGGGACAAGCAATTCGTCCTGGGGGGCCAGACCCGCGAATCTCTGGTAAAACAGACCATTTATCTGGAACCGATCAATACACGGGTGCTGTTCGGTCTTCCGACTTCGGTCGCAATGGAGGCTGAATTCATGTACATCGGGCTCGACGACCACAGAGTCATGAAGCTGAAGCGTGAGCCCCGGGGACGCGTCCGCTATACCCTTTGGTCAGACCCAAACATGGCGGTGGATATCCGCAAGCCCCGGCCGTCAGACCTCCAGTTGCCTCAAACCGTGGGACGAATCCCGGATCTGGCCCGCGAGGTCGTCTCGGGAATCGAAGACCCCCAGCTCAAAGCCATGATTATCGGGAAATACCTGCAGGGGAATATGGCCTACGCCCTGGAAACGAGACGAACGCCCCGCGGTATAAGTCCAATCGAGGATTTTCTCTTCAATACGCGTCAGGGATATTGCGAACACTTTTCCACCGCCATGACCCTGATGCTCCGGAGCGTAAACATACCGGCCCGCGTGGTAACAGGTTTCCTCGGAGGAGACGTGAATCCGCTGGGGAATTATGTCCTCGTCAGACAGAGCGATGCCCACGCCTGGGTCGAAGCGTATATTGGAGGCCGGTGGATGCGCTTCGACCCGACGCCTTCGGCCCCTCCGTCCCTTCGCTCTGCCACAGCCATCTACCTTGATGCTGTCCGCATGGCATGGTTTAAGTATGTCATCAGCTATTCCTCCCTTGAGCAGAGACGGGCGGTCAGAACTCTCGAGAGCGGTCTGTCGTGGATCTCTCGTCCTCACCTTCCGGACATGACCCGACTGTTTTCCGGCCTGTCTCGGAAAGGTCTGACGATTATAGGGTTTATGGCCGCGGCCCTATTCTTCGGATGGAAACTTCTGCTTCTTTTCCACCGACAGAATCGTTCGCCTCAACGGTCCGCCCTGCAGTCTTACGAGCGTATTCTGAAGAGGCTTCATCGTGCCGGATTCAGTAAGTCGCTCTGTGAAACACCAAAGCAGTTTGCCGAGCGCGTAGCCCGGGCCGGCGGACCTGTGGATGCCATAGATGCCTCCGAAATCTATTACCGTATTCGGTATGGCGGTGACGCAGGCCTGCTTCATGAACTGGACCGAATCGCCACGCGAATCGAACAGCAGTTAGCCACAATGAGGAAACCCGCCCCCCCCAACCAGGAGGCTCTGGGTTGACGTCTCCCGGTATCTTCATGTCCCATTTCCGGACCCCGATAGAAAGATTTCAAGAACACGGGGGCGCCCCGATCAGCCGTCTTGTTTCGGCAATAAATAAAGGGTACTATCGGAGGCAGGTTTGCACCGATTTCTTCCATGACACAATGAACTCATAGGGATTAATATGCTCAGAACCGCGGCACTGTTCATCACGCTTCTTCTGGCGCTTCCAGGGTTTCCTGCCCCTCTCCGGGCGGCCGAACCGATTGATTTTAATGAGTGGCTGGAGGGATTTCGAAGGGAGGCGCTGAACCGGGGCATCTCCGATCGGACACTCCAGGCAGCCCTTGCCGATATCCGGCCGGTCGATCGGGTGATTGAACTTGACCGGAGCCAGCCGGAATTGACTCTGACCTATGCAGAGTATATGAGACGGGTGGTGCCGGATGCCCGGGTCAGAATGGCTAAGCAGAAACTCGACGAAAATTCAGACCTGCTTCAGGCCATCCATAAAGCGTATGGGGTCCAGCCCAGGTTTCTCGTGGCCCTGTGGGCCATCGAAACAGGTTTTGGAACCAACCGTGGAGGCTTTGAGATCATTCCATCGCTCGCGACGCTGGCCTGGGAGGGAAGGCGACGGGAGTACTTCGAAGGACAACTCTTCCAGGCCCTTCAACTCGTCGACCGCGGTGTTGTCACGGTCCCCGAGATGGTGGGCTCGTGGGCCGGGGCCATGGGACAGCTTCAGTTCATGCCCTCGACCGTCACCTCGTACTGGGTGGACCACAACCGCAACGGGCACATCGATATCTGGGAAGACCACGCGGAAGCCCTGGCCTCGGCGGCAAACTACCTGAGTCGTCTTGGATGGAAGAGCAATGAAACCTGGGGACGGCAGGTACGGCTCCCTCCCTCCCTGGACAGAAATCTGATCCTGAAACGACAGGCCAAAAGAATAGCCGAATGGCAGGAACTGGGCGTCAGGCGACTCAATGGGACCAGTCTCCCTAAGCGGAACCTCAAGGGCTACCTTGTCGTTCCGGAGGCCAAAGGGCCCGCTTTTCTGGTCTACGGCAATTACGATCGTATCCTGAACTGGAACCGGTCAGACCTTTTCGGACTTGCCGTGGGTCGCCTTTCGGATGCCCTGAAAACACCGTCCCGATAACGTTTCCCCTTAGTCTTGGTTGGTATGGGTCAGGCGGGCGTTTTATTATAAGCTGTCCTGGGTAATGCACCCGTTTCCAGAATCCATTTTCATGTTATTCCGCAACGCCTCCATCCGACGCCTTTTCCTCCTGACTCTGGCGGGTTCCACAGGAATGATCGTCCTCACGTCGATCCTGATTCACTCCCTTTACACCCACTATCTCATCAGTGAGGTGGAGGCACAGACCCTGAGGATCGCGGAGCACTTCGGAGCTGAACTTGAATGGTATGAAGGCGAGGCTAACATCGCCGAGTATATTCGGGATGAGGCTTCCCGCATCCGTAGCCACTTCCGTCTCGATCGTCTCCGTTTCTATGCGGCAGACGGGCATCTCATTTATTCAACGGAAGAGAGCATGGGCCAGATTATCGACAAGAAGTCCCGCATCAGAGATTTCACGAATCTGATGTTGCCCCATGCCCTCCTCCTGGAACCCGACCAGAAGAACCGGGAAGGCGAACCGGTTACCCACGCACAGGTTGAAGTTTATTTGGCCGTCGTGGGTGAGGAACGCGTGATCGGCATTGTGGAGGCCTTTTTTGATGTAACGGACCGGCTCGCAAAACTGGACCGTATCTATATGGTCTTTACGGTGATTCTCACCTCGATCACCTTGGGTTTTATTCTGGTGGCAACCTGGGCCCTTGGCGGTGCCGATCGAAACATTACGCTACGGGAAGAGGCCGAAGAGAATCTGAAACGGATGAACGAATCCCTGGAGGCCCAAGTGGCCCAGCGGACAGCAGATCTGGCCTCGGTAAACGAGAAGCTCATTGAGGAAATCAGGGAACATAAGGCGGTATCCGCTGAACTGGCACGCAACCAGGAAATGCTGAGGAAAATCACTTCCGCGGCCCGGGACGCCATCGTGATGACGGACAGCCACGGGCATATCACATTCTGGAATGAGGGTGCCCAACGCATTTTCGGATTCGCTCCTGGGGAGATTGTCGGCGATCCGGTCCACAGTATCATTGTTCCCGAGCGATACCAGGCCGAGGCGCTTGAGGGGTTTGCCCGCTTTCGTGAAACCGGTTCCGGCCCTATTGTCGGTCGGGAGTTTGATATCACCGCCGTGCGTAAGAACGGAGAGGAATTTCCGGTCACGCTGTCCGTATCTCCCGTCCGCCTGGATGACCAGTGGCACGCGGTGGCCATCGTTCGCGACGAGACGGACCGAAGAAGGGTCCAGTTGGCCCTTTGGGAAAGCATGTCCCGGTTCCGCACCCTTTTCGAAGAGAGTCTGAATCCCGTCGTCCTGTTCCACAGGAATTCGGGCAAACCCTATGACGCCAACCTGAGAGCCCTTACGCTGTTCGGTATCACTAAGCAGGATTTTCTTGAAAAAGGGCTGGATGGATTTCTTGGGGAACCTGACCGGAATCGATTCAGAGCGCACCTGCTCCAGGGCGAGGAAAGCACGGGGTTCGTTATGGAAAACAGTGAGTTCCGACTTAACGACGAGAGCGTATTGTTCATGTCTGTGCACGGTCGCACGATCCAGCTTGAGGGTGAGGCCATGGTCTACTGCACAATACATGACCACACCGAACAGCTGCGCCTTCAGCACAACTGGAACCGAAGCATGCAGCAGCTGATACAGTCTGAAAAAATGACCTTCCTTGGCACCATGGTCTCGGGGTTTGCCCATGATATCAACAATCCCAACCAGTTGATCTCCGTAAACCTGCCCCTTATCGATAAGATTTGGGCGGACTTGCGGCCCGTTATCGAACTCCATCACAAGAACCAGCCCAGAACCAGGATTGGAGGCCTCTCCGTCCCTCTCCTTCTGGAGCGGATGCCGGAGATTCTTGAAGACATGAGGTCCGGTTCCGACAGAATCGCCGCCTTTGTTCATGGTCTGGTGGATTTTGCCAAGGACGAGCAACTCGCTGCCCGGCAGAATGTAAACATCAACCACACTGTTGAGAATGTGCTCCGCCTGCTCAAGCACAAGATCCGCAACTCGACCGACCACTTTACAAAGAGTCTGGCCGCAAGCATTCAAGCGGTCAGCGGCAATCCACAGCAGCTTGAGCAGGTTGTATTGAACCTGCTCACCAATGCCCTCGAAAGCCTCCCGTCCCGCGACAGGGCTGTCTCTGTAACCACAGAATTTCATCCTGAGGCAGGAACCGTGAAACTCATCGTTCGTGATCAAGGCGTGGGGATGCCGCCCGAGACAAAAAGGAGAGCCTTTGAAGCCTTCTACACGACCAAACAGGAATCCGGCGGTACCGGCCTGGGCCTGGCCATTGTTGCGCTTTTCGTGAAGGAACACGGGGGGACCGTGATCTTTGAGTCCGAGTTGGGACAGGGGACAACCGCGGTTCTTTCCCTGCCCGTGGTTTGATATGGGAGAAAATTAGGCATAATAAGACCCATGAGCCTTTTGACGTCATCGGTTCTGGTCGTAGACGATGAACCCGGCATTCTGAGGGGCATCAGCACCATGCTGATGAGCGCCGGTATATTGGATGTCGTCACGGCCGCGGACAGCCGCGAGGTCCTTCCCCTCCTCGAGCGGAGGCACATCGGGATCGTCACCCTTGACCTACAGATGCCTCATATTGACGGGACGGAACTTTTAAAAGAGATCCGCTCAAAACATCCGGAAACGGCAGTCATCGTCCTCACGGCCAATCATCAGATCGAAAAGGCCGTCGAGTGCATGAGACTGGGTGCGTACGACTATCACGTAAAACCCGTTAACACTGAACACCTCCTCCAAACCATCACCCGGGCTCACGAAGCCTTCGAATTAAGGAACGAAATCGGCGTTCTCCGAAGCCGGTTTCTCCAACCGGAAACCGACGAACATCCAGCGTTCTCCAGATTCGTGACCGTAAACGAACGCATGCGGAACATTATCAAGTATGCCGCTGTTGTGGCTCCCATGAAGGCACCCGTGCTCATCTGCGGGGAATCCGGTACCGGAAAGGACCGGATGGCGGAAGTAATCCACGAAGCGAGTGCAAGAGCGGGAGCCCTTGTAAAGGTCAATGTGGCCGGACTCGGGGATGAACCCTTCAGCCGACTCCTGTTCGGCACCGGAACAGACAATCCTGCAGAAACCCGCGGACAAATTGAGAATGCCGAGGGAGGGACTCTGTATCTGGATGAGTTCAGCGAAATGGGTGAACAGGCCCAGTTCTGCCTAATCCAGTTCCTCGAAAGTGCCACGTACCTTCCTGTCGGGGCCCAGAATGTCCGGCACGGAGACGTTCGCATCATTCTGAGTGCCGGCACAGACATCGAGAAAAGGGTTCGTCAGGGCCATCTCCGAAAGGATCTTTTCTACCGTGTCCAATCCCATCGAATCGACCTGCCGGCTCTTCGGGAGCGCATCGAAGACGTTCCCTACCTCTTTGAAGCGCTCCTTAGCAGGGTGGCCCGCAAACTGGGAAAGCCGGTACCTTCGTTTACTCCTGACGTGATCACCCTTCTTATGGAATACGGCTTTCCGGGCAACACACGCGAACTTGAGGTGATTGCTGAACAGGCAGTGGCTCGCCTGACGAACACCCGGATTACCTCAGACGCGCTCCGGGAAATCCCTGGCATTGGGGAACTGCAGAAGCGAAGGCACGAGTTGAACAAGGGAACTGAATCTCCGGCCGGAAGGCGTTCTTACGATTCGATCATGAAAATATTCGGTCACTTTCCAACGCTGGAAGAGGCTGAAGACTATCTGATCACGGAGGCCTTGAAACTGACCGACGGCAATCAGAAATCCGCGGCTTCCCTCCTCGACATCACCCGTCAGACTATCTCCAGACGTATGAAGCAGATGAAGAATTCCTGAGTGGCCCTGCCTGAATTACCATGCGTCTCGGAACGGAAAATCCTTTTCCTGCCTGAAAATCCTTTTCCGACCTGTCCCATATTCCACGAAACAAGAGATCATGATGTGCGATATCACCCAACGACTGGTATGAAATGTTCGGGCTTCTGCCAGAAATGAGGCGATACGAGCAGAATCTTAACCCTGAAAGGTTAAATAAT
>QJVM01000210.1 GCA_003235715.1 Nitrospirota bacterium
GGGCTTCCTCGATAGTCCGTGTGGTCTTGGCAAATGTGCCCGGCACTCCCCGGAAGGCATCGTGCTCTTCCGGGACAGCACTGTCCAGACTGATCGTGAGTATGTCTACACCCAGCCTTTTGAGATCCCGAATGCTATCCGCATCCAAGGTCGTGCCATTGGTCGTGACTGAAATGACGTTCCGCTCCGGGTAACTGTTCCGGATGAACTCGGACAGTTCCGGGTAGAGCGTGGGTTCGCCACCCTGGAAGGAGAAATTCACAGCCCCGAGGGCCATAGCCTGCTCCACAACACTCCGGTACTCGGCCGGGGTAATTCTTCGGCGGCCCTTTCTTTGAAGGGCGGTCGCGAAACAATGTTCGCATCTGAGATTACAGCCATAACCGATTGCAAGGTCCACGTAGCGCAGCGGGCGGCGTCCCAGAAGGAGTATTCCGAGAAACGTCTTCACGAGCCTAAATATCAGCGCGGGTTTACGGACACGAAAGGCGTAACGGAAATTTGTCAGGTATCGGCTGTTCATCCGGGCTTCCTCGCCATTAATGAAAATGAGGGCGCAAAGCCTCTGGGAAAAGATTTCTGCTCTCCTGCCAGTTTTTGAACTGCGTTAAAGACCCCCCCGAGGCCTGTCCAGTGGTATCGGACCTTCACTTCTCGGAAACCCGCATCCTTGAGCAAGTCTACGAGTTCCGTCACTTCTATTCCTTCCTCGTGAATCTCCGCATAATCGTATAGCTCCTCGGTTAATGCCGGGCAGGCTTGAATATATTTCATCTTAGGTTTGCGGACTGCACGATAGAGACGGAGGGGCAGATTCCACACACGGTTAAAACGCGCGTCCAAATCATGGTCAGAATAGAAAAGGCCGCCGGGGCCGAGCACCCGGAATATCTCCCGGAACAGGGCCTCATGACGGGGCATGTGGTGAAGTACGGCCAGGCAGGTTACCACTCCGAAGCGGGCGTTCCCGAATGGCAAATAATCGTTGTCCGCGCAGCAGACCAGTTCTGTATCTTTCGTTGCGAGTTTCAAGGTCGCCAACGATATATCGACACCGACGCGTCTTGGGAACCATGGAGCAGCCTTGCGAAGCACGAAACCAGTCCCGCAGCCGATATCCAGAAGCGCTCCCGACCCGGCGGCAAGGGACAGATCCCTCAGCTTCCTGTCGAGCCAACGGCTCACCGCTTCACCACGACGGCCGTCGACAGCCTCATAGACGCCGGCGGCCAGGTCGTAGAACTCGCGGTTAGCCTTCTTGACCTGATCCGGATTCGCTCCTGGGAGATCCCGCAAATGGCCCATCATGCGCTCCCCCTTCCTCCGGGCGCAGATAGTCGGCTATACCGACTCGACTGCCGATAGAAAGGATAGGTGATGAGGTCCGCAAGGAGAACAATATTGACCAGACAGAACGCCTTTATCGCTGTGAAGGATGAGACAGATGCGTCGTCCTCTTTTCCTGACGTAAGATGACGTTGTTGCCGCACCCATGTGATAGCCAAACCCAGCCAGAATGCCGCAACCCATAACCCGTGCGTCGGAGCCAGGGACAGAGAACTCAGAAGAAACCCTATGATGGAAAGCGGGAGCAGGAACGTCTGCAGGAACTTGGTATAGAAAATAACGGGCCACGGCCAATCCTTGAGGGGGACAGGAAGAAAACGGAGCAATTCCCTCATGTTGGCGTTCCCCTTTCTGTACTTATGTCGGAGCATTTCGCAGGTACGGGAGGCACTCCGGGTATCGGCCGCAACGATATTGTGCGCATACAGGGAGTGCCAGCCTTGCCGACGGGCCCGAAAGGTGACATGAACATCATCTGCGATAACGTCATTGTCAAACGTGCTTAGGACACTCCTCCGAAACGCATACGCGTTCGCGATAACCACAGAACTCATTCCTACGCCGCTCTCCAGGCGGCGGAGTTGATTCTGCAGATGCCAGTGAATTTCTTCTTCGGGTGTGGAACCTCGCGGGGTGACCCTCGCGCCGACGACCCCGAGATCCGGATTCAGCAAGAAAAGTGTTCCCACCTTACGGAATGCGTCCGGCTCGATCTCACTGTCCACATCCGAGATGAAAATGATGTCCGTTTCCAGAGTCTCAAGGACAGCATTGACCTGGGGAATTTTCCCCTTCCTTCCGGTTTCCACGAGAAAGAAGTTGGGATGATCCTGAATGCTTTCCCGGATAATTTCGGCGGTTCGGTCCGTGGATCTGCCATGGGCAAAGTATACGCTCAGCTTCTCCATCGGATAATCGGCTGCCGCCAAGTCCGCCACCTTTTCTCCAATCAATTCCTCCTCGTTATAGCAGGGAACGACCACTGAAAAGTAAGGCAACTGTTCATCATTCATTTCCCCTGACCGCGGACGGTAGGTCCCGCCTAAACGTCCGAGGTAGAACACATATCCGACGACACACCACCAGAGAATCAGACCCGCCACAGCAAAAAGTCCCATCATATCACTTATCGCTCAGGCCTCTTTTTGAGAAGACTTTCAACCTCCCGAACCCTCGTAACAATCGTATTGATGATAATCCCGGCCAACAGGACAATGACCGCGAGCACAATCAGACTGATCGTAAGCCCCGGCAGTATCGCTGACAGCCGGTTGCTCCCATCTGCAAGCATCCAGACCGCCCCGGTAATCCCCGAGAGTCCGAACAATGCCAAGGATGCGCCCCCGAAGAACGTGAGGGGCCTCAGGTCCCGAACAAAGGTCAGCAGGGCCAGAAGAATACGGAAACCGTCACCGAACGTACGGAGTTTGGAAAAACTTCCCTCAGGCCGCGACCGGTAGGATGTTGGGATTTCCATAATAATCTTTCGTCTGACCAGTGCCTGCATGGTGAGTTCTGTCTCAATTTCAAAGCCCGCTGAAAGTATCGGAATATCCTTCACAAAGGCGCGGTTCATAACCCTGTACCCCGAGAAGATATCCCGAAGCCGGACTCCCATAAACAAACTGAGAAGCCGGGCAAAGACCACATTCCCCAAGCGATGTCCCTTTCTAAAACT
This sequence comes from Nitrospirota bacterium, assembly GCA_003235715.1. GTDB lineage: Bacteria > Nitrospirota > Thermodesulfovibrionia > SZUA-242 > SZUA-242 > SZUA-242. Next base: position 3,026 of record QJVM01000210.1, read on the forward strand.
CCGGTCCCCCGCCTCGTCCAGCCTGACCCCGACAACCATATCGGCTTCGTCCCTGATGATTGGTGTCATCAGGGCGTGCACTTCCTCGGCAGGATAGGTATCATCGCCATCCACGAGAACGTAAATATCCGCATCCACTTCCTCAAACATCCGTTTGACCACCGCACCCTTACCTCGCTCCTTTTCCCGGACCACAATAGCTCCCGCCCTGACCGCCTCGGTCCACGTGTGATCTGAAGAACGGTTGTCGTAAACGTAGACCTCTGAATTGGGCAGTTCACGCCGGAAATCCGAGACCACCTTGTAGATCGTCTGCTCCTCGTTGTAGCAAGGCACCAGAACCGCAATTTTCTGGCTATAGACTCTTTTATTCATCGACCGATGCAGATGGATAGGTTCTCCATGCTCTCACCTTCTTTTCCTTACCATGCAACTCAAACCGGTCCGGTATAACCATAGGAACAGTCCCGAGCATTCCTTCCTCAGGGAATGCAGCCATTCATATCCGTACCCGCGCGTGTACTACTCCACTGCAATGTTCTCGATTTAACGGAACCGTCTGAAATCTGGCTCCCCCACCCAACACGGTCCGCTTAGAAAACATGTCGGCCGAAACCCTGAGAAAGTTAAAGGAATATTTAGGCCACGGATATATCGGGCACCGGTGGGCCGCGGGATGATATCGTCCGTACCGGAACAGGACGAAATTACGACGACACATTCATTCTTCCCGCCCCCCCGGGATAGCCAAGTTCGCCACGGTTGGCCGCTTCTGCTCTGCTGTCATGTACGTATATTGGCAAACTTCACTGTCAACAAACTGACAACTTCGCTGCTATTGAAGTATAAAGACTGGCAAGGGCCGATCCCACAGCCCTGTATATGTCGTAGAATGCCGGGCAGGATCCCGAAGATTTAGGAGAAATGTTATCGCCGCCGACAAGGCGGGGTATGTTCGCTCAAAACCATATGGCCATGCAACGAATTTTCTTTGGACAGGCCTCAAACACCTGGGTTCAGCTCCTCCGCTATACACTCGTCGGCGGGATTGCCTTTGCCGTGGACTTCTCAACCCTCGTACTTCTCACCGAACTCATGGGGATCCACTACCTTGTTTCGGCTGCCGCGGGCTTCGCAACCGGTCTGGCCACAAACTATGGACTGAGCGTGTCCTGGGTCTTCAACCGTCACCGCCTTTCCAGCCGAAGGCTCGAGTTTGCCCTGTTCGGCACGATCGGACTGGTCGGATTGGGGCTCAACGAACTGTTCATTTATGCGTTCACCGAATGGGCGGGAATCCATTACATCTATTCAAAGTTCCTGACCACCGTCCTCGTTTACCTGTGGAATTTTGGAGCTCGGAAAGTGGTCCTTTTTCGTTAACCGTAGCCCCGACGTATCGACCTACTTGCTTTCGTGATATTCCTCCTCGGTATTCACGGCCCAGATGTTTTCTTTTGACTTCCTGCCGGATTCGATATTATCGACCGCCGTCATGGCGGCCAGCATCGAATGGTCCATGTTGTTATAACGGTGCATCCCGTTCCGTCCGATCAGAAAGACGTTATCCAGACTGTCCGTAAATTCCCTTAGCACATCAAATCTATCGTAAGTTCCCAGGTAAGCCGGGTACGTCTTGGGCATCCTGATGACGACATGATCCAGGACGTCCTCATTCCGGATCATATCGATCCGGACCATTTCTTCCACGGCAAGCCGCGCCATCTCCCTATCGGGCCTGGTCCAGAGGTCATCCCCTTCGTTGCAGAAATACTCCAACCCCACCCATACCGTATCCGGATCTTTCACCAGATAAGGACTCCAGTTATTGAAGACCTGGATCCGCCCAAGTCTCACATCCCGTTCCTGCACATAAATCCAGTTGTCCGGAATAATGCCGTTCACCGTTGGGATGCTGCTTTCATTCCGGATACTGAGGCGTCTGAGAAGCAGGCCCACGGTCATGAAATCCCTGTAGACCAGCCCGCGGGCCACGGTCTGAACTTCCGACGGAACCGGTCCCTCCCATGAACGGATAAGGTCACGGACCGGCATTGTGGAGAAAACATACTTACCGGTCCAGCATTTCTCCTCACCGGAGGTGCTTCCCCTGCTTTTCACCGTATAGCTTCCGTTCTTCGCGGGTTCAAGTCCAGTGACCGTTTCGCCAAGGTGGATCTCTCCCCCCTTCTCCCGTACCAGGGAGGCCACCGTTTCCCACATCTGACCCGGCCCGTACTTCGGGTAAAGAAACTGTCCAATGAGGCTCGTTTCTACATCCTTCTGTCCGATGGACCGCTCCTTCGGCATCATATTTCTCAGGGCATGCGCCAACGCCTTGGAGACCGAAAGTCCCTTGACACGCTGCGCGCCCCACTCGGCCGGGATCCGGTCACAGGACACGCCCCACACTTTTTCCGTGTAGTCCTTGAAGAAAGTGCCGTAAAGTTCCCGACCAAACCGGTTGATGAAGAAGTCCTCCAGGCTTTTCTCTTCCCGGACAGGAAACAGACGAATAGATGCATAGCTCATGGCAATCTTCATCATTCGGGCAAGGCCAAGATTGGAGACGGTATTAAGATTCAATGAAACCGGGTAGTCGAAAAACTTGCGAAGAAAGAAGATTCGGGACAGGCGGGAACGAACCAACATGACCCGGTCGTCCGTTTCGGGATCCGGCGCCCCCTTGACACGGGACAGAGGAACTCGCCGGTCCAGAAGAAGGTCGTCACGGGCCGGGGCCCCCTGGAGGGGGAGGACGTTCTGCCACCAGTCCATGATACGATCGGATTTTGAAAAGAACCGATGTCCCCCGATGTCAATTCGGTTCCCCTTATACAAGACCGTTCTGGAAATCCCCCCAATCTGCCGACTCGCCTCCAGGACTAAGGGATGGATGTCCGTGCGTCCCAGAAGTTCACGAGCGGCCGTGAGGCCGGCCGGGCCGGCTCCAATTACAATAGCGGTCTCTTGAGACATGCCTGGTTATCCTTATAGGATAGGAGAGAGCGTCCCCGGTGTGGCCGTGCGCAGCCTGTCCCGATGACTCTTAACAAATGGACGCCTTTTGCCGTAAAGAACCGGGTAACGTCCGGTTTCACCGGACCATAGTACCACATGAGGGCCTGACAAACGCATTGTCGGCCTCTCCAATGCCGGCCACAGCCTCGTGTTCCAGCCCATAGACCGTCGATCCTTCTTCCTGTGCCTCGGCCTCGTGGCCGCAGTGACGTTTGCCGTTTTCGTACCGACACTTCAATACCCCTTCATCAATTACGACGACCCCACCTACATTACTGACAATGAAATGGTCCGCGGGGGTCTCACCGCTGAAGGGGTACGGTGGGCTTTTCAGTCTACGCTCTCGCTGCATTATCATCCCCTCACCTGGCTTTCGCACATGCTGGACGTGGAGCTGTTCGGAATGAATTCTGGAGCTCACCACGCTTCGACCCTGTTCATTCACACGCTCACCGCCGTTCTCCTGTTCATACTCCTTCACAACTGGACGAATCAGGTCTGGACGTCGGCGTTCGTTGCTTTGCTCTTCGGCATCCACCCCCTTCATGTGGAATCCGTAGCCTGGCTGTCGGAACGAAAGGACGTGCTGAGCGCCTTGTTTCTGACCCTCACCCTCGTGGCCTATGGGGCGTACGTCCGCCGTCCTTCTCTTCTCCGCTACCTGCCCGTCCTTCTCTTCTTTGCCTGTGGCCTCCTTTCCAAAGCCACTCTCGTCGTCGTCCCGGTAGCCCTCCTTCTCCTGGATTACTGGCCTCTTGGTCGGCTCCCCGGTGCAGGCGGAGGCCACTTCAATAACGATCGGCCTCCCGGCAATACGGGGCAGATTTCGCATGTACGGGCCATCCTTGAGAAAGCACCTTTGCTTGTCCTGTCCATGTTTCTTGCCGTCGGCACGATGTATCTTCAGAGAAGCGGTTCCAACATGGTTTCGCTTGAAGCCATGCCTCTGGCCTTCCGTTTGTCCAATGCGGCCCTTTCCACGGTTACGTACCTCGGCAAGACCTTCTGGCCAAGTGCTCTGGCCTTTCTTTATCCCATCCGTCCTATCTCATCCTATGAAGCTGGGATGTCGGTGCTGCTGATTCTCCTGTTGAGCCTCGGCGGGATTGTGCAAAGGCATAAGCGCCCTTACCTCTTTGTGGGGTGGTTCTGGTTTCTTCTCTTTCTGCTTCCCGTCATTGGACTTGCACAGGTTGGGATTCAGG
>QJVM01000074.1 GCA_003235715.1 Nitrospirota bacterium
GGAAGGGGTCCCGGGCTTTTAGGGGCTTTTGAGGGGATCGTAAAGCAAACTTCGGGACTCACGAAAGCAAGGTTCAGGTCAGGAACACCAATCGATGGGAGGGGGACCCCGCGGGCCTGCACACTGAGCTCTCGAGGAGTATTCTTCCAGACCCCCAGTCATGGGGTCCGGGATGCGCGTCCATATGAAACAGTGCTTGGGTGATGTCAGGCTCAGCCACGAATAAGGCAGCCTGGGATGGGGCATGAACCATGTATAACGAACATTTTGGCCTGAGAGAAAGACCCTTCAAATCCGTACCGGATCCGGACTTCTTCTATCTTGGCACGCGGGAGCGGGAGGTCCTCGACCGGGTAAAGGTTTTCATGGACGACCCGTCGGTTTCCTTGTTCGTCCTGACCGGGGAGGTCGGCGCAGGAAAGACCCTGCTTCTCAAGGTTCTCGGAAAAGACGTTCCGGATACTTACCGTATCGTTTCTCTCACATACAGCGGTGACGAACCGGTCTATTACCTTCGTGCCCTTTGCTCTGAGCTCGGAGGCCGTCCCGACGGTATCAAGGACGTATCCACGGGAAAAGAGACCGTGGAACAGATCCTGGCACAAGACACATGGAAAGGGTTGCATCTGTTGCTCTGTCTGGACGAAGCCCAGAATCTGCCTTTCAAGTCCATGGCCGAACTCTTGACCTCCCTTGAACATCCACGGGTAAAGGTCGTCCTTGCCGGCCTCTTCGGCCTACGCGGAAATGCCCGTCTGGCCTCAAGAGGCCTGGTGCGTATGGAAGCTTATGATTCGTGCCATCTGGGCCCGATCACGGAAGAGGAATGTCCCGCCTACATATCGCATCGCGTATCGCTTTCAGGAGGTGAGCTCTCGCATTTGTTTGTCCAGAATGCCCTCCCTGAAGTATTGAAGGTATCCAAGGGGATACCGAGGCTCATTAATAAGATTTGCGACCTGGCCCTTCTGAACGCCTACTTCGTCGAGAAGAAACAGGTGACCCTTGGCATTGTGAAGGATGTCGCCACGGATATTCTTGAAAGCCGCGAAGAGATTCCAGATCTTGCCCCGTTTCCGTCCCTTCCCAAGCCGGGGGCCACTGAATTATGCGCTTCCCCGGACAGTCTCTCCGCAGCCGTGCCCCCGCCTTCAGGGGCTCAGGTCTCCGGGGAACCGGGCCTTCCGGATGAAGGTCTGAACCTTGTTGTGGCCGGCATTGAGGCCCGCCGCAAGGTTCGGGCCACGTTGGATTCCCTCTGGGAGATGGGCCTGGGCGCAAAGGATATCTTTGACCTTTTTGCCGACGCCATGAAGGAGCATCAGGATGGCGCCCCGGGCACCAGAGCGCCGCGGACGGGCAACGAACCCTCTTCCATGGCCCTCCGTCCGCGCCTGGCGGTGCTGTTGCACGAAAAGAACCCCCGAATGCGAATGCATCTTGAGAACCGCTGTGCAGAACTTGAATTCAACCCTGTCGTGGTGCAGGCCTTTGACGAGTTGGCCCAGACCATCGCTGAGTCCCCGGCATCTGACCTGCAAATTCTCGTGGCCGATTTTGATGCGTTCTCCGGACCGATCCCTGGTGCCGAGGCCGCCCTGAACCAGCTCGGCGCGATTCGCTACAATTTCCCGCACCTGCCGGTGATCGTCACCTCCGTCCTTCCCCTTCTGGCCATCCGGTCGCGTCTTCTGTATCTCGACATGCCCTACCTGCTTCACAAACCGGACATGACTCGAATAAACCTTTCGGAGGTTCGGCGGGAGTTCGGAAGCTTCTTTTACGAACTCTATCGGTGCATTTCCTCCATCCATTCCCACACGGAAGCCGTCATCCTCAAAGCCTATACCGAGGCTCTCGGACTTGGCCGGTCCGCGGTGCCCATCCACGTCAAGCCGGGAACCCGCCCCGAGGTTTGATTCTTGGAGACCCGGCAGAAGATCGGTGAGTTGCTCACCAGTCTGGGAATTGTCTCCCAGGAGAATCTCGCCGCAGCCATGGAGCGGCAAAAAAAGACCGGAAAGCGTCTGGGAGCCACGCTCCTCGAAATGAACCTCCTTGCTCCTGAGGACCTTGAATATCTTCTCGGACGGCAGCTCAATCTTCCCTCCATCAACCTGGCCAATTACTCTCCAAGCCCCGAGCTTCTGAATCTTATCCCTGAGGCTTTCATGCGCAAGAATCTGGTTCTTCCGGTTCAACTGGAGAACAAGGTGCTCACCGTCGCCATGGCCAATCCGAGGGATCTGTTGTTGATCGATGACCTGTCCTACATGACGAGTTACCGAATCGCGCCGGTGGTGACCGGCATCCGCTCGCTGGAAACCAAGATTGAACAGCTCTTTGACCGCCCGGTGGACTGGGAGAAAACCATCCAGCAGGAAAAGGAGACGGACATCGAAATTCTCGAGGCCGACCAGGGCATTCGCGATGAGGATCTGGAAGAAGCGCTCCAGTCGGCGGAAGAAGCCCCCGTCATCCGCCTGGTCAACGGGATCATCCTGGCGGCCCTCGACAAGGGCGCCACCCACATCCATGTGGAACCCCGCGAGACGGATATCGAGATCTTCCTGAGAGTTGATGGAAAACTCAAGCTCCTCATAAAACCGCCCGCAAAATACCGGACCCACATAGTCAACCGCGTCAAAATCATCAGTTCCATCGACGTCCTGAAACGCTTTGTCCCCTCTGAAGGGTATTTCCGGGCGAAGACGGGAGGAAAATATTACGATATCAATGTTTCCACCATTCCCTCTCTCCACGGTGAACGGATCGTTCTGGCCTTTCAGCAGCCCTTTTCCAAAGAGGAACTACGCCTCGAGAAGCTGGGGTTTCTGCCCGAGAGTCTTGAGAACTTCAAACGCCTGATTACCCGTCCCCGGGGTTTCATCGTTGTTTCAGGCCCCGCCGACAGCGGCAAGAGTTCCACCATCTATGCGGCTCTCAACCATCTCAAGCGTCCGGAGCGGGCCCTGTTCACCTACGAGAGGACCATCAAGAACAAACTGGCCGGGATTAACCAGGGACAACCCAATGAAAAGGTCGGTTACAGCTATGAGCGGGGACTTCAGGCCCTGCTCAAACAGGACATGGACGTCTTGATGGTGGGCGAACTCCTCACCCGGGAAGCGGTGGTGTCGGCCCTTCACGCCTCCCTGACCAAAACCCTTGTGATGGGACGCATGCTGTCCAGCGATACCCTGGGAACGGTTCTCGTGATGCTGGAAATGGGCGTACCGTCGTTTATGGTTTACAGCTCGCTGACGGCCATCGTGGGGCAGAGGCTTATTCGAAGGCTCTGCCAGAAGTGTATCGAGGATTACGCTCCTCCGGGGGAACTGGCCGACGAAATCAGGGCCCTCACCGGAAAAATGGCCCCGAAACTCTTCCGGGGAAAAGGATGTCCCGATTGCGGGCACACGGGGTATAGCGGCCGCATCGGACTTTATGAAATGGTAGAACCCGATCCGGAGTTCCGGGACGCCATCCTGGCCGGTGCCGATGCCAATGCCCTGAAGCACGCGGCCCGAAGCATCCCTTACCGGGATTTCCGTCAGGAGGGCATGATCAAGGCCGCGGAAGGGCTGACCAGCTACGAAGAGGTGTTGAGGGTCCTCTAACTGGGCGTGTGACCCCGTCAGGCCCCATCGGTTTCCCGCGTGCGGACCGGAACAAACTCCACTTCGCCCAGGCGGGGACCAACCCATGTCCAGGGCAGGAGCAGGGCCGCCGAGATCATGCACGAACGATAGGATAGACCTCCGGTCAGCAGCCGCAGGAACAGGTCGCTGGTCAGACGGTTACGGGCAAACCTTTGAAACCCGAAATGCGGCGTGCCGAAGAACAGGGAAGCCAGACGTCTCGAGTCGCGCATTTCCCGGAATATGGGGCGAAGGCGGTTCCTGTAGGAAGCCAGCGGAGCTGTACCGGCCAGAAATTCAAGAATGCTTTCAGCCGCCATTCTTCCGCTCATGAGGGCATGGGCCATCCCCTCACCGTAGAAAGCCTCGGCAAGACCGGCCGCGTCTCCGGCCAGAAGAACCCTGCCACCAGGGGATATCAGGGGTTGAATCGGTTCCACAGGAATGGGATGGGCCGCAAGTCCAATCCTCTTGCGGCCACGCAACTCCGTCCGGCTTTCGATAAAGGACTCCAGCTCCTGCCTGAACCCTCGGACTGACGTGCCGGGCAGGCGGTACAGTCCCACGTTCAGATGGTCGACCTTGGGAAAGATCCATCCGTACCCGCCGGGCCCGGCCCCCAGGTCCAGCAGGCATTCCGTGCCCTTATAGACATCCTCAGCCGTACGCTCCAGCTGCACCCGTATTCCCACTGCGGAGAGAGGCCTCCGGGTACCGGCCATGAGGCGCCTCACACGGCTGTGTGCGCCATCAGCCCCCACGAGGACCCGCCCGACAAAACGTCCCTGGCTCGTTTCCACCGTCACATAACGGGGGTTTTCGGTAAAGGAATCAAGCCGGCATCCTGCCCTCACAAGGGCCCCGGCATCGGCAGCCCTTTGCGCCATGAAGGCGTCCAAACGTTCCCTGCGAACCATGACCCCGGCATCTTCCAGGGGTTTGTGATAGGTCTTCTTTCCTGAGAATGTGAGGAGGACCCGCTGGACAGGGGCATCCACCGCCTCGTCGATGGAAAAAGGGATCTGCTTCAGAGCATTCCGCGACAGCCCGCCTCCGCACGGCTTGTTCCTGGGAAGGAGATGACGTTCGAGCAGCAATACGCGTGCCCCGGCCGAGGCGAGACGTTCGGCGCAGAGATTTCCGGCCGGGCCGCATCCGGTAACGATGGCGTCAAAGACCGGCATGGATGATCAGAGCGGGGACCCGCCGCACTCGCGGAATGTCGGAGGCCGTTGGGATAATGCTGGGTCTAGCATGGAAACGCTCCATTATAGACCCTCCGGCCCTGTCCGTTATATAGTCCCCATATGCCGACCAACCTGCCCCCGGAATATTTCGAGGCGGAGAAGCGGTATAAGGACGCCTCCGACCCCAGAGAGAAAGTTGTTGCGTTGGAAGCCCTCATGGCTACCATTCCGAAGCACAAGGGGACGGACAAGCTGCGCGCGGACCTTCGCAAGAAGCTGTCCAAACTGCGTGACGAGGGAGCCCGGAGGAAGAAGGGCGGCGGCCGGAGCGACCTGTATACAGTGGAACGGCAGGGGGCTGCCCAGGTGGCGCTCGTCGGATTTCCCAATTGCGGAAAATCCTCTCTCCTGGCCAGCCTCACCAATGCCCGACCTGTCATCGCAGACTTCCCGATGTCCACGGTCATGCCCCTTTCGGGCATGATGCCTTTCGAGGACATTCAGTTTCAGCTGGTGGACCTCCCCCCCCTCGGGCACGAGTCGACCGACGGTTGGGTTTCGGGAATCCTGAGAAACGCGGACATGTTTTTGCTTCTGGTCGACCTGACCGATGCCCCTGAAGTACAGGCAGAACTCCTTCTGGAATACCTGGAAGGCTGGCGAATACCACTCCTTGGCAAGAGAGAAGGATCGACCGGGGAACCTATCGTCCGACCCAAGGCTCTGGTTCTGGTCCCCACCAAGTTCGACCAGCCCGGAGTCCCGGAGGCCCTGCCCGATCTGCGGGCCCTCTATGAGAGCCAGTGGCCCCTGTGTGCCACTTCCAGCGTGGACGGCAGGGGTCTCGAGGAGCTTCGGTCGGCCGTCTTCGCTGCATCCCGCATCATCCGCGTGTATTCGAGGGAACCGGGCAAACCGGGCAGAAGTGATGCCCCCTTCACGCTCCTCAAAGGGGCCACTGTTCTGGATCTGGCTGAACTCATTCATAAGGATTTTGTGACGAACCTGAAATTCGCCTGTATCTGGGGGTCTTCAAAATTCGACGGCCAGAAGGTACAACGGGAATACGTGCTTCAGGATGGAGATGTCGTGGAAATTCATACCAGATAGCCAGCCCCTTCCCACCTCGCAACACCTCCCCGCCCCCGGTTCTTGATTCCAGACCTCGGCTTCCTGCGGATGATTTGCTTTGAAGTCAAAGCATTAAAATCATTAATGCACACTCAATAAACTTAGAATTGTAAGCTATCATTACGACCTTTATGTACAGGCTAATAGCCTATATCATTGTTATTATGCAGTTTTATATACCAGTCAGCATTACTATCTTCGCAAGATGGTAGTATTTATCATTAGAATTCAATTAAATTATAAAACTCTTAAATACACAGAGTTGATAACTTCTAGCGGACCTACCGGATATCGCCCCATTCCTTATATTGGGTTCACAGAAAAGATGAAGCAGGACGTCCAGCAACAAGTGCTTAGGGCACTAAGACAAATCATCCGGGCCATCGAGCTTCACTCCCGGAGACTCGTGCAGGCCTGTGGCCTCACGGGTCCGCAGCTTGTGGTCCTCCGCGCACTTGAAAACGGATCCTCCATGAGCGTTGGCGAAGTAGCTGTGAATGTGAGCCTGAGTTCCGCGACAGTCAACGTGATTCTCTCCAGACTTGAGAGTCGTGGCCTGGTGGAGCGGGCCCGCTCCAACCAGGACCGCCGTCAGGTTTTGATCAAACTGGCCCCCCCGGGTAAGACGCTTCTGGAAACCGCTCCCCCCCTCTTCCAGGAAACATTCATTGAAAATTTCAAGAAGCTGGCTCCATGGGAAGAAACCCTGATCCTGTCAACGCTTCAACGGATCGTGGCCATGATGGAAGTGGAGGACATGGATGCATCTTCTCTTCTGGTTCCAGGGGCTCTCACGGCCCCCGCAGAAGCACCGGGTCCTTTTGAGTCCAGGGAAACGTTCGTTTCCTCCGAGGAGGCCGGCCATCTTGTTGTGTCGCCACCCGAAGTCGGACGACCGTCAGGCAGCGGAAGGGGACCTTCTGCAACCCGAAGAAGGTCGGGGAGAAAATCACGGATCGAATGATACGTATGGAAAACATCAGCAAGACCTTCGATGAGGGCACCACCTTCGCCGTCCATGAACTGTCCCTTGAAGTGGCCCGCGGAGAAACGTTCGTTCTTCTCGGTTCGTCGGGTTGCGGCAAGACCACGACCCTGAAGATGCTCAACAGACTTCTGGAGCCTTCCAGCGGAAGGATCTGGATCAATGGACACGACATCAGGAAAGACGATCCCGTGGAACTGAGACGATCCATCGGGTATGT
>QJVM01000142.1 GCA_003235715.1 Nitrospirota bacterium
CTCTCAGGCCTATCCCGACGGAATATGAATTCGTGGAGGAGGCGGGCGTGCGGTTTCTGGTCCGGGTGCTGAGCAACCTCTCGCGCAAGGAAGAGGAGAGAACCCGTCGCGCGGCCATTGCGGAGATTACGGGAAAGGAAGTCAATCCCTTCCTTCCGTATGAAGAGGACCTCTTTGTGGTCGATATCTCGGACACACACCTGGCCCTACTAAACAAATTCAACGTGGTGGAATATCACCTGCTGGTGGTGACCCGTCACTTCGAGGACCAGGAGGTCCTCCTGACTCGTGAGGATTTTGAGGCGATGTGGATCACCATGCGTGAATATCCGAGTCTCTCCTTTTATAACGGAGGACGTGTTGCGGGGGCGAGTCAGCGCCACAAGCATCTCCAGTTCGTACCCCTCCCGTTGGCGAGAGAGGGACCCCGGATCCCGATTGACCCGCTTCTGGATGGGGTAAAGGTTTCGGGCCGAATTGGGCGTGTGGATGGCCTCCCTTTCAGGCATGCCTTTGTGCGATTCAGGCCCACGGGCCATCGTTCGCTGGGGGACCTCGCGGTCATGTCCCATGAGCTATATGAAGAGATGTTCCCGTATTCGGGAATGGCACCGAGGTCGGCCTGGAATGACCGGCAGAGCGGGCCATACAACCTCCTGGTCACAACAGAATGGATGCTACTAATTCCGCGTTCCGAGGAGTTCTTCGAAGGCGTGTCCGTGAACTCGCTGGGCTTCGCAGGGGCTCTTCTGGTGCGCAATGACAGGGAACTTGGCCATCTCAAAAATGTGGGCCCTATGACGGTGCTGACTAGGGTGGCTTTACCAGGGGCATGACGTGAACGAGGCCTCAGAAGCTCGGATGGCTTCGGATGATACGAAAGAGAATGATCAGGACCATGGCTACAGCGATGAAGAACTCGAAGAAAAGGCTGGCAAGCGAGGAAAGGACGGCCCCTGCCCCAGACCTGGCACCCTCCCGAATGGTTTTCATGGCAAAGAAAATCTCTGCCAGAAAGGCACCCAGGAATGAACCCACAAAAATGCCACCCGGTATGGGCAGCATCAGACCAATGATGAATCCGCCAATGGCTCCAAAGGCGCCATATTTGGTGGAACCCATCTTGCGGGCGCCCAGTCCCGTGATCACGTATTGTCCAAGACCTCCGACCATGAACAGACCGAACAGGACGGCGAGGGTTGTGGCGGTCAACGTTTGAAATTCGGTCATATACGCATAAAGGAGCGCACCGGCCAGGATGATGCCTGTTCCCGGGACGGCCGGCATGAAGGTGCCAATTATGCCCACCATAACGAACAGAGCCAGAATAATGTCCTCAAGAATAAGTTCCATGGATATGGGTTCAAGCCATGATTTATTCAGTAAAGAATAATTTAAGAGGTCCCTGGGCTGCAAACCGGTCGGACCAGTCGTTCTGTTGCGGTAACTTTGGGCTCAGGCTTGGCCGAAAGGGCCAGCAAGCGGATGAGCGAGCGAACTTCAAATTCTGATCCGCCGATGGGGCCTCTCCTGGTTTGCGGTATGGGACAGTGTTCGTGGGACTATCTTGGTGTTCTGGATGCCTATCCAAACCCCGATACCAAGGCCGAAGCAAGGGAATGGTCAGAGCAAGGGGGAGGGCCTGCGGCCACAGCCCTGGTCTCCCTCAGTCGCCTTGGGGTGCCTTGCCGTTTCGCGGGCGTATGCGGCGAAGATGAATCAGGAACACGGATTCGCGACTCCCTCAGGAATGAGGGGCTGGATATTCAATATCTGAAGGTCCGGGCCGGAGCGACCTCGCAGAAGGCTTTTATCGCAATAGACGCCTCGGCCCAGACCCGCACGATCTTCTGGACCCGTACAACCGCAAAGCCCCTTGATGCTGACGAAATTCCCGAGTCCTTTCTGAAAGGGGCCCGGTTTCTGCTTCTGGATGGCCTTATGGTTGAGGCCTCCCTGCATGCGGCGGCCCTGGCGCGCCGCGTCGGCATTCCCGTCATGGTGGACGCGGGGCGATTGCGGCCCGGAATGCTTGAACTATGCTCGCTTTGCGACTACGTGGTCGGGTCGGAGGAGTTTGCAAAGGGACTCGGGTTCGATGGTCGAGTCGAAGCTTTTCGGGAACAAATGACCGGGCGATTTCCGGGGGTCCTGACGGTTACTTTGGGAGGCCGGGGCAGTCTCACGATTTCAGGGGGCGATGTCTTATGCCAGGCTTCGTTTCCGGTGACGGTTAGGGATACGACCGGTGCCGGGGATGTCTTTCACGGGGGATATGTTTACGGCCTTCTTCAGGGATGGGACTTGAAGCGGACACTACGTTTTGCCTCAGCCTTCGCGGCCCTGAAATGTCGGTCTGTGGGGGGAAGGGGGGGTATCCCGTCGCTCGAGGAGACGCTCAAATTACTTGGCGAGAGATAGGATGTTAGGCGGGTCAATGAACAAAACTGTTTGCACCCTTCTTGCGGGAATATCTGGAGGAGGGAGCGAAATGCAGAAGGGCGCATCTGTCCCTGACGGGCTATACTTTTGATCAAGAGCCCCAAAAAGGAGGTTGTGATGCAAAACGTTAGGGTTTTTTTCAAGAAATCGCCGGAATACAAGACCATTCCCGTGACAGGAGTCTGGGGAGGCATCACGCCTCAGGGACTGGTCTGTTGCGACCTAGTTGTTGAGAGGGCAGAAACCCCTGAAAGCGTGATGCTTGAGATTGATCAACAGAATGGCACAGCCCGGGAAGTGGAACGTCAACCCAAGCAGGGTCTTGTCGTGAGGGAATCCATGGTGGGGCTCGTGATGCAGCCTGAAGCAGCACGGACCATTGGCGCCTGGCTTATCAGGACTGCCGAGGAGTTTGAACGGCGACGCATCCGCGGGTCCGGTGAGGGCGATCAGGTATGATTTGATTTCTTCCTGGAGGCTCTTCCGGCTTTGGTGGCGAACCGTCTCAAGAACCGGAACGGATACTGGTCAATTCCACAGTAAAACTTCCAATGATGACCTCGCTCTGCAGCTTCACCGGTCTGTGCCAGGAATCGTCGGTGAGCCATATCAGGATCCGGGCCCCGGGGCTTTTCTTGAATACGCCTCCTATGCCCTCCATCCGGGGCTCGATAATCACCGTGTCGAAGGTTCCAGCGGGTGTGTCTACTCGTTCTCGACCAAGAACGGATACGGAGCCTCTCACGAGCTTTGAGCCGTCGGCAATATCGAGATAGATGGGAATGCTTTGTTCTATATCCTGTGTGCGATACCAGTAGAGGCAAGACAGTGGATCCTGAACTCCCTGTGGCACCTGGACTTCGCGGCGTAATTTTCCGTTCTTGAAGTGACGGGCCAGGCCGGCTTCCGGATCAAAGACGACTTCTTCTTCTCTTGCTTTACCCCAGCCCTCCTTTACCTTTTTGTAATACCGGGCTGCCGTTATTCCAGGGGGGTGTATCGTGGATTCCATGAAGTTTCTGACGGGATAGATCAAGTCCAGCGCCGGCAAGGATTCTGCTGTGGCCCGGAAACGGATACTGCCGTCATCAGCGCCGACCACTGAAAGGGCCGCCTTTCCTGCCGGAATGATTCCCCAGCGGATACGATATTCCAGGATTTCACCGGGGAGCCTGTTCAGGCCAACAGACAGTGCGGGGGCGCTCGATGGAGCGGCAAGGGCTAAAAGCACAAAGACGGAGACGAACTGACGAATCTTCATGAAAATAGCCTATCAGTTTCAGGAGGACAAAAGGAAAGAGTCCGGCCTGGAAATGCCCATCTGAATCTTCAGTCTGGCGCTCTACCTTCAGATGCGCGCTATCATTTACCTCGGCGTATCCTGTCACCTGATATGTTGAATTTGATGTCCAGAACCGTGTTTGACAGACGGCGTTCTGCGTGATATACGTGGCTTAAAGATATCAGACTTTTGGACGTCCGACTCTGGGAACACAACATCTGGGCTGAACCGGTTAACCCTCTGCAAACCTCATATGATCCGTACAGAATCTTTTGTACGAGATGGAAAGGAGGTATGTTATGGATCTCCTCTCGATAGCCCGAATTCCCCCTGTTTCTGTATCCCCGGATGAAAGTGTGATGCGTGCCGTGGAAAAGATGACCGATGCCGGTGTCGGAGCCGTTGTCGTGGTTGAGAAAGACCGACTCGTGGGTATCTTTACCGAACGTGACCTCCTAAGAAACGTTGTGGCCGAGAGAATGTCAGCCCTGGACACCCCCGTGAGTCTCGTGATGACGCGGCAGCCGCACACGGTCAGGCCCGGACAAATGAATGTGCACGAAGCCTTTGAATTCATGTCAAGGATGCATCTGAGGCATCTCCCCATGATCGATCATGGTGGCAAGGTTATCGCAATTCTGTCGATCCGGCATCTGATGCGGGTGATTGTCGACCTGCTGCATAAAGACGTTAAGCTGTTGAACGCGTTCATTAATATGGACTGGGCGGTGATGGCGTAACCGGTCCCTTGTTCGGTACTCATAGTTGTTCTGGACCTATTGCACCATGAAGCAAAGAGAAGGTGCGGTGCACAGGCGTTCCCGGACCCAGTAAACGAGGGGAGACCTGAAAGCCACCTCCTGAGTCCGGGAAACCTGTGGAGGGTTTCAAGGGACATTCCTTGCGACGACTAGAAAGTCCTGTTGTCTTATAACCCCACAAGTTCTGCGTGAACCCGTCCTTTCTCTACTACGAGGTCATGTATGGCAGACGAACTTGTCCTCTCAGGGTGATAGTTGACGATCATCATATGGGGCTGCGCATCCCGAAAGGTTGCGGAGACCACCCCATCCAGTTCCCGTACGCTTTGAGCCAGCGCTTGAAGTTGGTCATGGCCTAAGGTCTCATCGATGTGAACGATGACATCAACAATATTCTTTTCCATTCGTCTCACCTCCATTTGCTGAACGTCGTCCGGTAATGTTGTTAGGTTTCCACCTGTAAGCCCCCCAAGAGCATGATAATTCTCTAAACCCTCCTTTAACTCTTTCATACCATGAAACCTAATGGAAGGAAACGGTAAATCGGGACGCATATTCTATGCCTATCACTGGCATACTTGGGACTATAGGCCACGACCTTAAAAGGGACCTCTAGCCATGGGCACCGAGCCAGGCAGGAAAGAAGGGGGCGTGGAACGTAGACGATTCTCCTGTACGGTTGAGCCTGAGCCTTTACTGCTGAAACTGCCTATAGAGGCGACCTTAGACATCCGCCTTTGGACAAAAGGATGAAGCCTGAATTGGCTTTAGCTGAAGAGGACACATTCTGTCCCGCTTGACGCGACGTTTCTACTGGTGCGGAACCCAGCCTTACTGGTTGGTCAGCCCGGACAGGGTTGTTTGTTACATTCCCATAGGTATTACCCCTGGTCACCGGGGAGCGTGAGAAATGACGGGTCACTGCGCGTTCGAGGGGTATACGGGGGCGAAAGATTACCTGATGATTGAAACTTGAACCCCGTCCCCTATGAGCGTACCATGGATTCAAACTCATCTCTCAAGGCAAAGGAGGGGAACGGTATGATTGGAAAAGTGCACATTCAAACAATGGTGGTCCTGCTCTTCATTGCATTGCCGTTTTCTTTTGCTTGTGGCTCCGACAAGGCGGCCTCTGGAAAAGAGGGCGGCATGATCATGGAACACATCGGCATGGATTGCACGAACTGCCACGGGAAAAGCGGACCCAAAGGGATGATGATGGAACACGAGGGCATAGAATGCATGATATGCCATGATGGAGCCCAGGATGCCGTGCGTACGGCGAAACAGTTAAAGAAGCGGGGCGGGGCACTTAGCGAGAAGATGATGCTTGAGCACAAAAATGTTGCGTGCGCCAATTGTCACGGCAAGGATGGTCCTGAAGGTATGATGATGGAGCATGAGGAAATCGGATGTGCGGTTTGTCATCCGACATCCCATGAATAGGTTCTGGAACCACTAGCGGGCCGATGGCCGGGGTCTCCTTTGCTGACTCCGGCTAGTAACTCACGAATGGACTTATGGTGATCCGTTCGTATGTTTGGGGTACCTATCGAGATGGATGTCCTCGAAGTGTCGCAGATAGGATGTCGAGGCGAATCAGTTTGTCGGCTTGCTTGAAGACCTTTTAAAGAACGCTCCAGCCAGCAAAAGGGTAGATTAAGGGGTTACGGGCTCGGTCTCGTAACCCCTTAATATTATGGATAACTTCTGGAAACCCTCGGCCGATGGCTATCTGGGTTATATGGATAGGTCGTTCGAATCATTGACCCAGCAACCATAAAAAACAGTACCGGCGTATAAGCTGCCCGGACGCCAAGCAGCGGCTCAAAACACCCTATTTAAGTCTGTTTTTTCAGTACCGATAAGGTTTTATTCGTTCGTGGAAAAAAATTTTCTAGGTTTCCAATGGCCGGATACTCGGGCGTTGGCTTGGTTCAGGGAGGAAACGCGGAAATAGCGGTCCATTTACCATATTTGATTCTGCTCAGAGCAAACCGCAGGAAACTGCGGGACGCAGAGCAACGGGACTAAGTCGTTTGACGCAAAAGTTTGTAGCGATACGTCCGCCGAGCCGCCAGAGAAGTGATGAATCTGGTGGTTCTTTTTTTCCTTGCGGTAGCGGGGCGAGGGGGAAGTCCGAAGGGCCTCGCCCGCGAACGGACGTGCAGAAGCGCCGAGCGGAGCGTGTTACAGGTTGCGCCGTAACCAATTTAGGAGGTTTTTTCGTGTCCTAGTCCGCAAAGGTACATAAATGGTGAATTAGTTTCACTGTTTCCGAAAAGGTAAACCCCGGGAAACCGGGGGGCACAAAGCTGCGGGTCCAGTAGCCAGGTCTGTTTCGGTCAGCGGATGATGCTTGCCGATGGGGATATCTGGAGAGGACAGCCGAGTTGCCGAAGAAGCAGAGCTGATGCTTTAAAGCTACTGGTTTCCTCATCGGAGGCAGAGAGCTTCTTTAACACAGCCTGCTCCCTTATCGAGAGCAGGCCTCTTTTTTGGGCGAGTTCAGAATTGGCTGTGGACCGTACGTGAATGGAAAGAATGCGCAAACCTTCAATGGGAGGTTCGAAGAAACCGATACAGAGAAGAATCGGCGATGCGGATTCTGCGAGTGGCGGAAAAAGGGCACTTAAGAAGGGCGACATTGGCCCTGAAAAAAAA
>QJVM01000049.1 GCA_003235715.1 Nitrospirota bacterium
CCCAGAATGGGCCGTTTTTCGTCGTGCTTCACCGAACTCATGACCTTTTCCATCTCATCCTGTGAACGCTACAGGCAGATCGGGCACTTAGGTCCGCGTTAGGGAGATGCAAGTATTCCGAAGCGAGGAATATCAGGTGGAAGCGTATAAGGAACAGAAAGTCCCGCACAGGGGCCTCGCTCAAAACAAACCTATCCAGACTGTCCTGCATCGGGTCTCTTGGAATCGCATGCGGAGGGTTCTTCAATTCCGACCGCTCCCCTCTTTTCCCGCAACTCTTCCTGCTCGTTTCTCCATTTCTTGTATGCCAGCTTGTACCCGTGCTGGATGGGAATCTGGGACATGAGAGAAATAAGGTGGGCATGGGGGAAGGCTCTGCCTGGAATCCTGACCATGTGCTTGAGCACTCTGCGCAGGCTGAGAACCTGCAAAGACGTCTTGTAGAAGAGTTCCTCGCGAATTTCCGGCATCATCCCCGGGTCCGGATGCTCAAACACGGCATAGGCCCCATTGTAATATTCCCATCCCATATCCCTGTACAGGTAAGGCCCGTATTGTTCCCGAAGCTTCGTTCCCGGGTACGGAACAACCAGCGACGGATGCATGCTTACTCCAAGCCTGTCGCAGAGTTCAACAGATTTCTGGAAATCATCCAGCGAATCGTCGCGTCCTCCGAGGATATAAAATATCGATACATCGATGCCGTGGTCCCGAATCGTGCGTACGGCAGCCTCGCGGTCTTCCCCCACCTTTCCCTTGGCGCCATAGGCCTTGAGACCTTCATCGGTCATGGCCTCCCAGCCCACCCACGCGGTAAGCATCCCGCTCTCCCGGGCCGCATGGAGCATCCTCTTGCCAGCGGGCGATAGAATCGGCCGAAGGCTCGCAAACCCCATCCATCTCTTTCCGCTTCCCCGAAGGGCGTTGAAAAGGTCGGTGGCCCGCTGCTCATGACCTTCCCACCAGATGTTCTCGTCCCCGTTGATGTACATTTTCTCAGGGATGGCGCCCACATCCCGAACCACATGCTCGATGGGTCGAAACCGGATCTTCGGCCCGTAGAAGGGCTTCACCGAACAGAACGTGCAGTTGTACGGACATCCGCGGGAAGTGCTCACGATCCGGAACTGATGTTTCCGCCGGCCACCCAGAAGCCCGTACAAGGGGGTCGGCAAGTCATCCAGCGGGATCTGTTCGCCAAAATAGAAGGGTTTCAGGTTTCCGGACCGGAAATCCTTCAACACCTGCGGCCAGACTGACTCAGCCTCGCCAATGACCACGGCATCCCCGTAAGACTTGGCCTCGTTCGGCATGGCCGAGGCATGCATATTGCCGAACACCACCTTGATGCCCTTGGCCCGGAGTTTCTCAGCAATCCGGTAACCGCCCACGGCCGTCGGCGTGAGAATGCTGATGCCGGCAAGGTCGCATTCGATTTTGTCGACCGCGTCAGGCATGGCGCTCGCGCTGATTAGTTCGATCTCAATACTCGGATCAGCCCTGCGGGTCAAAGCCGCCAGGTACTCCAGACTCGGGGGCGCCACCGGCGTCCACCCAAAAGGTAGGGGAGGGAAGATGAAGCAAATTTTCATAACGGCAGGGATCGGCTCTTAGCGGTCAGCCTTCAGCCAAAAAAAGTGGCAAACAATAAGTCCTTCTCCTTTAGCCATTAGGTTCTGACCGTGAACGGATCTTTTTCAGTAATGTCGTCAGCATCTTCTTAATTTCACTGACCTCGCCCGCAATCTGCAAGTAACGGTCAAATTCCGCCTCACTGTCTTTACCGCAGCCCTCGGCAATATTGGCCGGGATTGAAACGGCCGCCCTGCGCACCTGACTCGTTAAACCATAGATCTCTTCTCTTGGGAAGTATTCGGTAACCCTATAAAGGGAAACCGCCAACACGTGACTCTTCTGCCAAACCTTCAAGGTCTTGAAGTCGCGCATATCACCAACCTTATGGCTGAACACTGAAAGCTGATTGCTTAAAGCTGGTCGCTGAATGCTGATGTCTGTCCTTACTGAATGCTGCCCCTATCAATGCTCTATCCTGAACCCCGTGTGAAACGTTTCCATACTGAACGGAATACCCCAGTAGCTGATGATCATGAACAGCATGGCCAGAATGGCATACCAGGCAAGTCTCCTGCCCCTCCACCCGAAGGTAACCCGGAGGTGCAGGTAAATTCCGTAGGTCAGCCACGATACCAGAGACCAGACCTCAACCGGGTCCCAACCCCAGTAATTGCCCTTGACCTGGTTGGCCCAGAAGGCACCGGACACGATCATCAGCCCATACATAATGAAACCACCCGACACAAACCGGTAGCCAAGAAGATCAAGGGACTGAAGGTCCGGCAACCGGTCGTAAATGCCGCCGGAAGCCTTCTCCTTGATAAGATACACGAGACCAAAGCCCGCCGCGGACAAAACAGCGCCAAACCCCGTGGCCGCTCCTATGATGTGAGCCCAGATCCATCCACTCTGGAGCGCCGGGGCCACCTGGTCCACGGCATCCTTGTGCAGAGTGCCGGCCCATCCCATGAGAATGAAAGCCACCGGGACGACCAGCACGCCGAGGAGCCTCACCTTCTTGTTGGTGAACTGAAAGACCAGAAAGATAAGCATGGAGCAGAACGCGCCGAAGGTAAGTGATTCAGAGATGGTAAAGAACGGGCTGATCCCCGTCTCGATCCATCGCATCACAATAACCGCCACATGGGGGACGAACCCGGCCAGAGCACTGTACAGGCCAATTGAAAAGAGTTTGTCGTTTTTCGCCATGAGCGCAAAAAGATAAGAAAAGGCGCTTATCCCATACAGGCCCACCGCTATCCAGAAAAGCATCATTTCAGGCTTCATAGTTTCACCTCAATAGAAGTAGTCTACAGACAATAGCAGTCCGTGCCCGGTTAGCCCCGAGCACCGACCTCGGAATCCGGATCCCTCTGTACGTCCCGTTTACCATCTCCGTCTGACGCTTCTAATCCCTTCACTGACAACCTGTCACCGATAACCTGAGGCTTTCTTCTCTTCATCCTTCCTATCATGGTGATCACCATTCCACCCAAACTCACCCAAAGGCTGGCGAGTACAAAAGGTTGACCGGGTTCATGTTTCACATCCATGCTTACCCAGTACCGAACCTCCTCAATAGCAAAGCCATATTCGCCCGTATCAAACTTATCGCCTACGGAAACCTCCCCCTCATAAGCAATAGGCACCAGGATCGTCTCCCCATTCTTGTTCCACATTACTTCATAACCCGGAGGGGCCTCCGGGACCTTTTCCGTCTCGGCACCGTCCCCGCGATGAAAAGCAAGGGCCGGATCGTCCGGATTTGGTTCCCCGGGCGATATGATGGAGTCGTCCTCAATCGGAAGAGAAATGATTCTTATTTTTACATAGCCCTCCCTCTCGGTCAGGACCGCAGGGAGATATTCGAGTTTGAGCAGAAATTTGGCCTCAACCGGTTCTCCCGGGAAGGGGAAATAATCAGGCCCTGCGCGGCTTCCCGATGCATATATGTAACTATCGTCCGGTTGCTTGAAGCTCTGGAGGGGAACAAAAGCACCATATTCTTCCTCGCCCGACTTGTCATAGAGCATGACCAGCAGGGAATAACCTTCCTTGTCTCTGAAATAGGAAAAACCCTGGTGATCCAGGCTGCTTGTGGCATAGACGATCCCGTGACTTCTTTCACCCTCCTCCCCAACTTCAACTTCGTAGGCGACTTTCTTGTTCTGCCCTTCCAACGTATAGCCCCGGAGCATCTGTA
>QJVM01000099.1 GCA_003235715.1 Nitrospirota bacterium
AATATCAATGGATTCTTGCGGAACAGGCAAACCGTCGCACCTCGGAAACGCACCCTCGACAAAAAGCCCCCCTGAAGTCCGCTTCAGGGGGGCGGGAGAAAGTTTGGCTATTACAGCGTCTTATATCCCCTCCGGAAGGGGGAAATCAGGCCACGCCTGCTGTTTCCATGGGAACGGGGCTCTTGCGCGATGCGCGGAACGTCCCGATGATGGCTTTCTTCGGGCATTTGACCACGCAGATTCCGCATCCGATGCAACGCGACTCGTCGATGTGATGTTTCTTCTTGATCTCGCCGGAAGCCGCATTGACCGGGCAGACCTTCTGGCAGATGGTGCATCCGTTGCACTTGTCCGTGATATAGGCGGTCTCCCGCTCCGGCAGGTAGTCCCGGATCGCCTGGGTGGGGCACTTCCGCACACAGAGTCCGCACACCTGGCATTTTGAAAAATCGATCCGGGCCAGATTGTTCTCAAGCGTGATGGCCTCATACGGGCACGTCTTCACGCAGGTTCCGCAGGCGATACACCCGACACGGCACCCCTTTCGGACCACCGGCCCCTTGTCTTTGGAATGGCAACTGACCACCACCTGTGAGGCCATGGGCCCCAGTTCCAGGACCATTTTCGGGCAGGTACTCACACACTTGCCGCACGCCGTACACCGGTCCGGGTCCACGACGGGCAGGTTGTCATCACTCATCGTGATGGCGCTGAACGGACAGGCCCGGGCGCAGGACCCGTAACCGAGGCACCCGTAGATGCAGGTCTTGTCGCCGCCGGCCGCGATGATGGCGGCACGACAGTCCATAACCCCTTCATACTTGAAGCGCCGCGTGCTCTCCGCCGCGCCTCCCTGGCAGAAAAGGCGGGCGATCTTCGGTTCGGTCTTCTCGGCCACCTTGCCCGTGATCCGGGCCACAGCCTCGGCGCATTTGTCTCCGCCCGGCGCGCAGAGGTTAACAGGGACGCTCGGGTCGGTCACCACGGCCTCCGCATAGGAGGAACATCCGGCATAGCCGCAGGCTCCGCAGTGCGCGTTGGCCAGCACTTCCTTCACATGCTCGATGCGGGGGTCCATCTCCACGGCAAACTTCTTGGCCGTGATGGCCAGGCCCAGGCCGAAGATGCCTGCAAGCCCCGCCACGAAGGCGGCGGTCAGTTTCACCAGCGGCAAGAATTCAACCGTCTCCCTGGCCTCAATCCCGCCCCCCACACCCACGCTTGGCAGGGGGATGAAATGGGCGACCTGGACGATGACGGCCCACACGACTTCCACAACGTCTGAAACCAGATGGGATGTTTCCATGAGTTCAATTCACCTCGAAGCCCTGATTCGTTGTTTACGGACAAGCGGACTCGTCCCCGGCACACCCGGGAGGAGTCCGGTTAAAGGGTGATCAATCCGGCAAAACCGGTGAACGCCAGGGCAATGAGCCCCGTCGTCACAAAAGCCAGGGGCATTCCCCTGAAAGGAGCCGGGACATCGGCCAGCTCCAGCTTCTCCCGGATGCTGGCCATGATGATCAGGGCCAGGGAGAAACCGAGACCGGAGCCCAGACCGAAGAACAGGCTCTCGATAAAGTTATATCCCTCTCCCGAATTGATGAGCGGGACCGCGATGATGATGCAATTCGTCGCAATCAGTGCAAGGTACACACCAAGCTTGTAGTAAAGCACGGGGGATATCTTCCTCATAACCGTGTCAGAGGCCTGCACCAGAGCCGCCACCACCCCTATGAAGATGATGATCTTCAGGAACGTGAGCTCATAGGGCACCATCAGGTACGTGTAGATGAGCCAGCTGACGGCGGCGCTCACCACCATGACCATGGTGAACGTGATGCTCATGCCCACGGCGGTCTCCATTTTCTTTGACACCCCGAAGAAGATACAGAGACCCAGAAATCGGGTGAACACGAAATTGTTGATCAGCGAGGCCGCAATCACGAGCTCGAGCAGTTTGACGAAATCCATGGCAACCTCCCCCTATCAGTGATGAGACGGAGCCTTGCCGCCCCGAAGTTCCATCCAGTTGAAAAACGCCATCAGGATGCCTACCGCAAAGAATCCGCCGGCCGGCATGATCATGATGAGCAGCGGCTTGAAGTCCACGAACGCGAAGCCCCAAAGGCTTCCCCGCCCTAGCAGTTCCCGGAAGAAGCTGATGATGACCAGCGCCACCATGAAGCCTATTCCCATTCCTATGCCGTCGAACATGGACGGGACAAACGTGTTCTTGCTCGCAAAGACCTCGGCACGGGCCAAGATGGAAGCAAAAGCCACGATGATCTGGATGTAGAGCCCGATCTGCTTATAGGCTTCCGGGGCCATGGCCGCCACGATCATGTCTACAACCGTAACCCAGCCGGAGATCACCAGCATAAATACCGGGATCCGGATCTTGGAATTGATGATGTTCCGCATGGCGGAAACAGTCACGTTCACCATGGTCTGCACAAATAGCACGGCAATGCCCAGCACAAACCCGTTCTTCACGCTGTTAGTCACAGCAATGGACGGGCAGAGACTGATGGCCAGCTTGAAGATGGTGTTCTCGGCGAAAATTCCGTTTTTGATCAGTTGCCAGTTTGTCATTAGTGCCCTCCTCCTCCCTTGGCACCCTCCGGCTTTTCCGGTGGATGACCTGCCAGAGCTTCCTTCAACATCTCGACGGCCGGGCGGACTCCGCCACCGCCATTGTCATCCGTGACCGCCCGGCTCGAGATCGTCGCTCCGGAGACGGCCTGTATGTATTCCGTACCCTCCTGTTTGACCAGTTTGAGCTGCCCCAAGGTCTTGCCCGAGAACTGGCCTTTCCATTTTGGGTTTTCCACCTCATCACCGAGCCCCGGGGTCTCGGCGTGGTGCAGGATATCAATCTTCTGAACGACCAGATCCTTGTTCAGGGCGATCAGGGTACTGATGAAACTTGAATAGCCTTTGCCGAGGGTTTCCACCACGTATCCGACCGTCTCCCCGCCCGATTTGGCCTCGAGGTACTCCGCATGTTTCTTATGCGGCCACCAGGCCCCTATGGGCGTGATCGTTTCCGCCTCGGGCATCATCGCCTTAAGTGCCTTCTCCCGCATTTCCTTATTGTTCTTGAAGATGATGGGCGAGGCCCAGGCGTACACCCCGGCAATGATCAGTCCGCCCGCCAGATAGATGGCTACGAGGTTTACGACGATGCTGAACATGTCTTTCCCCCCCATCTGGGCCTTTTTCGTTTCCTGCTCGCTCATGTGGAGGCCTCCTTCTTCTTTACCGCCCCGAAGGTCGTGGTGCGAAGGCGCCGGTCCAGAAGCGGGGCAAAACAGTTCATGATGAGGATGGCAAACATGACGCCCTCGGGGTAGCCCCCCTTCAGACGAATCAGCATCGTCAGCAGGCCGCACATCACGCCGAAGACAATCTGGCCTCTCCGTGTGGCCGGGCCGGTGACGTAATCCGTGGCCATGAAGAAGGCCCCGAGCATGAGACCGCCGGCCAGAAGGTGAAACACCGGATCATTACCAGTGACCAGGGCGACGATGACCACTGTCGCAATGAACGGAACCGGGACGTGCCAAGTGATGTATTTCTTGAACAACAGGAAGAGACCGCCGATCAGGATGAGCAGGGCGGAGGTCTCGCCCAGAGACCCGGAAATCTGCCCCATGAGGAGACTCTTGTACAGTTGAATCTTGCTCCCGTCAAACTGCTCGAGCAACTTGGCCATCCCGTCCAGCTTGGCCACATTCAGGGGCGTCGCCTGTGAGACCACGTCCACGGAGGTGAACGAAGACACCGGTGCCATCCAGGTCGTCATCTGCCTGGGCCAGGAGATGAGGACAAAGGCCCGCCCCACGAGAGCCGGGTTGAAGATGTTGTATCCCAGACCGCCGAAAAGATGCTTGGTGATGGAAATGGCCACAAAGGAACCGACGATCGGTACGTAGAGGGGGATGTTGGCGGGCAGGTTGAACGCGAGCAGAAGACCGGTGAGAAAGGCACTTCCATCCGAAAGGGTAACAGGCTTGTTCACCACCTTCTGGGAAAAGGCCTCAAAGGCCAGGCAGGAGGCAATGGTCACAAGTTGCACGATGAGCCCCCTGGGACCGAAAAAATAGGCCGAGGCGAGGAATGCGGGCAGAAGGGCCGCGGAAACCGTCCACATGATTTGGGAGACGGTTTCTTCACTCTTGATGTGAGGGCTGACCGAGACGATCAGTTGATGCTGGGCTGCTTCACTCATTCGTCACTCCGGGTTACGTAAAATTACGCGTATTTTCCGTGCCGGGCGCCGCAGGCGTCCTGCTCAAACCCCTGACCTATTTCTTCTGGGCCAGGTTCATCTTCGCCAGCTTTACCCACTGGACGATGGGCCTCTTGGACGGGCAGACATAGGCGCAGGTCCCGCACTCGAAGCAGTTCATAAGGTCGTATTCCTTCATGTCTTCATACATTCCCGCTTCTGCCAGAACGCTCAGCATCGCCGGCTGGAGACCCATGGGGCAGACATCAATGCACCGGCCGCACCGGATGCAGGGGCCGTGGGGTGGCGTTTCGGACTCCTCCGGCGAAAGGACCAGCACCCCGGAGGTCCCCTTGATGACCGCCGCGTCGAGATTGGACTGGGCCATCCCCATCATGGGTCCGCCGGCAATGACCTTGCCGCTGTCGTACTTGAAACCGCCGCATTCCTCGATGAGCGAGGACAACGGCGTGCCGATCCGGACCCGAAGATTCTTGGGCTCGCTGATGCCGCGGCCCGTCACCGAAACGACCCGTTCGACCAGCGGACGGCCGTAACGGACCGCCTCGTAGATGGCGACGGCCGTCCCGATATTCTGGACCACCACCCCGACATCCATGGGAAGACCGCCGGCCGGCACCTCCCGGCCCACGATGGCCTTGATCAGCATCTTCTCGGCGCCCTGCGGATACTTGGTGTGAAGGGAGTAGACCTCGATGGAGGGTTCGTTCCTGCAGGCCTCTTCCATGGACTTGATGGAATCCGGCTTGTTTTCCTCTATTCCAATATAACCCCGATCCACGCCCACAATCTTCATCAGGACCTTGAGACCGGCCACGACCTCGTCGGCCTCCTCGATCATCATCCGGTGATCCGCGGTCAGATACGGCTCACATTCAGCCCCGTTCAGAATGACGCATTCGATCTTCTTTTCCTTGGGCGGAGAAAGCTTCACATGGGTGGGAAACGTGGCTCCGCCCATCCCTACGATCCCGGCCTGCCGCACACTGGCCTTCATAGCCTCGGCATCCAGGGACAGGTAGTCGGGATTTTCCGTCAATCCGTCAACCCACTCTTCCTTCTCATCGTTCTCGATAACGACCGACGGGACGTCCCGGCCCAGCGTATGCGGATACGGCATGATGGCCACGACCTTTCCGGAGACCGTGGCATGAACAGGGGCCGAGACAAAGGCATCCGCCTGTCCGACGACCTGGCCCTTCTTAACCGTATCGCCCACCTGGACCTTGCTCTGGCAGGGCGCGCCGATGTGCTGACTGAGCGGAATGATGACCCGCTTGGGAACCTTGGCGGTGACAAGCGGTTTTGCAGCGGTGAATTCCTTACTGTCGGGTGGGTGCGTACCTCGTTCAAAGGTGCCGGTTTTCAAGATGTGCCTCCAGACGCAGAATTAGGGCTCCTGCCTGATGCAGAATCGCAAAAGCAGATACCGGGCAACTATATAATGTACGGATTAAAAAGAGCTCCCCCTCACGCAAGCCCAGAGTTTTTACCATTTACTTTTTTTTCGTGTCAAGAAATTTTCTGATAGACAGGATTTTTAGGCACCCGGACAACCACGATTAGCGTCTCTCCCTCCGTCCCCGGAGGGCCGCCATAACTTCATAAGAAAAACAAATAACAAAAAGACCGAAAAATGGGCCTTTCCGCCTTGACAGCCGAAAAAAACCGCAAGTATCATACGGCGTTTTTCCCGGGTGGTTTTTCTGTTTACCGGGCCATCACGCTGGCACGAGGGGGACATTCAATAAATGAAGGAACCTTTTGAATTTTTTCACTACATTCACGGGATACCGCTCTACGTGACCCATGCCTGGCTCGTGATGGGCATCCTCCTTGCGGTGGCCCTCGCTGTCCGGGGCGCCATGGCCCTGAAGCCGGCGGGCCTCCAGAACTTCATCGAATCCGTGCTGGACGTCTTCGTGGGCCTTCTCGACGATGCCATGGGTCGAGAGCACGGCAAGCACGTCTTTCCGCTCATCGCCTCTCTGGGTCTTTTCATTCTGCTCGGGAATTTTCTCGGGCTTGTCCCGGGATTCGGCGCGCCCACGGGAAATCTCAACACAACACTGGCCCTGGCCATTCCTGTTTTCCTGTACACCCATGTCCTCGGGATTCAGCACCACGGACTCGGCTATATCAAGCATTTCACGGGCCCCATCATGTGGCTGGCTCCTCTGATGATCCCCATTGAGTTGATCGGCCATCTGGCCCGGCCGCTCACGCTTTCGGTCCGGCTTTTCGGGAACATGACCGCCAAGCATTACATCCTGGCGATTCTCGGCGTGCTGTCGCCGTGGATTGTCCCGAGTGCCATTCTGGCTCTGGGAACGCTGGTAAGCGTTATCCAGGCTTACGTATTCGTACTGCTCAGCGTTCTGTACCTGGCAGGCGCGATCGAACACGCGCACTGATCAGGATTTGCAGGATAAATTCTCGAAGAAAGGAGGATACACACCATGAAGAAAAGCATCTTTTTCGCAGTGACCGCGCTGCTCGCGCTGGCCTCCACCGCGTTTGCATCCGAGGGTGGTGACACAGCGCTTCATTCCATGGGCTACTTTGCCGCCGCTCTGGCGATCGGACTCGGAGCCTTTGGTGCAGCGCTGGGTCAGGGCATGGGCCTCAGCAAGGCCGTTGAAGGCGTGGCCCGGAACCCGTCCGCCGGCGGAAAGATTCAGACCGTGCTCATCATCGGTCTGGCTCTGATCGAGTCTCTTTGCATTTACGCGCTCGTGGTTTCCCTCATC
>QJVM01000246.1 GCA_003235715.1 Nitrospirota bacterium
GTCCTGCGCAACCTCCAGGTGGATCTTTACATCGCGGAAACTTCCGAGGCGGGCCGAAAGAAATGCCTCGAACTCGGAATCCGTGAAGACCATATTACGGACGATTATCGAAACTTCCTTGACCGGGTGGATGCCGTGGATGTGGTGACGCCGGCACCAAGCCATTATGCCATCTGCAAGGAGGCGTTTCAGAAGGGGAAGGACGTTTTCATGGAAAAGCCGGTTGCCGAGACGTCCGAACAGGCGGAAGAGCTCGTGGCCTTGGCTACGAAGGGAAATCATATCCTACAGGTAGGATTTATCTTCCGCTTCGACCCTGCTTCGGATTATATCCGCGATTGTATGACCTCCGGAGAACTGGGTCCGGTTCAGTCCATGACGAGTAGTTTCTCCGGATTCAAGCGGCCGAGGTCTGACGGAGGAGTGACGATTTCAGACTCCATTCATTTCATCGATCTATTCAATTATTACATCGGGAAGAGCCCCCGAAAGGTTTTGGCCCGGTGTGACGACCTTTTAAAGCGCGGGATGGATGACATGTCGTGGATCATGCTCGATTACGACGGCATTCCGGCGCTCGTGGAGGCCAACTACTTCTCCCCGGAGAAGAAGCGGTTGCTGACGATTGTGGGCGAGCGGGCCACCCTGGTCTGTGATTTCTCCTCGTCGCAGGACAAGATAAAGATCCATAAGAACCAGCATCTTCTGGACAACGACACGTGGAAGACGGTTTCCGGAGAGGTCATGACCCGGGAAATTCCTCCCTCTGAACCTCTTTTCCTGGAACTGCAGGATTTTCTGAACTGCGTGGCCACCCGTTCAGCTCCGCGGGCCGACGCCCGTGCGGGACTGGAGAGCCTGAAGATCGTCGAGGCCGCCGTGAAGTCGCATCACGAAGGCCGGGCCATCATGCTATAACCTGTTTTCTTCCGTTAAGGCCGGATACTGCTTCCATTAAGGAGACCCTCTGATGAAAGTACCTTTTGTCGATATGAAGAAGATGCACGACCCCATTCGTGCCGAGATCGATGCGGCCATCGCCTCGGTCATTGACCGGAACGCCTATATCAAACAGAAAGAGCTCAAACTCTTCGAAGAAGAACTGGCCGCCTCACTGGGGGCGAGGAGAGCAGCCGGGGTTTCCTCATGCACGGCCGGAACCCAGCTGATCCTGGAAGCCCTGGGGATTGGTCGGGGGGATGAGGTCATCACCGTGGTTAACACAGCCATTCCCACGAGCGAATCCATCACGGCGGCCGGTGCCGATGTGGTTTTTGTCGATATCCGCAAGGGTACGTTCAACATCGACCCGGACGGCATCCGCAAAGCCGTCACCCCGAAGACCAAGGCCATCATTCCGGTACACCTTTATGGTTTCCCGGCGCCCATGGACGAGATCATGGCCATTGCCAAGGAACACAACCTTTACGTTATCGAGGACGTGGCCCAGGCCCAGGGAGGCACCTATCGTGGCCAGAGGCTGGGGACCATCGGCACCATCGGGTCTTTCAGTTTCTTCCCCTCCAAGAACCTTGGATGTTTCGGGGATGGAGGTGCTGTGGCGGGAATGGATGCGGATCTCGTGGACCAGGTGGCCATGCTTTCGGACCATGGGCGCAAGGACAAGTACTCGCACCAGGTCGAGGGGTACAACCACCGGCTCGACAATCTCCAGGCGGCCGTGTTACGCATCAAGTTGCGACACCTGGATGAATGGAATGCGCGGCGTCGCGCCGCGGCCGCCCTTTACGATGAGGCCCTGGCCGGCATCGCTCAGGTGGTGACGCCGAAAGCTCCGCCTGACGGCGACTCGGTCTACCACCTTTATGTGGTCCGCGTGCCCGACCGGGATAGGCTGGCCGATTTTCTGAAGGAACGGGAGATCGCCACGGGATTGCACTACCCCATGCCGCTTCATTTTCAGCCCGCGTATGCGAGACTGGGTCTTGGACCCGGGACGTTTCCTGAAGCCGAAGCGGCCACCCGGGAGGTCCTTTCGCTCCCCATGTTCCCGGATATTACGCCGGAGCAGGTCCATCATGTCTGTGAGAGCATCCGGGAGTATTATCACTAAAGCGGATCCAGGGACTGTTCATGAATCCTTCGTCTCTTGACCTGTCCATTGTCATCCCCATCTTCAACGAGGAGGACAATCTCGAACTTCTGCTCCAGGAGATCCGGGGTGCGGTGGACCCGTTGCAGCTTCCTTACGAGATCATTGCGGTGGATGACCGGAGCACGGACGGTTCGCTCGCGTTGCTGGAGCGCCTCGCGAAGGAACATTCCATGCTGGTCGTGGTGAAGCACCGGATTAATTCCGGTGAGAGCGCCGGTCAGGCTATGGGCTTCCGGGTTGCCCGCGGCGAGGTTATTGTGACGATTGACGGCGACCGGCAGAATGATCCGGCGGACATTCCGAACTTCCTTCAGGCCCTGGGCGAGGGCGTCGACTGCGTGTGTGGCATCCGGCGCAAGCGGGAGGATGACTGGGTCAAGCGCTTGTCCTCAAGGGTGGGTAACGGCTTTCGCAACGCCATCACCGGCGACAAGATATCGGATGCCGGGTGCACTTATAGGGCTATCCGTCGAAGGGCCCTCCGGGACATCCTGGTCTTCAACGGCATGCACCGGTTTCTTCCCACCATTCTCCGGCTTCAGGGGTTCACCGTAATTGAAATGTTGGTCAATCATCGTCCCCGCGTGGCCGGGGTTTCCAAGTACGGGGTCGGCAACCGGATGTGGCGGGGTATTGTGGACTGCCTTGCCATGCGATGGTATCGCGCCCGCGCGATCAGTGGAAGCCGGATGGAGGGGGAGATAACAGGGGCCTCCGGACCGGAGCGATGACCGGTCCGGAGTCCAAAGCCTCCGGGTCGGACCCGGCTGCCGTCGAAGTACTCCCACCGCCGAAGCCGCGCAAGCGGGATCGCTTGTTCAGGGGAGCGGTCCAACTGTTCATCCTTTCCCTCGGAATTGGCATCATGTATCTTCCGCCGGTCCGCGAGCAGCTTGGCAACGTCCAGCAGATCAGCGAAAGACTGAATGCCTTGGGATGGGCGGCTCCCGCATTTTTCGTCCCCCTTGTGGCTCTCCTGGTTGCGGTGGGAGTGCCGAGGCTTCTCCTGTGCCCCATCGGAGGCATGGCCTTCGGGTTCTTCTGGGGCCTGGTCTGGACCCTGGTGGGAACGGTTCTGGGGTATTGGGGAACCTTTGTGGTGGTACGCCGGTTCGGCCACGACTGGGTTCTCCGAAAATGGCCGCGACTGAAGAAGTTTACCCGGGTTTCGCGGCGCAACGGGATGGTAACGGTGTTACTCATCCGCCAGCTTCCCATCACCGGATTCTATGTGAATTACCTGCTGGGCCTGTTGCCCCTGTCCCACCGCGACTTTCTTATTGGAACAGCCATCGGAATCGTCCCGGAAGCCATTCCAGCCACCATGGTGGGAGCCAATGTGCTTTACATCTCGGGCGAGAAGGCAGTGGTTTATTCGTTTCTGGTGATAGCCCTGTTCGTCCTTGTGTGGGCCCTGTCCTCTCGCTTCCTGCGTTTCTGGGGCGTTAACGGGTCCTCGGAGGAGGGCGAGGCGGCTGATGCCTGTTCCGGCGAGAAACACCCTGCGCCGAGGTCCATACCTTAGGCGCGGCCAAATTTTTCCAGACCTACGTTTCGAATTTCCTATCGAACGGTCTCTTCTTCCTTCGCGGGTATTGTCCCACCCTGACAAAGCACCGGGCTGGCGAGGAGGTTCACTTCACGTTTCTTCTTGACAAAGGGTTGCTGTGAAGCTTTCAGGCAGAATCCCCTGGCCAACAGCGGTGCCTGAAGCGGACTTTCAACCACAATCCAGAAGGGCTTCTTTTCTCCGATCATCCGTTCTATTTCCGGTTCGCTAAGGAGCGGAAGGGTGTTGCCGTAATAGTAGACCAGTTCCATGAAATCGCGACCGTAACTGAAGGCAGGCGTCTCCCCGGCCGCATCCCTGACCCTGGCGGCAAAAGACGGGATGCCCGCGAAACGGTGGTTGAAAACCCTCTCCTCCAGAAACTGGAAGTAGACGAAACACCCAAGGCAAAGAGCCAGAACAACCCGAAAAACCAGGCGAGGCACGCTGGCTCCATACTTTTCCGTAAGACGGGCTTGGATGGCGGCCATCCATATTCCAAGAAAAGCTGCCATGGCCGGAAAGAAGGGGAGGATGTACTTGTCCTGCTTCTTCGAAAAGAGTGACATGACCACGAGGGGGACCAACACGGAAAGGCCGAAAAAACCGGCCTCCCGGACCCTGAGAACCTCCCGCCCCAACCGGGCGGGACGGGTGAAAACCAGAAGGACCCACCATGGAACGAAGAATCCAAGGATCTTCAGGATATAGGCATAGAAAGGATCACCTCGCACGGTGTCCACGACCTTTCCGGCAATATCCTCCTCGATGACCGCGGCAAAAGGCCCGCTTCCCAGTTTGAGGTAGACGTAAAGGAACCACGACAGGGCCGCGACAACATAGAGCGTCCAGCCCCCTGCGGACCGGAGCCCCTCGTAAACCCGGCGCTCCCGGTAGATCGCTCCGAAAACGAGTAACGGCGGAAGAAAGAAGAGCAGAGCCACAGGACCTTTGGTCAGGGTGGCCAGCCCCACGAACCCATACGAAAGATAGAGCGGACCCTGCCTCCCGCTCTCCAGATAATCCAGAAAGAAAATCAGGGCTGCCGTACAGGTGGCCGCCAGGAGCATCTCGATTTCGGCCCGGCGGGCATGCTGGACAAACAGGGGACAGGTGACCAGGATGAACAGGCTCAGCAGGGCGGCCTGACGGCCGGCCGAGGTGGCGACCCTTCGGTAGAGGAGTCCTGCAATGGCCAGGGCGCTCAGGACCGAGGGCAGTCGAAGCACTCCCTCCGCCGTGCTCTGGAACAGGGAAGCGAAGAGGGCCGCGAGCCAGGGGTAGAGAGGCGGTTTCGTGACGTAGAGTGCGCCGTTCATGGTCGGGATGAGCCAGTTGCCGCTGGAGACCATCTCCTGAACGATGACCATTCTCCGGGCTTCATTCGTGGAAAGCACCGGGATGGACCAGGTCCCCCACGCACAAACGAGAAAGGTCAGAAGGCAGAGGGCCCAGAACGTCCGGCGGGTATAAGGGGCCGGAACGTCAGGCGGTGTATTCCTTGAATCGTTCATAAGTGTTTCGAACGGATGGGCTTCGATATCAAACAAGCCCGACCAGGTTCGTGAACCCCCGAGGCCCTTGCCCAGAAAGGCGATCCGCCGGAAAGCCTCGTCTCCTCAGTCCATGAATCAGGGTTGAATCCTGTTTCCCGGGGGCCTGAACCCGTCTGCGCAAATACGTATGGCTCGGTACTTTGAGACGCACGGGTCAGGGCATCCGGGTCCGATCAAAGGATCGGTACTGGATGGCTTCGGCGATCTGCGCGGTGCCGATTTCCTCCTGTCCCGAGAGGTCTGAAATGGTTCTGGCCACCTTGAGGATGCGGGAATGGGCCCGGGCCGAAAGCCCGAGGCGATCCGTGGCCGTTTCCAGCAGTTGGGAGGCCTCGTCTCGGATGACGCAGAACTTCTTCAGATGCCGCGCTCTCATCTGGGCATTGCAGAAGACCCGTTTCTCCCCCCTGAAGCGTTCCATCTGGACACGGCGAGCCGCGATGACCCGCTCGCGCATGGACGCCGAGGGTTCCGCGTCTTTCCGGCTCATCAGGTCTTCATACGGCACGGACGGGACTTCCATGTGGATGTCCATCCGATCCAGCAGGGGTCCGGATATCTTTGCGCGATACTTGCTCACCTGGCGAGGCGTGCAGGTGCAGGGATGTTTCCGGTCGCCCAGGTATCCGCAGGGACAGGGGTTGGAGGCGGCCACGAGCATGATGGAGGCCGGATAGGAGAAGGAGCCTACGGCCCTTGAGATGGTGATGGTCCGATCCTCGAGGGGCTGGCGGAGGACTTCCAGGACCGGTCGACGGAACTCCCCCACCTCGTCCAGAAACAACACCCCATGGTGGGCCAGCGAGATCTCGCCGGGCTTGGGGTTGGCGCCACCGCCCACCATGGCCACGTCGGATATCGTATGATGCGGCGACCGGAAGGGGCGGGAAGCAACCAGGGCCTTTCCATCCGTCATCAGCCCCGACGCGGACCAGATGCGAGTGGCCTCCAGGGCTTCTTCAAAGGTCAGGGGCGGAAGGATGGAGGGAATCCGCTTGGCGAGCATGCTCTTGCCGCTTCCAGGAGGACCGACCATGAGCACATTATGCCCCCCGGCCGCGGCCACCTCGAGAGCCCGCTTCGGGTATTCCTGGCCCCGCACCTCTGAAAAATCCACATCGTAAGGGGGTACGGGAGTAATGAGTTGCGATGGATCGGTTTCGACCGGGACCAGCGTTTCTTCTTCCTTCAGAAAGGCCACCAGCTCGGGAAGCGTCTTTACCCCGTACACGGAAATGCCCTGGACCACAGAGGCCTCACGGGCATTATCCGACGGCAGGACCAGGGCGCGAAACCCCAGGTTCCGGGCGGCGATGGCCATGGACAAGGCCCCCCGGACCGGTTTGATCCGACCGTCGAGAGAAAGCTCGCCCACGATCATCAACCCTTCAAAACGTTCCGGGGGGATGAGGCCCTCGGCCGATACAATGCCGAGGCAGATCGGAAGGTCGAACCCGGACCCCTCCTTCTTCATGTCGGCGGGTGCCAGGTTCACGGTGATCTGTTTCAGGGGGAAGTTATAGCCCGTGTTCTTCAGGGCGGCCCGGACCCGGTCCTTGCTTTCCTTGACCGCCGTGTCCGGCAGACCCACGGTGGCGTAATGGGGAAGTCCGCGTGCCGTGACATCCACTTCCACCTCCACGGGAAAGGCCTCGATTCCGAGGAGGCTGGCGCTGGTCAGTCGGGCGAGCATGAAGAGGATGCTCCGAGGGGATCAGGCCCTTGGGGGAAATCCGCGTCTGCGTGGCC
>QJVM01000250.1 GCA_003235715.1 Nitrospirota bacterium
TTAAGTTGCTTGGCGTCCCCAGGGGGATTCGAATCCCCGTTACCGCCCCGTGAAAGGGCGGTGTCCTAGGCCGGGCTATAAGATAGGGACGCTATACAATACAAGGCGGTTCAGCCCTATAAGACTTGTTCCTCGTTACGGCCCCAATATGTGTGGATTCCAACCTCCGGGGCTGGGAGTATGTTCGTAATTCGCGAATCGCGAATCGCGAACGGGAGGTGCAGTCATGGTTCTCATGCCCCAAGACGTGGTGGTATTGCTCAAGCTGGTTTCGATAGGTTCAGCGAACTGGACCCACAACAGTCTGGCCGTCCAGCTCAGCAGGAGCGCGTCCGAGATTCATGCCGATGCGGCGAACTTGCTGCGGAACGAATCGGAACGGGCAAGGCCCAACATCAGCAACTTGGAAGAGTTTCTCATTCATGGCCTTAAATACGTTTTCGTTCCTGAACGGGGTGAACTGAGCCGGGGCATTCCCACAGGGTCTGCGGCGCCAGATGGACCAAGGGAAAAATTTGTCAGGGCGGGACGACCAAAGGTGGAAAAGGCGGAAGGACCCCAAGCGAAGGAAAAGGCAAGACCTGCAAGGATGGCCTGGATAACGACGACGATGGCCTTACGGACTGTGCTGACCGGGACTGTGCTGGGAACAGGGTCTGCAAATAATAAAATTAATTACGTCTAAGACATTGGTGAAGGTGGCCGGAAGGCTCCCTTCATTCTTTTTTCCGATGCCTCCCGCTACCTACAAAGATATGGCGCGTAGGAGGGCCATGGAACAGGGTGGCCACCCGAAGGCCCCCTATTTCCCTCCGCCTGCCGGGAATTCATAGAGCCTCTGCATTTTCGCAGCCTCCTGAGCCACCATCTCCCGAAGGGCCACAGGTTCCAGGACTTCCACGCCGGAACCAAACTTCAAGACCTCCATCTTGATCTCGTTCAAGTCCGAGACCGGAAGAATCATCTCGATGAATCCATCCTTCATTTCCTCTATCCGCTGATGCCGGTGCCATATCTGGTTCTTGACCCAACGCCCCTGTTCAGGCGAAAACCGGAGGACCGCTTGGCCCGTGGCGGGCCCCTTGAAGAGCCCGAAGGTCGCGTTCATGTAAGCGTCCACGTCGAACTCCCGTGGGCGCCTGAACTTCTCCGGTAAGACTTCCAGGTCACGGACTCGCGCCAGCACAAAATCACGGAGACCCTCTCTCTTTTCACACCAGGCGATCATGTGCCATGTCCCCATGTAGCTGAACAGATGGTACGGGTGCGCGATTCGGCTCGTGTACTGGTCCGAGAGGGGGGAGTAATAACTGAAGGATATCTTCTGCCTATGGATGCAGGCGCGGAGAATGTCTCCAAACACCTGGTCCGATGTAGGAACGTAC
The DNA here is from genome assembly GCA_003235715.1 of Nitrospirota bacterium. GTDB lineage: Bacteria > Nitrospirota > Thermodesulfovibrionia > SZUA-242 > SZUA-242 > SZUA-242. Next base: position 1,386 of record QJVM01000250.1, read on the forward strand.
CCGACCAGATGGATGGATATCGTCTTCTCCAGGCCCTGACTCCCCTCAACGCTGTCTTCAAGAATGGATGATATCTTGCCAATCACTGCTTCCAGTTCGTGGCTCAGATAATCGCCCTGCACATCCTTCAGAAATTGCTTGGCTAGTACGAGCGAGGAAAGTTCGTCGGGCGACAGGTAAGTGACCGGGAGAGAGAAATCGTCGGCCTCATAGTGGTAGCCCTTTTCGCTCGTGCTGTAGACCAGGGGACATCGAAGTCGATCCCTCATGAACTCGATATCCCGCTGGGCGGTCTTGACCGAAATCTCGAACCTTGCCGCGAGCTTCGAGGCGTTGGGGTGCCTGCCGGCCCGCACCTGACTGTCGAACCAGGTATAGCGCTCGTAGATGTTCCGCTGACCCATTGGGTTGTTCTACCACATCCTCCGCCAAAAGCAACAGTACGAGCGCCGGAAGACATGGCACTGGCCGCCGGCCGGGTTCTGACACGCAGGGTCCAGATCAGCCGCCGACGGCCAGCCAGCGAAACCCTTAATCCGCGAAAGCGGCCAGATGAATCACCTGCTCGTCCCGGGTAAGACCAAACCCGTTTATCGCCATCCCCTCGAAGCGGATGTCCTGACCGTGGCCAACCGATTCAAAGGACTCCTTATGTGAAGCAATGATGGCGGCAAGAAATCCCTGCACCAGATCCGATTCGAACTCGGCGGCCACCTGCCGCCCCCGGGCCCTCGGTCCCCTGGGGCGTGCCTGGTCCAGAGCATCAAGGATATAGCCCCGCATGAGTTTCCTGAAGCTCTTTTCAAAGACAGACCTCACCCCGAAGATGTCACAACCTGCCACACGGCCATCGATGACCGCGACAAATCCCACCTGATCCGGGTAAGTGCGAAACGCCCCCTGATAGCCCTTGAGCTCTGCTTCGTACGTGCTGAAAACGTCTTCCATCGCGCCGGTGGGTGAGTCCACCGACAACCGGGCGGACTTGGCCGAGATATCCTGCCAGATCTGTCCCTGGTCCGACCGGAACGAACGTGCTTCCCGAAGGTTCCTGGATACCGCACGTGATTTCATCTTGCGAAGGTCGGCATACAGGTGAGAAGCCGGAGCCGGCGAAAACTTCCGGGTCCTGTAGGCCCAGCGCCCCTGTTCCACGCATGACACCGGAATCGTCACCTTCTGCCCCGTACCAATGATGATCGTGGTGTTTACAATGCGGTTCTGTTTGGCCCCGATAAGCTGTTCGCCGTCCAGAAGGAGAACGTCCGCCACGAGGTTGTTCGTCACCGCCAGTTCGGGGACATTCCCCGTTTCGCTGATTTCAGTAACCGTAAACCCCTTGACCGCCAGAGCTCCGTCAAGAAGCAGATAACCGTCCTCAACCGCCTCCCCGGAGAAGACCGGAAAGACCGTAAGATTCCGGTAGTTGGTTGGCTCGCCCAGTTTCAACGTTCCCACGTATCGGTCCAGCACAGCTGCATCCTGTTTCATGCCCCAACCCCCTTTTCAGGCCTCGTTTCCGGCTCCGGCAGAATATCTGCCGCCCATCATCCGAATACGAAACGACTGGCCTGCCTTTCAGATGCTCTATCTTCCCACCCTGCCTCCCCCAAATAGCGTCCTAGGTATTTCTTGATGACCACAGAATCTTGGGGGCTCATGGGTGCCCGTTCGCCGGGGCCGCGTTTGGTAAAATCCCTGCATGTTACCCCAGCACCAGAAGAAACGGCCCCGCCGGCTACAACTCAAAGGCAGAGGGCAGGAACGGGCCTGGCACGTTTACATCATCCGGTGTTCTGACCAATCACTCTATACGGGCATCACCACGGATATCGAGAGGCGTTACCGCCAGCATCTTGAGGGGACCGGGGCTCGGTATTTCTGGGGACGGAAGCCCCGGAGAATGGTCTACGTGGAAACCGGCCACACGCGGAGTTCTGCGGCGAAAAGAGAGTATGAAATCAAGTCTCTAACGCGCGTCCAGAAAGACAACCTGATTCGTTCTTTCGAACATGAGACAGGCCACGCGGTTCAGGGCCGACGAAAGGAATCTAAAAGCCCTTTGAAGTAGCAGGACAACCGGCTCGGTTCGATTCGTGTCCCGGGAATTCGGGATTCCTGATTGGCTGGTGTACGGAACTCTAATTCACGCACATAACTTGGTATAGGTGTATCCGTTACCCATATGGCGGGCGCGTTACGAAAGCCAAATATCAAGAAGTACAGAAGCCGGAGCGAACAAAACGCTCCGGCTCCCGCATCTCAAATATCCAAACTTGGTTTCCGTTCTGGGACGGCGTCGGCTGGTAAGAACGGATACCTGGAGAGTCTACTTCCTTCTTCCCTTGCCTCCGCCACCGCCCCTCTTGCCACCACCGCCACCCGTTACCGTCTCCTGCAGGTTTACGGAAATAGTGGTCGAGTCATAGTTACCCAGCGCATCCTGCGCCGTGGCCATAAGGGCATACGTTCCTGCCGCTAGGTCTCTTGTCTGCCACGTGCAGGACAAGGTGGTCGTCTGTGAAGCCTGACAGTTCAGCCCGGTGCCCGAAACAAATATGTACTGGACCCCCACATTATCTGTAGCCCTCACTTCGATAGAAACGTTGCCGGATACCGTATCCCCATCCTGGGGCGTCACAAACATCACGACGGGCGCTTCGCGATCCGGTTCGGCTGGAGCCACAGCGTTTGCAAGGTTGGACGGGCCCGAAAGTCCTGCCAGCCCTCTGGCCATCACCCGATAGGCATAAGAAGCGCCAAACTGAATAGCCATATCCCTGTAATACAGGGTTCGCACTTCCGCCATAGTCTTAAAATCAGCGTCACCCGGCCCTTTCCGTTCGACGACGTAGGTCCGTGCCAGGGTATCCGCCGCATTCCATGCGAGGTCTATACTCACGAAAGGCTGCTGCCAAGTTGGTCCGTGCGGTGATGCCACGAGGTTGAACGGCGCGGCGGGTACCGGAAGGTTGCCTATCGGTACCATTTCCGCAATACCCGTAAAATCCAGGGCCGTATTCCATCCATACGCCAGCAGAGTTCGGTCATTTCCGATATCTGATGCCGAACTCAGTCTCCAATCCAAGTCGCCTTCCTGCACAAGGCTGGAAAGGCAGAAGGTTCCCTCTCCCTCAAGGTACACCTGCGGACAGACAGCGGTTCCATTGTAAACCGTCATATCCCCAAGGTCGTTGAGACGCCCTCCGGAATTGTACCGACCGATCCAAGTCACCAACTTCCACCCGGATCCGGGCGTCCAGATACCTGCGGCGCGATCTTCGGGGAGCGACGTGGCCGAGATCAAAGTCGCCCCGATCTGGTTTTTGTTGTTGATGGAGTGGGGGTATACCCAAAAGAAGCTATACATGTCCGGCGGTGCAGGAAGCGGCTCCTGCGTCATGGTGTTCAGATTAAAGAGTCCGTTGGAACCAAGAATCAGGCCGTTATCGTTAATCTGGATTGCAGAGGTGAAATCAAGTTGCGTCACAATATCCCCGTCAACAACATAGGCGGTCCCCCAGGGAAACATCCCGCGGGAGGTAACAAGAATCTGGTCTAGATTATTCACCGAATTGGCCACACCCACATTGGCACCTGGGAGAAGCGGCAAGAGCGTGATGTCATAGCCACCCGTACCATCCCGGTCCCAGCGGACCGGAAGGTCAACCGTGGCTGTGGATTCAGGCACGCGGATAAAGCCTACGATGACATCATTGTTATTGATATCGCTGGCATGCCCACCGAGCGCATCCGGCGTGAGGGGAAGATACTGAAGTCCGTTTTCGTCGATAACCCATGGGGCCCCCACATCCGGCGAAGAGTTTCCGGCAACATGATTCAGGTCGTTAATACTTGCACTGACTCCGGGAGCAAGCGGGTCAACGGCATATAAAGGAAGATCCGCCGCATAGGCGCCCGGGACGAAACTAATAAAGATGGAAACAAGTCCAGCGAAGATGGTGCACTCTAAGTATTTTTTCATAGCAGGCTCCTTGCAACGTTAATTAATAATCTATCGTCCTCCGGACCGTAAAACGTTCATGTAAGATGTATGCGGCCAGTCTAGCAGAAAAACGGGGACCAGTCAGGTGTGACACTTTTTCTTACACCGTCCGTATTCAGCATCATGCGAATGCTCTGGACCCGGCCAGTCTTAAACCACTTGGCACCATTGAAGATTGAGAGATCAATGTCCTCTTACTCCCTTAGAGACAAGAAAAATATTTTGTCGTCCGTCTAGTCTCGAGCGTCCACGGGCTATGATAGAATCGTGTATACCATTCCTCGTTCTTGTGCCGTAAGCTCTTCATCCCCTTGGATCAGAACCTAAGATGATTCGGCGCGAAGAAATCCAAAAGGTCCTGAACGGTAAACGTGTGACGCGTATCCCCAGAGCGCTCTATGGTGCGGGCCGCTGGGCTTACCGGCAGGCAGGCCTTCGGGTGGAAGAGATCGTTCGCGATCCACGCGCTTTTGGCCATGCGCTTGCCGATATCTACGAGGGTCTGGATACAGATATCGTTTTTGCAGGGTCCGGCCTCAACACCTTTCCTGCCGAATCCATTGGAGGAACCCTCGCGTACAACGAGGAGCAGGCTCCCCTGCTGTCTTTTCCCATCATAGAAACATCCGAGGATGCCCGCTTCTTCAGCAAACCTGGCATCCAAGGTTCACCGCACACCCTTGCCCTCGTGGAGATGATCGCCGTCTTGCGGACCCGGCTTCACGAGCGGTTTCTGTGCGTAACCTCCTGGGCACCCTTCACCTGGGGCATGATCCTGTGCGACTGGAATCTTCTCAAGGACAAGACCGTTAGCGATACAGGGTTTATTGAAGAGGTCTGTGAACTTGGAGTCCGGCTCACGCAGTCCCTCTGCGAACTTCTGGTTGAACGCGACCTGATTGACGGAATAGCGGTGCCGGACGGAGCGGCGACTCTGCTCCCCATTGATCTATATAAGAGCGTCGTATTGCCGGCACAGAAGCATCTTTTTGACTGGGCCCGATCAAAAGGACTTCGGACCATCTTCCACCAGTGCGGGAATATCGCCCCCCAGCTTTCTCTCTATCCTGAAACCGGCGCGGACTGCATCTCGGTGGATGCCAGTGTTTCCATCAGCAAAGCCTACAACCTTTACCGCGAACACACCGTCACCGCGGGAAATGTTGATGTCATCAATACTATCCTCGCCACCGATCCCCCCACCATTCACCAGGCCGTCTCGGACTGCATCAGAAACGTTACCGACCCGTACTTTCGATATATCCTCATGCCCTCATGCGACCTTCCCCCGGATACGCACCGCCAGAACGTTGAAGCCTTCCTCGCAGCTGCTGACTCCCAGCCCGGCTGATTCCTCGAATCCGCCATTCTGGCCAAACGCTGTCGGCAGGGAGGAGGAAAGGACCACATTAATTTTCTTAGGCCACTCATAGCGGGAGGCGGTCTGGTCTGATGATGGCTGACGACTCTTACTCTTGGAAAAGAAAGAGTTAGTCCGTTGTCGTCATACGAGGGGCCGTTTATAGCGCGGAACGGAGGGCATACTACATTT
>QJVM01000098.1 GCA_003235715.1 Nitrospirota bacterium
ACCATGGAATCGCTGGAAAGCGACCCGAGATAATCCAGCGACACGTTTAGAAACCGATCGGCCGCCGCTGAAAGCCGTCGGAACGTTTCCATCCCTTCACTGGGGTTGGAAACCATGTTGACCAGAATTCGGAACCGTCTCTCTCCATAATTGAGCGCCATGACCTTGATCAGCGCACTGGCATCGGTAATAGAAGTAGGCTCCGGAGTCACAACCACAATAATCTCCTGGGAAGCCTCGCAGAAGAACATGACGTTGGAGGCAATTCCAGCCCCCGTATCCACCAGCAAGAGATCGACCTCCTCCTCGAGGTTGTCCAGTTCGTTAAGAAGTTTGATCTTCTGATCCTCCGTGAGATGGGTCAGCCACTCGCTCCCCCAGCTGGCAGGCAGAATCCGCACGTGCCGGGGGCCTTCGATCACGACCTCTGAGAGCATTCTCTCACCAGAAAGAACGTCCTCGATATTGTACTGTGGATTCAGCCCGAACAAGACATCGATGTTGCTCAGACCAAAAGCCGCATCGAGTATCATTACACGTTCTCCGAGTCCGGCGAAATACAGGGCCAGCGCCCCCACGATATTCGTCTTGCCCACGCCGCCTTTCCCACTGGTGACGGCGAGGACCCGCGTCGTCTTCTGAAGCTTCATCTTTGCCGCTAGTGTGGCGTCCATCTTATAGTCCGTCCTCCAGGCAACATTCGAAGGCAAGCGGCGACCGGAACGCAATGGCCCTCCGGGCAGACCTTCTCCCCCCTCTTCCGATCGCTATAAAGCAAGCTCTCGGGAAACGGAACCGACATGGAACGACTGTCTCCTGGGGTTTCACCGCGACGTTCATTCCTCCTTCATGATTTTCGGGATACAAATTCAACGCGACCCTCGTTCCTTTCCGCCTCGTGCATGCGGTGTGTTCTGGACAATGGGTAGCCATCATTGGCACATCCTGTGCCAAGATTACAATTCACTGATTTTTAAACATATTTAGCGATTGGAAAGAGAAATGCGTCACCATGTTGACGAAAAAGTAATCCAACAAAAGTTATGGGTCGGAATTTTGACGGCAGTCTCTCGCCGCAGACGCGAAAGAACCCGGGGGTAGTCCCGGGCTCTGTGAGACGGGGAGTTTATGGAATACCAGGAATCACTCCAGCGGCTGGCGAGCGGTAATCACCCATATGGCGGTCATGTGGCGCTCCTGATAGACGCGGAGCAGCCCCAACCTCAGGACCTCCAGAAGGGCCAGAAACGTCACGATGAGCTGGCGTCTTGAGAGTACCCCCGAAAAGAGATCTTCAAAACGGATATTCTCCCGCCTTTCCATGGTATCGAGAATATGGGCAATACGATCTTTAACGGTCAGCGTCTCCCGGGTGATCTCGACCATCTCGGCGGGCACCTTTTCCAGCAGAGCCCGGAACGAGGAAAGAAGGTCGAAAAGCCCGACATCAAATAGAACAGGATCCTCTTCAACGGGCTCAGCGGGGATCTCCCGGAGATCTTCGACACCGGGCCGTGAAAAGACCTGCCGCCAAAGCTCTTCCCTTTCCCGGAGTTGGGGCGTCGCCTCGCGGAAACGTTCGTATTCGAGGAGACGTTCCACCAGTTCTTTCCGAGGGTCGACCGCCTCACCATCCCCCGTCTCATCGGGAGGCAGCAGCATTCGTGACTTGATCTGAATCAGAGTCGCCGCCACGACGAGAAACTCCCCCGCAACTTCCAGGTTCAGTTCCTTCATCAGTTCAAGTGTTTCGAGATACTGGCGGGTGATATGGGCGATCGGGATATCGTAAATGTCCAGCTTGTTCTCCCGGATGAGATGAAGGAGGAGATCCATGGGCCCTTCGAAAATTGGAAGGGCGATCTGGTAATAATGCTGGACATGTCCCATGCGGGCCCCATTATACCCCCCGACCCGGGGGAAGCGATACAGGCTTGACATCTGATTTGGTACTGATATATATTGCGTGACTTAAATGGCGGTAATTGGCGGCTTGGAAGGGAAGCACGATGAAAACGTATATGGCCAACAAGGACAACATTGATAAGAAATGGTGGGTGATCGACGCCACGGACATGGTTCTCGGCAAGCTCGCGACCCGCACGGCCGTTCTGCTCCGCGGCAAGCACAAGCCCGATTTTACCCCGCATGTGGATACCGGGGACTTCGTGGTGGTGGTGAACGCGGAGAAGGTCCAGCTCACCGGAAGGAAGCTTGAGCAGAAGGTCTATTACAGGCATTCGCAGTATCCAGGGGGCCTCAAGGCCGAAACAGCGAGGCACAGGATCGAACGGAATCCTGAGAAGATGGTCGAGGACGCAGTAAGGGGCATGCTGCCCAAGGGCAGACTGGGCAGTGCCATTTTCAAGAAACTCAAGGTCTATCGGGGTGCGGAACATCCGCACGCGGCACAAAATCCCGAGAAGGTCGGCTGAAAAGAAGCCTGAGACTTAAGGAGAGACGTAACGCATGGCGGATATTTCTTATAACGCAACGGGACGAAGGAAAAGCGCGGTGGCCCGGGTGACCCTGAAACCGGGCAGCGGAAAGATCACCGTGAACAGGAGGGCCCTGGAAGCTTTTTTCCCGAGGGAAACCCTTCAAATGATCATCCGGATGCCCCTCGAACTGACCAGCATGCTGACCCGCTACGACGTGGTGGCCAACGTTACCGGCGGGGGGATGGCCGGGCAGGCCGGGGCCATTCGCCACGGGATTTCCCGTGCCCTGATCGCGGCTGACGCGGACCTTCGCGCAGCCCTGAAGAAGGGCGGATTCCTCACCCGTGACCCGCGGACAAAGGAACGTAAGAAGTACGGGCAGAAAGGTGCTCGCGCGCGGTTCCAGTACTCGAAGCGTTAACGTTAACCGGGACATAGGTTTGGAAAAAGCGCAGGCAGGACCTGCGCTTTTTTTTTCTGGGAATGACATGCGTTAAAATCGAAATGGCGGGCGAAAAGCGGGGGACCGGAGCGGAGGCACGGTCCAGGTCGGGAATTTCCACAGGTGGGGGAAAACAGGGTGAAAAAGATTAGAGTGGCTGTGCTCGGAGGGAGCGGCTATGCCGGAGGAGAACTCCTCCGCCTGCTTCAGCTCCATGGGAAGGTCGAGGTCTCGCTGGTTACCTCTGAGAAATGGGCTGGAAATCCGGTAACGTCGGCCTTTCCACACCTTTCGTGCTATCGCTCGCACCTCTTTGAGCCTATCGAGGCGGAGGGTGCTGAGAGGCGGGCTGACGTCTTTCTCCTCGCCCTCCCGCACAAAACCGCCAAGAAGGCAGCGGCTCGCCTTTTAAAGGCAGGAAAGCGCGTCGTCGACCTTTCCGCGGACTTCCGGCTGCGGGACCCGTCCGTTTACGAGGCATGGTATCAGACCGAACATACCGAGAGGGGCCTTCTCAGGCAGTCAGTCTACGGATTACCGGAGATCTACCGGAGCCGCATTCGGAAGGCCCGGCTCGTGGCCAACCCTGGCTGTTATCCGACCAGCGCGATTCTGGCCCTGATGCCGGCCATTCGAAAGGGGCTCGTTATCGACAAGGGCATCGTGATAGATTCCAAGTCCGGAGTTTCCGGAGCGGGTCGTTCCCCTCAGTTGGCCTTTCTGGCCTCAGAGGTCAGCGAAGGGGTAAGAGCCTATGGCTTGGCCACCCATCGTCACACGCCCGAGATAGAGCAGGAAGTCTCGGCCCTTTTTGGGCGGAAGGTCACCGTGGACTTCACGCCCCATCTCATCCCCATGGACCGGGGTATCCTGACCACGGCCTACCTCAGGCTCTCGAAGGCCGTCAGCCTGGAGGAGGTCCATGAAGTCTATCGTCGAAGCTATGCTAAAGAACCCTTTGTTCATGTGCTTCCCCTCGGAGAATATCCGCTCACGAAGAACGTTCGGGGTTCCAACTACTGCCATATCGGGCTTCAAGTCAACCGACGAACCGGAACACTTCTGGTGGTGTCGGCCATCGACAATCTCGTCAAGGGGGCGGCGGGCCAGGCCATTCACAACATGAACCTGATGTTGGGCTTTGAGGAAACAGAAGGCATTTCCGGCATGGGGGTATTTCCATGAAAATCGCTGCACCCAAAAGATTTCTTTTCGGAGCCGTCTCGGCCGGTATCCGAAAACCGGGACGCAAGGACGTGGCGGTTATCTTCTCGGAACTGCCCTGCGCGGCCGCGGCGGTCTTCACGACCAACCAAGTCAAGGCCGCCCCCGTCCGTCTCGGGATGAAAGTCGCGCGTCGGGGGGCGGCACGTGCCGTGGTGGTCAACAGTGGCAACGCGAACGCCTGCACAGGGCCCCAGGGTCTGGAAGATGCCCGGATGACGGCCTCTGTTGCAGGGAGCGCCCTGGGCCTGCCCGCAAACCAGGTCTTCGTCTGTTCTACAGGGGTGATTGGGGAGCCTCTTCCGATGGACAGGCTCGTACCGGGCGTTCTGGATGCCGCCGTCAAACTGGACGCCAACGCGGAAGACGTGGCCCAGGCCATCATGACGACGGACCTGTTTCCCAAGTTGGTTTCCCGTCGGTTCCGGGTTGAAGGAAAAACCGTGACGGTTACCGGACTGGCGAAAGGGGCCGGGATGATCGCCCCCAATATGGCCACCATGCTTGGTTTCATCCTGACCGATGCGGGTATCGCGCCGAAAGCGCTGGACGCACTTTTCCGGACGGCGGTCAACCAATCGTTTAATCGTATAACCGTGGATGGAGACCGCTCGACCAACGATACAGCGCTGGTTATGGCCAATGGCGCATCGGGTGTGGTCTTGAAACGCGGAACAGATAGCCTGCGTCTTTTCGGGAAGGCCCTATCCGAAGTAGCCTACGATCTCTCCCGCCTCATCGTAAAAGACGGTGAAGGCGCCTCGAAGTTGGTCGAGGTGCTGGTCACAGGCGCTTCGCGGGAGCAGGATGCAGACCGGGTGGCCCGGACCGTTGCGAACTCGCTGCTCGTCAAGACCGCCGTATACGGTCAGGATGCAAACTGGGGACGTATCGTGTGCGCCGCTGGATATTCAGGAGTGGTCGTCCGCGAGGGAAGAATGGAACTTCGGATAAATGGCGTTCCAGTCGTTTCGGGAGGTCTGCCTACGGGCAAGGACAAGGAGGCTTCCCGGCGGATGCGGGGGTCCGAGGTAAAGGTACACCTGGAACTTGGACTTGGAAAGGCGACCGCCCGGGTCCTCACCTGTGACCTCACAGAGAAGTACATCGAGATTAATGCGGAATACAGAACATAGTCCACACTAAGCGGAGGCATCTGGATGAAGAAACTGAAGCTCGGCATTCCTAAGGGGAGTCTTGAAAATGCGACCATCGATCTCTTCAGGAGGTCCGGATGGACCATTAGTGTCCGCTCAAGGAACTACTTCCCCTCCATCGATGACGACACGATCTCCTGCGCCCTGATCCGCGCCCAGGAGATGGCCGGGTACGTGGAGAAGGGGACTCTGGACGTGGGTCTGACGGGAAAGGACTGGATCCTTGAATACGAATCGGACGTTGTGGAAGTGGCGGACCTTATCTATTCGAAGGCGAGCCAACGGCCGGCGCGATGGGTGGTGGCCGTTCCAGGAGAATCCCCGGTTAAGGCTATTGAGGACCTGAGAGGCAAGCGGATCTCTACGGAACTTGTGAATCATACGCGGCGCTACTTTCAGGCCAAAGGGATCCAGGTGGACGTGGAATTCTCCTGGGGAGCCACGGAGGCCAAGGTCGTGGAGGGACTCGTGGACGCGGTGGTGGAGATCACGGAAACGGAGAGCACCATTCGAGCCCATGGGCTCCGGATTATTCACGAAATGATGGAAACCAATACGAAACTTATCGCCAATAAGACTGCATGGGCAGACCCGTGGAAACGGGAGAAGATAGAACAGATCGCCATGCTTCTTCAGGGAGCCCTCCGGGCTGAAGGAATGGTTGGCCTCAAAATGAACGTTCCAAAGGAAAAGATGGCCGGCGTGGTCGGGCTCCTGCCCAGCCTCGCGGCTCCTACGATCGCCCACCTGTACCAGTCAGACTGGCTGTCGGTGGAGATCGTGGTTTCCGAGGCCAAGGTCCGGGAATTGATTCCGCAGCTTCAAAAGGCGGGGGCCGAAGGGATCATTGAATACTCACTGAAAAAACTGGTCTGAGTGGGAGAAGAAAGGCCTCAATTCCCATGACCGGTAGGTCCTTTGCCCCGACTCTAAGTAGTCGGACACGAGGCCATGCGAACCAGCCTCTCGGGTTCGGCGGCGGTCCGCGATGATGACGGGACAGCACGAAAATCTGGCATGGTATCTTTCGGCAGAGCAGGAGTGCAGCTACCTGGCGGGAAGGCGGTCTTCAAGCATCTTCCTTGACCCGGAGTGCCGGGTGGATTCCTCCCTTTATACCCAGGTGGCTCGGGCCGGGTTCCGAAGAAGCGGGGCCTTCTTCTACCGCCCCCACTGCCGCGGTTGCTCTGAATGCCTTCCGGTAAGGGTGCCGGTTGCCGGCTCCCGGATGTCCCGGAGCCAGCGCAGAGCATACGCAAGGAATCAGGACCTTGGCGTCTTTATGCGTGAACCCGCATTTGACGCAGAACAGTTTGCCCTGTATATGCGCTATCAGCGCGGCAAACATCCGGAAAGCCGGATGAACGACCCGGACCCAACCCGCTACCTTTCTTTCCTTACATATGAGCCCATGAAAGAAGACATCTGGTTCGTGGAGTTCCGCCAGGGTTCAAGATTGGTTTCGGTAGCGGTAACCGACCGGTTGACGGATGGCCTGTCCGCCGTCTATACCTTTTACGAACCTTCGCTAAAGGCACGGAGTTTAGGAGTGTACGCCGTTCTCTGGCAGATCGAGAAGGCCCGACAGCTGGGATTGGAATGGGTATATCTGGGCTACTGGATCCGGGAATGTCCGAAGATGGCTTACAAATCCGCATTCCGGCCCATGGAGGTTCTGCAAGAAGAAGGCTGGACCCGCCTCACCCGTCTGGGGGATACCCATGAGTGCGCGTCAGACAGAGCACCCCTCTAAAGCCTCCCTGTACGGTCTTATTCCGGATTGGACGGGCACGGGCACCCCAAGGACGGACCGGATTCCTCCTGCTGAAGGGGGACTCAAACGGGCACGCTGCCAGAACCGGCTCGACGGAACATGACCGAGAGTTCGCGCAGCCTCTCTTCTGCAGCAGCGTTCAGAAGACCTTCCTGAAGCCGCCACGTCCAGTTTCCCACGGCTGTTCCCGGCACATTCATTTTTGACTCGCCGCCCAGGCCGAGGACATCCTGTACAGGAAAGATACAGACCCTTGCCGTAGAGGCCATGGCATAACGAATCAGGGCCCAGTGGATTTCCGGACCATCGAACCCCAAGTAGGCGAGCACCCGTTTCCGCCCCTCGTCGTCCAGGGCATTGTGGAACCACCCCTGCGTCGTATCGTTATCATGCGTTCCGGTATAAACGATGAAGTGGGGGTCTTCGTAATTGAACGGGAGATACTTGTTTTCGGGCCCTGAATCAAAGGCGAAATGCAGAACTTTCATCCCCGGGAACCCCAGTTCTTCTCTCAGGGCGTCCACTTCGGGCGTGATGAGCCCCAGGTCCTCAGCGATGATGGGGAGTTGCCCCAGACGTTCTCTCAGATCCGCGAAGAAACCCGGGCCAGGACCCTCCACCCAACGGCCGAATTCCGCCGTTTCATGCTCTGCCGGAACCTCCCAATAGGCCTCAAAGCCTCTGAAGTGATCGATCCGAACACAATCCACCCGGTTGAAAAGGAAAGCGAGACGCCCTACCCACCAGTCATAGAGGCTACGGTTCGGTGTCTGGTCAGGATTCCGCCACAGGTACAGGGGGTTCCCCCAGCGCTGGCCTGTCTTGCTGAAATAATCAGGCGGGACCCCGGCCACATGACGGAGTGAACGTGTCTCCGGGTCAAGATCAAAGTACCGGGGATTCCTCCAGACGTCCGCACTGTCAAAGGCCACATAGATCGGAAGGTCTCCCATAAATTGGACCTTGCGGTCTGCCGCATACGCCTTCAGGCTTCGCCATTGTCGGTCAAAGAGGAACTGAATGAACTGATGAAAACAAATCTCTCCAGCAAGGTCCTTTCGGGCGGCCGCCAAAGCTTGCGAGTCGCGTCCGGCAAACGGCGTCGGCCAGTCAAACCAGCCTTCCCCCTGGAAACGGGCCTTGAGCACCATAAAAAGGGCATAATCGTCAAGCCACCCGCCTTCCCGGCGGCAGAAATCTTCAAACTCCGCCTGAAGCCGTTCTCTGCTACGAGAGAAGGCACGCCTGAAGAGTTCGGCCTTGGCGGCCCGGACCTCGGCATAGGCCACACGACCCGGATCAAGCAGCGGGAAGTTCTCAACATCCTCAGGGGTCACCAGACCCTCCTCAAGGAGCAGTTCGGGCGAAATAAGGAGAGAAGAACCCGCAAAAGCCGAATAACTCATATACGGAGAATTATCAAAGGCCGGGTCCACGGGTCCGAAGGGCAGGATCTGCCAGAAGGTTTGGCCGCTCCGGGAAAGGAAATCCACGAAACGACGGGCCGATGGCCCCAGATCGCCGATTCCAAAGCGCCCGGGAAGCGCGGTGAGATGAAGCAGTAATCCGCTGGACCGGGGCAGCCCCGGTTTCTGTGAGTCGCTCCGGACGCCGGACATGCCCGGATTATACCCGGAAAAACAGGGTACCGGAACAGCGCCGTCGGCCTGGGCCTGAAAGTCTCTCAAGCGGAAGGGTATACTAATACCGGTGCCGTGAGTGCTTTCCGAATTCACTGCCGCTGGAAGGATCAAACCTCTGACCTGCTCCCTTTGGCCAGCGCTCCTGCCCCGCGTCCCCGGGCGGGCGACCCGTCCCAGCCGAGGTCACTTAAGTTTCCCGGACGACGACAAGAAAAGAACGGAAGGGTGTCCGCCAGCGGGCCATCCGGTCGGCTCTCGTTAAGTGAGGTATGAAGATGAAGCGTCGTCAAACTCGATTAGCATTGGCCGTTGGGCTTATCCTCGGCGTGTGGTTTTTTCCGGGGAATGTCATCGGTCTCAAGAACCGTGGAGATTTTGATTTCAACCGGGGCAAGCTCGTGGCACACATCATGCGGCAGCAATTGCCGCGTCATCATTTCAGTCATAAAGAGATCGATGACAAACTTTCCAGAACCGCGTTTGATCTCCTGCTGAAGAAGATCGATTCCCAGAAACGCTTTCTCCTTGAGTCCGATGTCGATCGGCTGTCGGCTTACGCCGACCGGATCGATGATGAAGTAAACCTGGGTGAAATTGAACTTCCGAGTGTGGCCGCCGAAGTGATGGCGGCACGGCTGCCCAAGGTTCAGGAGATGGTCAAGTCCATCATGGCCGAACCTTTCGATTTCTCTCTGGACGAGTACCTGGAAACAGAACCGAAGAATCTGGGTTTCTGCAAGACGGACACCGAGCTGCGGGACCGGTGGCGGCGGGTACTCAAATACCAGACCATCATCCGTTATCTGAACGTTGAAGAAGACCAGAAGAGCGAGAAGAAGGAACCCAAGAAGGAGAACGAGCCCCCGCTGACCGAGACAGAGATGCAGGCCAAGGCCAGGGAAAAGGTTCTGAAGAATTTTGACGAACTCTTCTCCCGTATGGCCAAGGAAGGCGAGCGGGACTACTACGACCGGTATTTCGATGCCCTGGCCAACGCCTTTGACCCGCACACCACGTATATGCCGCCCGCCAGCAAGGAAGACTTCGACATCAGCATGCGAGGTTCCCTCGAAGGCATCGGGGCCCTTCTCCGCGAGGAAGACGGGTATATCAAGGTGGTCCGCGTGATCCCTGGGAGCGCGGCCGCCCGGCAGGGAGAACTTCAGGCTGAAGATATCATCCTTGAGGTGGCCCAGGCGGACGGCGAACCCGTCGAGATCACGGATATGAAGCTTCGTGATGCCGTGGGACTCATCCGGGGGGAGAAGGGGTCCGAGGTCCGCCTGACCATCCGCAAACCCGATGGCACGCGCAAGGTCATCCCCATCGTCCGGGACGTGGTGCAGCTCGAGGCCACGTTTGTAAAGGGGACGGTGCTTGACCCCGTGGAGGGAAGCAACCTCAAGTTCGGTTATGTGAAGATTCCCGGCTTCTACCGGGATTTTGAGAAAACGCGCAACGGTGGAGAAGGCCGCAACTCGACGGATGATGTTCGGGCCGAGTTGGAAAGGCTGAATGCCGCCGGCATTGACGCCCTGATCCTGGATCTGAGGAACAACGGAGGGGGGGCCCTGACCGATGCCGTTAGCATTGCCGGCCTGTTCATCGAGTCGGGACCGGTGGTCCAGGTCAAGAGCAGCAATGACGGAATGAAGGTCTTGAAGGACACGGATGAAGACATCTCCTACCGGGGGCCCCTCGTCCTCTTGGTGAACAAGTTCAGTGCCTCGGCCTCCGAGATTCTGGCCGGTGCTCTCCAGGACTACGGTCGGGCTGTTATCGTCGGGAGCGATCACACCCACGGCAAGGGTACTGTTCAGACGCTCTTTGACCTTGATCGAAGCCTTTCGTTCAGGAACATGGAACAATACAAGCCTCTCGGTGCCATGAAAATTACCATTCAGAAGTTCTACCGCGTCAGCGGAGCCTCGACGCAGTTCCGCGGAGTGGTACCCGATATCGTCCTTCCTGATCGTTTTCAGTACGTGAAGTCCGGCGAACAGTATCTCGAGAATTCCCTGCCTTGGGATACGGTTGAAGCCACGGAATATGACAAGTGGAGCCCCGAAGGCCTGCCGCTGGAGTCCCTGAAGACCCGAAGCGAAGGACGTGTGGCTGCAGAAAAGGACTTCAAGGACATCGCTGAGGACGCCGAGCGTTCACGAAAAAGGAGTGAAACAACGCTTCAATCCATCCAGCTTGAGAAGGTTCGGAAGGAAAGGGAGGAGGCCCGGACAGATCGAGAGGGCGGTCACGGAGGGGGCATGGAGGATGCGCACTCCGACGAATCCGACGCCGACCTTGATGACGAAGCGCAGGAGGAGAAGTTCCGGGAGAAACTGAAGGAGGATGTGTATATACGCGAATCCACAGCTATCCTCCGCGATCTTATTGTGGAAACCAAGGTCGTCTCGTCCGGTGGCCTGCGACCCGGACAGAAGATGTAAAGGGATGGCGGTCAGGGTTTTCGGATATATCAATGGCCACCCCGCCCTGGCTGAGACAGAAGCCGCGGGCCGGAAAGAGGAATGATAGGTCAGGAGCCGACCGAGAGGAGCACAGATGAGGAAAGAATCCCTGGATTTCTTACGTGAACTGATCGAGGCTCCAAGCCCTTCCGGTTATGAACAGCCTGCCGCTCGAGTGGTTCGAAGATGGATGGAACCTGTCGCGGACGAAGTGAGGACGGATGTCCACGGCAATACCATCTGTGTCCTGAACCCCAGGGGCAAAGTCCGGGTGATGCTTTCGGGACACTGCGACCAGATCGGGTTCATGGTGAAATACATCACCGAGGAAGGATATCTATACTTTGCCGCCATCGGCGGGTTTGACGAAAACCTCATCGCGGGGCACCGCGTAGTCATACATACGTCCTCGGGCCCTGTACCGGGAGTAATTGGAAAGAAACCGATTCACCTCATGGATCCCGAGGAGCGAAAGAAGACTACGGAGATCAAACAACTCTGGATCGATATCGGGGCGAAAAACAGGAAGGAAGCCGAGAAGGTCGTCGCCATTGGAGATCCGGTCACGTTCGATCTGGCCCTGACCCATTTGCGGAATGATCGTATCGTAGCCACGGGTTTCGATGACAAGATGGGGACCTTCGTCGTCATGGAGGCCATGCGTCTGCTGACGAAGCACCGGCGCGGGTTGCAGGCAGCCGTGTATTCTGTGGCCACAGTACAGGAAGAAATCGGCCTTCGCGGCGCGAAGACAAGCGCGTGGGGGATCGACCCCCATGTGGGCATCGCTTGTGACGTCGATTTTGCGTCGGATTACCCGACCATTGAAAAGACTCTTGTGGGCGATGTCCGCCTGGGGAAGGGACCGGTCATTGCCCGGGGCGCCAATATCAACCCCATGGTGTATGAACTCATGACCAAGGCGGCCAAGGCGGCCAAGATCCCCTACCAGGTTTCTGGTGCTCCTCGGGCCACGGGGACGGACGCTAATTTCATTCAGCTCACAAGGGCGGGGGTCGCCGCGGGATTGGTGAGCGTGCCCAACCGTTATATGCACACCACGGTGGAGGTCATTTCCACGGTTGACCTCGAGAATGCGGCAAAACTTTTGGCCTCGTTTATTCTGAGGGTCACCCCCAAAACAGATTTCATTCCGCGCTGACCAGGCCGTGGCGGACCGTCTCCCGAAGCGCCGCCACGATCGCCTCGTGGCCCTGGACCGTCGCCATCTCTGGCACCCTTTCACGCAGATGAAGGGATGGCTGGAAGCCGACCCCGTGGTCATCAGCGAGGGCTCCGGCATCTATCTCACCGATACGCGGGGCAACCGATACATGGACGGAATATCCTCCATGTGGTGCAACGTGCACGGCCATCGGAAGGCTGAACTGGACGAGGCCCTGTTGGCCCAGTCCCGCCGGATCAGCCACAGCACCCTTCTGGGTTTCACGAACCCGCCGGCCGCTGAACTCGGAGCCGCCCTGGTCCGTATCCTCCCTTCCGGACTAAACAGGATTTTCTATTCCGATAATGGTTCCACCGCGGTTGAGGTGGCTCTTAAGATGGCCTTCCAGTTCTGGCAGCACCGGGGAGAAAGAAGACGGACAAAATTCCTTTCACTCAATCAGGCCTACCACGGCGATACGCTCGGCGCCGTGGCCGTCGGAGGGATCGACAGCTTTCACAGCACCTTTGAGCCCATTCTCATGAAGGGCTTTAAGGGCCCTTCCCACTACTGCTATCGGTGTGAGTTGAGCCTTGATTATCCGCAATGCGGACTCGCCTGTGCCGACCGCGTCATCGAAATGCTCGAACAGCACGGGGATGAGATTGCCGCCGTTATCCTCGAACCGCTCATACAGGGCGCCGGGGGCATGATCACCGCTCCGCCGGGGCATTTAAGGAAGATTTACGAGGCCTGCCGGCGTCTTGATGTTCTCCTTATCCTGGACGAAATCGCCACGGGATTCGGGAGGACCGGTCGGATGTTTGCTTGTGAGCACGAGGGCGTTCAGCCCGATATCATGTGTATCTCAAAGGGTCTTACGGGGGGGTATCTCCCGCTCGCTGTTACCGCGGCCACAGACCGCATATTTAGCGCCTTTCTGGGTGAATTCAGGGACCTAAAAACCTTTTTTCACGGCCACACCTATACAGGGAACCCGCTGGCCTGCTCCGTGGCCCTGGCCTCCCTGAAGCTCTATGAGCAGGATCGCATACTCGAGAACCTCCAGCCCAAGGTCACCCTGTTTTCCGAACGCCTCTCCCGTCTTTCGGCCCATCGGCACGTCGGCCAAGCCCGTCATGCCGGCCTCATGGCCGGGATTGAACTGGTCAGAGACCAGAAAACCCGGCGACCCTATGACTGGGAAGAGGCCCGGGGCTGGGCCGTCTGTAATGAGGCTCTCCGGAAGGGCCTGATCCTCCGTCCCCTCGGCAACGTCGTCGTCCTCATGCCGCCCCTTTGCATCAACCTCGAAGAACTCTACACGATGTTGGACATCGTAGAGAACGCGATTGAGACCGCGCTTCCGTCTTCCTGATTCAGGATGCCGCGTCAATCCATAGGGACAACGGCGTACCCCCTGTTCTGATATCCGATCATCGAAACATAGCCGTTCGCGACAATATTGATTTCAGGAAGCATGTCCGCAGCCTCCACCTTCAGGAATTCCATGGCAATCGCACATTGTTCGAGAACGAAACCTCTCGCCTTGAAATCCGCGACCCATTTCTTGATCGGCTCGCTGTTCTGGA
Source organism: Nitrospirota bacterium (assembly GCA_003235715.1). Taxonomy (GTDB): domain Bacteria; phylum Nitrospirota; class Thermodesulfovibrionia; order SZUA-242; family SZUA-242; genus SZUA-242. Next base: position 13,907 of record QJVM01000098.1, read on the forward strand.
TATCTTCGTTCCTGAAATGACCCGTCCCTCGTGTCATCAGTTTGGTGGCCCCTCCACGAAGGCCCACCACAACCTCTGGTTTAAGGCCTGCCTCGGCCAGCTGTCTTACGGTGCGGTCCAGCAGGTCCAGACGAACGAGCAGTTTTTTCGCATCTCCCTGGTTCACGTCGAAATAGACCTTTGCCGTCTGAAGACCGGCCAAGGCCGCGCTGTTATTGTAGGAACTGCCCCATGCGGGTGAAAGGAATGCCACCAGAACGAGCAACGCGGAAACCATGATCCTTTTCATAGCAACCTCCCTTGAACCGTTGATACTCCTTGATTTCATTCTAGGACTGGAACAACAAATGACCAAACCCTTCCCGAATGCCTTGTGGTTTGCTCCCGGCTTGGGGCAAATTCAGACGTATGGGCCCTGGTTCGAGGGCGCGACTTACCGCCGCAGGCATTCCTTGGGCTCCCGAGGACAGGCCTGGGAACGAAAGTCGCCGGGAAGGGCCCTTCGTGAAACGTAACCAGCGCAGTTTCCGTCTCCTGTTGCTGTCAGGGTTTCGTTCGGATTGAATGTTCCAGTTGGGAAAGTACCCCGTGGACCATTTTTGCCTCGCGCGGGCTGAGGTCGGTCCGCGCAAGAATTCGTCGGAGGTCCCGGAAAATTCCGGCCTCGCTGTCTCTTATCCCCTTGGGGTGGTACCCCATCCTGTCCATCAAGTGCTCGAGCCTCAGGAACAACCGGTCGAATTCGTCCCTCGTGATGATGCGGCGGGACCCGCTTGAACGGGTATCCTGGGAGAACATCTCATAGGCCACAATAAGAACGGCCTGTGCCAGATTGAACGAAGGGTTCCTAGGGTCCGCCGGAATCGTGAGCATCAGAGAACATTGGGCCGCGTCCTCATTCGTGAGGCCCCGGTCCTCCCTGCCGAAAAGGACAGCAATCCGGTTCTTCTCCGCATAAGCCCTGAGCTTCGGCGCGGCCTCCCGCACCGGAAGTATCCGGCCCCGTTTCTTTCCCGTCCGGCGGGTCGTCCCCGCCACGACAGAACACCCCTCAAGGGCCAGGGAAACTTCGTCATACAACGTGGCCTTTTCCAGGATGTCCTCCGCACCGTGTGCGAACCATCCGGTTTCCTGAGACGGGTATTTTCTCGGCCTCACCAGCCGGAGGTTGGAAAAGCCCAGGTTCTTCATGGCCCGGGCAACTGCCCCGATGTTTCCGGGTTCCAGGGTGTCTACCAGAACGAAGTTCAGGTTTTCCTTCCAGTCCGCCATGTTCTATCTCTCTCCGTGACGCGCCGTGCCCAAGGGGTGCATTGTCGGCCACCACAAGGGTCTCTTCCGTATTATGCCGCGTCTTGACAACCCCGTCCCCCGAACATAGCCTTGAACCATGAATAGGCCCGCGGGCTTCAGGCTTTACGCCGCCCTGTTTCTTTCCTCCCTGGCCACGCTGGGGTTCGAGGTTCTGCTGACGCGAATCTTTTCCATTGCACTCTGGTACCACTTCGGTCACATGGTCGTCAGTATTGCCATGCTCGGTCTCGGGTTAAGCGGTACGTTCTGGGCCCTGCGTCGTCGACCGAGTGGAAACGGCATCCCGAACCCACGTCCCGAACTCTTCATGCTTCTGGCCATGTCCATGGTCGGAGCCTACCTCCTCGCCGTTCGAATCCCTTTTGACCCGGTCCGTCTGTCATGGGACCGGGGACAACTCTGGCTCGTCGGTCTGTATTACGTGACCCTTTCCGTCCCCTTCTTCTTCGCAGGGTTGATTCTTGTGACTGCCTTCAGTGCACCCGGTTCCCGAAGTGGGTTTGTATATGGCTCAGACCTCCTCGGCGCGGCCACAGGTTGCCTGGTCGTTTTCTGGCTCTTATGGAAGGTTACCCCCGGAGAAGCCGCTCTCCTCTTTGCTCTTTTTCCCCTCGTCAGCGCAGGATTGCTGGGCTCCCGGTCCCTTCGGCGTGTTGCCGTGGCGGCAGGGTTGCTTCTCTTCGGCCTCCTCCTTCTCAGGCCGGACTGGGTTCAGACCCCTCTTTCTCCTTACAAGGAACTTCCCACATTGCTTCAATTTCAGGGTGCCGGAACTCTTAGGACCCAGAACAGTCCCTACGGGCGGATAGACCTCTTTCGCAGTCCGGGAGTCCGTTATGCCCCGGGGCTGAGTCTGGCCTATAATGGGCCCCTCCCGGATCAGTTAGGGCTGGCCGTGGACGGCGGTAGTGTCACGGCCGTCACCCCGGTCACCTCCACGACTCGTCTTGATTTCCTCAAGGACATCCCCGCATCTGCGGCCTACGGACTGCGAACCACTCCGGAGGTTTTCGTCGACAACCCGGGAGGCGGACTCCCCATCCTTGTGGCCGAAATTCACGGAGCTTCCCGGGTGGATACCGTCGAGCAGAATCCCGCCATCGCACAGATTCTCTCCGGGACGTCTTCACTCAACGGCCTGTTGTACCCCCCTGGTTCGCTTACCGGTCTGGGACGGAATTACGTAAACCGGTTGAACAGACACTACGATATCGTCGACCTTTCCCTCACCTCGGACGTATCCTCCCTGGCAACCGGGACGGGCGAATCCTACGCCTACACCGTCGAGGCCTTCCAGTCCTACCTCCGGTCCTTAAAACCGGACGGAATTCTCTCTGTCAGCACCTTCATCCTCCCCCCGTTTCGCACGGAACTCAGGGTTTTAAACACCTTGCTGACGGCTCTGGAGTCCGGGGGGCTTCCGGACTCGGAGAAACACATCTTCATGCTCCGAAGTCTCGAAGTGCTGCTCATTCTGGTCAAGCGGACGCCCTTCGAGCAACAGGAGATCAACAAGGTGAAGGATTTTGCTCGAAAGCGCTGGTTTGACGTCGTGCATTACCCCGGCATCGAGGATAAAGAAAAACGTCGATTCATCAAGTCCGAAATGACCGACCTGACGGCCGCGGCCACGGCACTGCTGAATCCGGAAACCCGCCTGGAATTTTCCAAAGGTTATGTTTTTGATATCTCGGCAGTTACCGATGATCGTCCCTTCTTTTATGAACATCTCAGGTGGGCGCGCATATCCGATACCTATGCCCTCGTTCAGAAGAAGTGGGACTTCTTCATTCGTGAAGGATATCTGACGCTGGCCGTTCTCGTGCAGATCCTGGCCTTCGGTTTGCCGCTCATTGCAGTACCGGCCGTCTTTTCCGTCAGAAGAAAACAGGGTCAGAATGCAAGGCCCTTGGTCTTTTTCGCCTGTCTGGGTTTCGGCTATATGGCCGTGGAAGTACCGCTGATTCAGAAAATGACGGGACCACTCGAGCATCCCTTCACGGCTTTTGCGGCGACGGTGGGTATTCTTCTTGTGGCCTCTGGCATGGGAAGCCTCTTCGGACAACGGCTGGAGCCAGATCGCTATCTCGGGAAGGTTCTGGTCCTTCTGGGAACTCCGGTGATCCCCCTCTATGTCTTCCTGTTGCCTGAGTTCAACCGACTCCTTTCGGGCATACACAGCTTCTGGAAGATTCCCATGCTTGGCCTCTTCCTCTTTCCCGTGGGCTTCCTGATGGGCATGCCGTTCCCCGCCGGGATAGCCATGACCGCAACCCGGTTCCCGGCGCTTATCCCCTGGGCATGGGCCATAAATGGTTTCTTGTCCGTCACCACCCCCATCCTGTCCGTGGTCATGGCCTGGAAGACCGGTCTCAGAAATGTCATGCTTATGGGAGCTGCGGCCTATCTTATGGCCTACTTTGCCGCCCGCGGCTTCTGGACCTCTCCGACCATGGGAACGAAAACCACCGGTGTTGTCTGAACGACGTCGACGCCCTCTTCTTGCTTTGTAAGGATGGTGAGATACTGGGTATGGGTCGTCGGACCGAGAGGCACAATCAGGCGACCTCCGACCTTGAGCTGAGCGATGAGGGGTGACGGAATGTGATTTGCAGCCGCTGTGATGAGGATCGCGTCAAACGGAGCTTCTTCAGGCCATCCGAAATAGCCATCCCCCACCCGTGTTTTCACGCGGCCGTACCCCTGCTCTGCCAGAACCCTGGAAGCGGTCTCAGCGAGCCCTGGCCTGATTTCCATGGAATACACTTCCTTCACGACCTCCGCCAGAACCGCCGCCTGATACCCTGAACCGGTACCAATCTCAAGGACACGCTCCGGGCCCTTCAGGTTCAGGGCTTCCGTCATAAGGGCCACGATGTAAGGTTGCGAAATGGTCTGACCTTCTCCTATCGGAAGCGGATGGTCCTCGTAAGCCCTTGACCTCAGCCTCTCCGGGACGAAAAGATGTCTGGGGACCACTTCCATGGCTCGGAGAACCTTTTCGTCCGAGATGCCTCGGCCCCTGATATCCCGCCTCAGCATCTCTGACTTTTCCTTCGTATACTCCTGGGGCATCGAGGCGCTCCAGCCGGCGCCAACGGTCTCTTCCGTTTGGACCAGACAAAGCAACACAGTCAAAAAAAGACCGGCGTATGCTGCGACTTGGGCTCTTCTTGTCGAGGTTTTCACAGGCGGCGTCCCTTTTTTTTGCATTATAGCGGATAACAGGGCGACGGCCTCAAAGGAGATTACTTCACACCAGGTAACGGGATAGCCTCATACGAGAAGACCTTGGGAAAATCGCACAGATTGGGCGCTGGTCGGCAGGGTTATATGACGCAACCCCGAAGCGTGCGATCACCCCGTGAACGGGATGCATCTTCAACCCCATGCAAGTACACAGAAAAGTTTGCCCTTTATTTACGACAAATTAGGTCTGGAATTTGCTTGCCCACCGTGGGGATTGGTTTCCAAGCTCTTTATTTGTATGACGAACGCGTATCTCCGCCGAAGGGTAAATGACCTATGACCAGAAATAGAATTGTGGGACTCCTTGGTTCTGGCCTTCTCGTGGTCGGCATCTTTAGCCCCGTTTTCAAAATACCCGGGGCAAAGGCGCTGACCTTCTTTGAAAGCGGCATAGTGGATGCCGTTGGTCTTATAGGCCTTTCCATACTTTCGGCCATTTTTCTTTTTGCACGTAATTACCGTGCACTGCTCTTTACCGGAATCGGGTCACTGGCCATTACGGTGAACATGCTCGCCTATTACCACGCTCAACTCCTAGGGACGAAAACGGCCGAGGCGGTGAATACCGGTCTGACTCAGGCAGGAGCGGCACGGGCGCAACTGCAATGGGGCTGGGGACTGCTGGTTCTCGGGTCAATTCTTATCATGGCCTGCCCATTGATATCCGAAGAACGTTTTGATGAGGCCACGGTTTCCTCCCGATCCCGTCCCGTCCAACCCGTCTCAGTGGCTCGCGACAATGCCATGAATCCTTCTTCCGGGCGGTCAGAACCATAGGGCAATTTTTGGATAGGACCATGAAGCGTCCGGTTTCGGCCGAATGCTTGCTGTTTTGTCCGGCCGTTCCGTATATTCACCGTTGGAAACGCTTGGTCCCCGTACCTCACAACCGGGACCTGCGTGGATCCCATGACCTCGGAACGAGAATCCCCCCCACCCCCTCGGCGCAGCGATACGTGCAGACACATGATTATGGAGGCGTTGCTGAATCACGAAGCTGATGCTCGAGAACTTTCAGCGGTAGTCGGTCTGCCCCAGAAGGAAGTGGTTGGTCATCTCGAGCATATCCAGAAAAGTCTGCACCGGAGCGAGTATCGTTTTAAGGTTTTTCCAGCCGAGTGCAGAAACTGCGGATTTACTTTCAGCAAGCGCGAGCGGCTGACCAAGCCCGGTAAATGCCCGGCATGCCACAAACAGTACATACGGGAACCAAAATTTGTCATTACCAAGAAGAAGCCCTAGCAGTCAAAGAATGAGGATATGGTGATGACGGATCGGACGGGAATCAGCCATGTGCGCCGGCAATGGAGGATGTCTCTGTTCTGTTCAGACGGGCCCGTTTCGCTGATGACCCTTTAGATATGGCTTCCGAAATCGGAGACCGTCGTCCTTGACCCGAGGTCAGGAATATAGGGCGCATCGGAGGCGGGCCTCGGGCCACGGGCTTCAATAAACGTTCTAACCGTCTCCGGAACGCTTGCATCGAGAAACTCGACACCAAAGCCCTCCGGAAGAACCGGCTTCTTCCGCTTCGTGCCGGAGTTGACCCAAGAGATTCGTGCGGCGGTGGATACAGCACTACCCAAATGGTTATCCAGATGGAACTCTAAACCTACCATAGCCCCCTCCCGTGCACCCTCGGCGTTACACGCAATGTAACACCCGTGCGCACTGATGTCCCTTCCGTAACCCCGAAGGCACTGCCCGTCCAGCAGGAATGAAACCTCATCATCCCAACGCACGCGCACGTCTCTGCGTCGCGTAACACAACGGGGTTCTGATGCCTGGGACCCGGGTCGGAGATAAGTCTTGACATAATAGGTGATCATAGCGTCCACAACGCGTGGGTCAAACCGGGAATCGCTTTCCCGTTGGAGCAGGTCGAAGGCCTCGTCCAGGGACATGGGATCACGGTAATGGCGTTTGGAGGTGATGGCCTCAAAGAAGTCCGCCACCCCCACGATCCGGGCGGCCAGAGGGATCTGAGGTCCACGCAGCCCTCCCGGGTATCCGGTGCCATCCATCTTCTCATGGTGGCAGGCCGCAATCTGGGGAACGTCTCTGAATAAACCGTGGAATTCCACTTGGCCGAGGATCTCCTGCGCCTTGGAGGTATGGGCCTTGACGACTTCGTACTCTTCGGGGGTCAGACGTCCGTCCTTCTTCAGGATCGAGTCAGGAATTCCGATTTTCCCATAGTCATGAAGCAGAGCGGCAACCCGAACCATTTCCCGAAACTCACTGGACATATCCAGTTCATCACAGATCCCCAGGGCATACTCGGTCACCTTGTCAGAATGCCCCGCAGTCAAGGGGTCCCGGGCGTCAATGCTGGCCGCCAGCACCTTAAGAATGGAACTGAACTGGCGCTGGCTTTCTTCCAGTAATTCCGCATTCCGGAGACTGACCCCAATGGCAGGAGCGATCCCCATCAGAAAATTCAGATCGCTCTGGACGAGGGGCCGCCGCGATTTTCGGTTGTCGACCACGAGCACACCATAGGACTTGCCCTCACAGATGATCGGGGCCGCAATAAAGGACTGGGCGCCGATCTTGTGGGCAAATTCCAGGCTTTGCCTCGCGAATCTTCCGTTCATCTCATTCACATCGTTGATGAGAAAGGGCCTTTGTTCACGAAAGCTCGCCACAAAGATTCCCTGCGTGTCGGTTCGGTTCAGCAGGAAGGAAGTGTCTTCCAGAACCCTTTTCAGATGGTTCTGATAGCCGAATCCTGCCCGGAAGCAAAGGCGTTTCCCGAGGGGGTCCTCAAGCAGGATCATGCCCCGGTCGTAATCCAGTCGGTCCTGTAACACCTGAACCACACTCGAAAGGACGTTATCGATGGTGGTCTGGCGACTTATGGCCCGGCCAATCTCGTTCGCCGTGAGGGCATTGTTGTAGTTCATATCCATCTGTTCAATGAGGCGGTCCGTGGAATCCCTCAAGTGGGCCAGGCTTCCGCGAAGTTCCCGTTTCTCCCGGTTCCCGGCAAGGAGAGTGAGCCCCATGAGAACGGCCCCGGTTATGGGCAGAATGGTCTCTATGGCAAGCCAGGGCATGGTTACAAGGGAAATACCCGAGAGTGCTGCAAAGGGAAGGGCCAGCAGGTTCCGGACGCCCCGAAGGCGTTCTGAAATGGTCGATTCCCAGGTAATCGTATAGCAGCATTGTGCATGCCCGTGAAAGACACATTCGGTGTGACGGATTAGGGGAATTTCGCGACCAAATGCCAGAAAGATGGATTCAAAGAATCCCATTCGGTTCTCACAAAGAAAGCGTTCTTCATGAACTCCGGCATACGGCACAACCGTCACCTCGATCCGGGTGGGCCCCAGGCGTCTCGATTCGTAGGCGGACGCACGGGTAAATTTTGTGGACAGCTTCTTTAGGATGGAGAACGCATTGGCAGGCCCCACCAAACCGAGAATGTACTGACGCATTACGCCCAGGGAATCAGGAGAAAGGGCGTAGCGTCCCGCCTCGCGGGCAATTCCCGGGTTGCCCGTCGCGCGGAGGAGCCCCCTGTGAAAGCGCTCAACCTGGGTTGAGGTAAACCAGTGTCCCTGGTCGGCCACCTCATAGGGTTCCATACCCGCGCTGGTCAGAATTTCGTTTACATCAACGAACGAGTACTTTCGTCGAACCAGCGTGAGGTAGGTGTCAATGATCCGGCTGCTGTATAGCCGGGGTTTTTCGCAACTGTTGAAAATATGAGAAATGGTCGAGCGCATGGGAGAGAAAGGAGTTCATTTATCGGCCCTCCATGTGGAATTCTTTAGACGCAAATGGACTCGGGCAACTCCGTCGGACCATCCTTAAGAGCTTCATCCAGCATAATCACAACCACTTGAATTAAGGCCCTTTTCAGAATCCTTCGCCTTGAACGCGTAGGGACACCGCACAGGGAATAAGTATCCGGTCCCCGGGAAGTGATCGTTATCCGAGTCGGATGAAAGCGCAAACAGGATATCCGGCTGGAATTGAATGCTCCCCATGACGCCCGGAAAGCGATTGTTGAAGCCGATACGGTATAATCCCGGGCAAGGCACCGCTATCGGCCGAACCGGTCACGGACGCCGAAGCACATCATTATCATTCCGATCCCATCAACGGGTCGGATCATCGACAGGAAAGGAGGTTTCCATTGAAACGTTTTCCTCACCTCTTTTTTACCCTGCTGCTCACACTGATCGTTGGGTGCGCGCTGTTTTCGGCGGCTTCGGCCGAAGTGGACTGGAAAGTTATCAGTGAGAGGACCCTGACGGACGAGCCCTTGGACCTGGCCATGTCGCAGGATGGTCAGATTATGTTTATTCTTCTGCCAGGCAAGGTTCTCCTTTACTCCGTCCAGCAAAACCGGGCCACCGATAACATCCCGGTTGAC
>QJVM01000101.1 GCA_003235715.1 Nitrospirota bacterium
CCGGACACCTCCTGGGACGTGGCGATGACCTTGGTATCTCCGACCTGATCGAGCATGGTGACGACAATGGAAGCCAGCGCGTCCCCCGGGAAGGCGAAGGCTCCAAGGGAAAAGACCTTGCCCTTGCCGGCAACCTCGAACCCATTCATTTCCCGGATGCCTTCCCCCTCCAGGCGAAATACATGGACCGTTCGACCTTCCGCGATGAGGAGGTCCTGAATTCCATCCCCATCCGTGTCACCGGCCGCAATCAGATGGCCCTGGAAAGGAAACTTAAACGGGACCCATTGCAGGTCAGACAGGGCACTGCTCTCGGGGCCCCGGTCAAAGCGGACCGGCTCGGGCGTGTAAGGCGCCTCCCAGGTCCGCACGGGCATGTGGTTGCTCCCGGTAAAGAAAAGGGACACGGTACGCAAGGTTCGGGTCGTCAGCACGTAGACCATGGCATCCGCACCCCGATCGAGGGCATACTGGAGGCGTTCCTCCTTTTCTCCAGCCCCACCGTCCGCCACAGTCAGTCGCGTCACCTTCTGAAGGGCCGCATAGGTCTGGTCCACCACCCGAGGGTGCGTGAGTTCATCGTAAGAGAGAAGTACGCGCAGACCGGATTCCGGACGACGTGCAAAGTCCCCCACCTCCGGGGCTCCCTCGAGAACGAGCGCGGTGGCCCCTGCTTCCGAAACCTCACGGATCACAATGGTCCCGATGTCTCTTCGGCCTTCTCCAAAGGGTTCCCGGGTCACGGGGTGCAAAAAGACCGTCCCCTTCCGGAGCAGCCGGAGTCTCAGGCCCTGACGAAGGCTTTTGTTCGGAGCCAAATGGACCTCGGACCCGCTCACAGAGGTGACGGCGACCTCGACCGGAGACAGGAGTTCCGAAACCTCGGCGGCAATCACGTCATAGTCCTGGGGCTGGCCGGACTGTGTTCGCGTGTCAGCCCTCACGGGCTGAGGTCCGACCCCCAGAACAATAACGGTGATCAACCAGAAGGCAAACAGGCAAGACCGGTTCACGTGGGTTGGGCGTGGATGCATGAATTTCAGACCTGGATTGACAGGCGTTTCTAAAATGGTCCCTATTATCCGGTTCCGGACCTCATCAATGCAAGAAAGCACTGGCCCGTCTGTCAGCGGCCCTACGTTATAATTAACCTGCAAAGTCTGTTTGGCGAGAGTTCCCATGAACCGGGACGCAGGAGAGGGGTCCTCGATGCTGGAACGACTGTACAAGAGGGTCTGTTTCAAGGGCCAGTCACTGGGGGCCAGGGGAGAGGCGTACGCACGAAAGCTGGTCGAGGAGAGGGGCCTTGTGGTCCTGCATCAGAACTTTAGAGTGCCCCGGGGCGAAGTGGACCTTGTTGCGCGTGACGGGGACACCATCGTTTTCATCGAAGTAAAGACCAGAGCCACGCAGCATTACGGCCAGCCCTTCGAAGCCGTGGGACTGGCCAAGCAGCGAAAGATTTCCTGTGCGGCCCAGGCCTTTCTGAAGCGCTTCGACCTGTTGCCCGCATGCCGTTTCGACGTGATCAGCATTCGGCGTGAGGACGGCCACTTCGTGGCCGAATGGATCAAGGATGCCTTTGAGGCCGGTTGAGGAGTCACAGCGATTGTGGACCGGCGTCCAACAGGACTTTGAATGATGGCGTTTCTGCACAAATCCGTGGCAGGGACGCTGGCCGCTCTCGTGCTTCTGCTCCTTGGGGCATCGGCAGGAGAGGAGGTATTCCTTGGCTCGATCCCCCTCAGTCGTTTCGGCGTCGAGGGTCTGGACGGATGGGAAGAAAAGGTATTCGCCGGGCGAACCGCCTACACCGTCGTCAAGGACTCATCGGGGGAAGGCCTGCTGAAGGCCCATACCCGTGGCATGGCCTCCGGACTTTTCAAGAAAACCTCCGTCGACCTGACCCAGACCCCTTTCCTGAACTGGACCTGGAAGGTAGAGGGTTTCTACCGTGACTTGGATGAACATACCCGTGCGGGAGATGACTACCCGGCCCGGGTCTATATCGTGTTTTCGGGTGGGCTCTTCTTCTGGCGAACACGGGCCCTGAATTACGTATGGTCAAGCGCGGGCGTAAAAGGTCGCGACTGGCCGAACGCGTTCACGGCCAATGCCAGAATGGTCGCGCTTCGTTCACGAGAGGACGGTGCGGGAGTCTGGTACCCTGAAAAGCGAAATATCCGCGAGGATTTTAAGCGTTATTTTGGGGAAGACATAAAGGAGGCCGATGCCATCGCCATAATGACGGATGCAGACCAGTCTGGGCAGGAGGCCACGGCGTGGTACGGCGACCTCTTTATGAGTGAAAAATAGAATAGTACGGTATGCAAGTAGATTATGTTAAATGAACCTCTTCCGTGCAGGATCTGGCCTAACCTTTTTTCAAATAAATAAAATTTTGTCTATGTTGCCCCTTGGGAAACCTCGGGTTGCTAGAATTAACTTATTCTTATTCGTAATCTTCCTATGAGGGACCACGCCTTTGTAATCTTCACGAAAGCGCCCATTCCGGGGTACGTAAAGAGCCGGCTGTCGCCTCCCCTTACAGGGACTGACTGTGCAGAACTTCAGGCGGCCTTCATCAGGGACGCTGTATCCAGGTTCAGAGCTCTGGCGGCGGAGTTGAAGATATGCTTTTGTCCGGACGACGCCGGAGCCTTTTTCGACGAATTCGGCGTGGAGACCTATCCCCAGGGAAAAGGAGACCTCGGACAACGCATGCGTCGCTGCCTTCAGGCAGAGCTCCGAAGGGGATTCCGCAAGGTGCTTTTGGCCGGCGCGGACATTCCCCTGCTGGGAGCCGACGATGTTTCAAGGGGTTACGACCTGCTCGATACCGCTGATGTTGTCTTTGGTCCAGCCAGGGACGGGGGTTATTACTGCATAGGAACCCGGCGCTCTTTACCCAACCTCCTTTTCGATGGAATTCCGTGGTCAACCCCGCAGGTTTTTGAGGAGAGCGAGGCTCGGGCCAGAGGGGCGGGCCTCGTTACGGCCAGGATGAGAACCTGTCTGGATGTGGACAGGTTGGAAGACTTGACGGCCTTGCGCGAAGCCGCTCCCGGAGGGGCCACCCAGAAGGTTATCGACAAACTTTCCAGAAGAATCGCCTTCTGACGAAGCGGTGGAAACCCTCTTGCCATAGACCCGTTTGACGGGGCCCCGCATTCTTGACAGGCGCGGACGGAAACGTAGAAGGGGTTCGCCTCAATACGCGAACAGAGAATATGCGGAAGACGTCCGGCTCCCGGAGGCAACCACCTAAAAGAAGGCTGGCCGCGCGTTCTTCATACAGCTGAAAATGGCGGAGAGGGTGGGATTTGAACCCACGGTACCCTTGCGGATACAACGGTTTTCGAGACCGCCGCCTTCAACCACTCAGCCACCTCTCCACACGGCAAGCCAAAAAGCCTGTTACCCTTCATTCCCGACGGGCGCGGAAGAAGTCCTGAAGCAGCTTTCTCCCTTCCTCAGCCAGGACTCCGGATGTGACCTGAGCCCGATGGTTCAGCCTTTCGTCATCCAGGAGACGAAACAGACTGACCACGGCCCCTCCTTTTTCGTCGGCACAACCGAAGACCACGCGCCCCACCCTGGCGTTCAAAATGGCCCCGGCACACATGGGGCACGGTTCCTTTGTCACGTAAAGCGTGGCCCTCTCAAGCCGCCAACTTCCGATAGCCCGTGCGGCCTCCCGCAAGGCCAGAACTTCCGCATGCGCGGTCGGGTCGACGATGGATTCCCTGAGATTGCAGGCCCGAGCTATAATGCTCCCCCGACAATCTACCACAAGGGCCCCCACCGGAACCTCACCCAAGGCCCCGGCCCGGGCGGCTTCTTCGAGGGCGACCCTCATGTAGGTCTCATCCTTGTGACCAAGAGGCTCGCATCCAGCGTTCAAGGGCTGTACCATAACAAATCCAAAAACACCATAACAAGAAAGCCTTTTACCCCTCAATCACTGAGCCGGAAGCGCCATCTCGGGTCGTGGTATTTCCCCAGTTGGCCCGCTATAATCTTGCTTCAAGGAACATTGCCCCGTGTACAGAAACGCCCTTCGCTACACCGCCCACGCCAGCCTGTTGCTCTCCCTGCTTTTATGCTGGAGCCATGGAACGGCCTCGGGCGAACTCCTATCCGTAAGACTCACGACCTCCGGAGTGCTTGAGGCTGTAGGGGCCGATATAGCGGAACCTGACTCCCGAAACTTCGAGCCGGGTTCAGCTCTCGTCTGTCGATGGAGAATGCCCGACGTGGACTCTGACCAATGGACGCTGAAGGACAGGGGAATCATCTATACCCGGGCCTACCGGCGGTGCTGGGCGACCGGAAGCCGCGAGCGGGTCCGAAGTGTTGCCCATACGCCGGACGGGAGGTACCTCGTCGCCGACGCCGGCCAGGCGGGCTTTTTCCTTATAAGCCCGAAAGGCACCAGCCGGCCGGTGGCTCCCCCTGCCCAATACCATGAAGAGGCCGGCGAGGAAACGCATGAGGCCTTTGCCGTGGAGGGGAAACCGGGGTTCTTCGCGTTGTATACCCACCATCAGAGATCCATCCTGAGCCGCCTCCTCGACCGGTGGCAAAGTGATATCTTCTGGTTTCCGGATCCGGAAAATACCGTCACGCATCAATTGATTCTTTCCAGGACCCACGATCGCGTTCAGAAAATCGCGGCCTTTTCGCGACGAGACCTGAGGCTCACGAAGTCTCTCAGGGAGGCCAGTATGACGCCCGCGTCTGGAGCGTCCGGGAGAGAATCGGAAGAAAGCCCCGAGCGTCGGAAACTGAAAGAACAGTGGCCATGGCTGGTGCGGGCGGACCAGGTCGGGGCCGCCTTGATCCACTTCTTACGTGAGAACGACGCGGCGGCGGAGGATTCTTCAGAGGAACCAAACCTTTACCTTCTTTTGAATTCGCGAAGATTTGCGCGCCTTGTTCCGGGAAGCGGCGAAATGGATTTGTTTCCTGAGTTTGAAACCGATCTTTTCCGCGACAAGATTCTCGACTTTCATGTCATGGATGAGAATACCCTTCTCATCCTGGTGCCCACAGGGCTGTATCAGATGGATATCAACTCAGGCTCCTACCGACTGCAGACGTCCTTTCCTCTGGCCGCTATCAAAAAGGTGCACCCCGCGCTGGCCGTAACCTCCGACCACCGCTACGCGGCGGTCATGTTCTGGACGCGGGCCCACCGTAACGAGATTTACCTTGCGAATCTGGGACGAAGCCAAAACCTCAAACGGCTCGTCCGCGGCGAAATGGACATGCGCTTTGTCCCAGGCATTGACACATCGGCCCTTTTCAATCCGAACGGCTTCAATTTCGCCCCCGACGGCCTATCCCTGGTAACCCTCTGGAGGCTCAAGGACGGACAGGAAATCCGGGTCTTCAGACTGCTGGACGGCGACCTGGCCCCTCTCCCGCCCGAAAAGGAGGAGAATGAAATCGGTTCCCAGGGCGTGCCTGAACCCGTTCCGGATATGGCCGACGACTAGGCGACCTTCCACAAGACCGGCAAGTCAAGAGCCAAGACACTCCCACGCGCCCCGACGCTCATGTTCATTCCAGGACTCCGGGATGCTTCACTGAGACCCAGGCCCGTGGCATGGCGCCGCTTTACCGGGCCCGGACGGCCGCTCTGAGGCCTAGGCCCCACCGTAGACAAAGTCAATCGGGAATGCTTTAATTTATCCGTGGGATACCAAAGCGTTCCACGGGCGGGGAGTTTTGTTCTCGTAACCTGATCTTTTCCGGAACCACGAGTCGACCCATCGCCCGGCGCCACACGCCAAGAGCGTCCGGAACGATAGCCGTAAGAAGCACGTCTTCCTTCAGAAATGGAATCGGACATGAATCCCGTGACCCAGATTAACGATCGTCCACAGGTGAGTCCTGCAGACGTCGAGCGCCAGATCGACGAGGTCGTCACGGAAATTCTTGAAAACATCATTATCCACTCCAGGACATCCTTTTCCGACGATGAGATCATCTCCTTCCGGACGGAACTGGATCGTGCCGTGGACTTCACCCGAAGAGCGCACGAAGGTCAGTATCGAAAAAGCGGGGAACCTTATATCTTCCACCCCTTGCAGGTGGCCCGGGAGATGTCTGCGAATCACATGGTGGACCTGGTATCCATCATGGCTTGTCTGCTCCACGACGTGGTTGAGGATACGCGGATCAGCCTGGAAGAGATCCATGAAAACTTCGGGGATGAAGTTCTCCACGTGGTGGACGGTCTGACCAAGATCAAGAACCGGAAGATCGAGTCCTTCGACAAGTTCTTCAGCCTGGCCCTTCGGCACCCGCGTATCCTGTACATCAAGATCTTCGACCGGCTGCACAACCTGCGAACCATCGGCAGTCTGTCCCTCGAAAAACAGAAAAGCATTGCGCGGGAAACCGTAGACATCTTTCTCAAGATCTGCCGTCGTCTTTCCCTCATGGATATTGCGGATGAGCTGGAACTCCTCAGTCACCGGATTCTTCACCCCGCAAAAGTTGAGGCGTATCAGGAGCGCATCAGGGAACTCCAGAAGGGCATGCGTCCCAACCTGGACGAGATCGTACACCGCATAGGGGAACTGGGCCGCGACTTCAATCTTTCAGTTTCGACCATCGATGAATACTGGAAACCCTTCGTGGACTACCCCAGTTACGACCGAATGAATGCGGCGGATGCCTTTCGGCTCCGCGTGATTATGAAGGACAAGTATTCCGCCTATACCATGATGGGGGTCATCAACGAACAGTTCACCCATGTAAGAAGTTCAATCTACGACTATATCTCGGTTCCACGCTACAACAATCATCGCAGTCTCCGGTTCGACATCATGGACCGCGGGATCAAGATTCCCCTGTCCATTACCTCGGAAAAATACCACCAGTTCAATCGCAAGGGAATTTTCACGTTTGGTTTCAGCGAAGACGCGGCCAAGAACATGCTTTACATGCGTCACCTGGAAGCCTATCTCAAGGAAGAGGCGGATTTCAGGGATATTGAGAAGGTTTTTGCCTATCACAATCCGGAAGAGATAACCGTGATTTCCAAAGACGGCAAACCTTTCGATATGGAGCGCAATTCCACGGCTTTGGACTTCGCCTTCAAGATTCATTCGGAAGTGGGAATAAGAGCCGTAAGTGCCATCGTGGACGGGCGTGCCGTTCCCGTGGAAACCCGTCTTTCCGACGGTGACCAGGTGACCATCCATACGGTGCCAGAGGCCGTGGCCAATGCGTCCTATCTGGAAAAGTGTTCGAATCTCAGAACGAAGCGACTCATCGCCAACTATCTGAACCGCCAGGCGCGGCTATCAGCCGCAGAGTACGCCAAACGCTTTCTCGAGCAGAATCTCTTTCGTTATCAGGTGGATGTCACGGAGTTCTGGACGCGGTTCAGCAACCGGTACGACGAGGGGGAGAAGACCAACGTTCTGCTGGGGATTCTGGAAAACAAGAAGCTCTGTGACCGTCTGATCCTGGACCTTCGCCTCATTACGCGACGTCGCCTCAAGGACATCCTCACCATGGAAAAGACCTTCTTCTCGAGGATCGGATCCTGGTTTACGAACCGACCGAAGTGGCAATTTCTGCGTCTGCCCTACTTTGACAGTGCCCTGGGGCATTGCCCGAGCTGCATGCCCGTTCTAAAGGACCAATGCAGTGCCGTGTTCCAGGACAACAAGATCATGATTCACCGGTTAGGATGCCAGCACGTGAAGAACGTTCCGGAAGAGAAATTGTTCCTGGTGAAGTGGAAGGCAGAGGATTCGGAGAAGGCCACGACGGCCATGCAGATTCGGACCTCCCAGCGTTACGGGGTCGGAAACGATATCACCTCGGCCTTCAGTAAAATGCACATCAACATCGAGGAGTTGGTGGGACGCAGTGTTCGTGAAGCGACGGTCTTCGACATACGGGTCGGAAACGCGACGGTGGAGAATCTTTCCCGTCTCGTGGAAAGACTCCGTTCCATTGACGGTGTGAGGGAAATCCGGCTCAAGAAACGCTAGGCCGCAAGCGCTGCGGAAGCGCGCGGAGCCGAGGTGCACGGCTAGTCCCGAAGGCGCGGTAAGCCCGACGGGAAGCTGTTCCCTTCTTTGTCCCCCCCGGAAACGGTGAAATAAATCTGACGCCCGTTTTCAGTCCAATACTGGATCCACAGCAGATCCGAACGCACGCCGTAGACTGTGGGATCATAAAGGGCCCGCACCTCGATGCCTGCCGGGTTTCCGTTCGGGCTCAATATCTTGCGGATTCCGAATTCGTGAAAATCGCGATGGTCCTTCACGAAAGCTTTGGCCATGGCGAGGGCGTCATCGGCGTCCACGCCGGTCTTCCTCTCGAAGGCCCAGGATGGAGCCCGGGGGACCAGTTCGAATTCGTCCCCCTCCCGGTCCAGGAAAACCGCGGTAACCGGATCGCTGTAACCCGCTTTACCATAGAAAATCACCGTAAACGTTCCCGAGACTTCAGAGGGATCCTCCAGCCTCTGGGTCGTTATGGTGGTGCTCCCGCTCGAGAACCCGGACAGGAACACCGCCAGTATCAAGACCACCGCCTTTCTCACAGCCCCATTCTACACCTGAATCTCCGGAGGGCCCGGTGCGACAGACAAGGAAAAAACCGCGATTCAGTCCTTCCGAGCTCAGCGCTCAGGATTCCTGAAAGAGAGCCTCCACGAAATCCTCGGGGACAAAATCCTGAAGATCGTCCATGCCCTCCCCGACACCGACCAGCTTTACCGGAAGCTTCAGTTCCTCACGGATGGCCAGAACGATCCCTCCCTTGGCGCTGCCATCGAGCTTGGTGAGGACGATTCCCGTAAGACCGATCGCCTGGTGGAACACCTTGGCCTGCTGGAGACCGTTCTGCCCCGTTGTCGCATCCAGGACGAGGAGGACCTCATGAGGAGCGTGCGGCATGGCTTTTCCAAGAACACGGTGAATCTTCTTCAGCTCCTCCATCAGGTTGGACTTGGTGTGAAGTCTTCCTGCCGTGTCCACGATCACCACATCGGACTTGCGGGCCTGGGCCGACATGACCGCGTCGTAGGCCACGGCCGCCGGGTCGGCGCCATGCTGATGCTTCACAAACTGCGCCTGCGTTCGTTGGGCCCAGATCTCAAGCTGCTCGATCGCGGCCGCACGAAACGTGTCCCCTGCGGCCAGAGTCACCTGGAGCCCCTCATCATGGTATTTTCTGGCCAACTTGCCAATGCTGGTGGTCTTGCCCACTCCGTTGACTCCGACCACCATGATGACAAACGGCGTGTCGACCCTCAGAAGACCGGATTCTCCGGTCACCCGCTTCAGTATCTCCTGCTTGAGGGCCGTCCTGAGGTCGTTCACGCTTCCCCGACTCTGGCGGCTACGTATCGATGAAACGATATCCCCGGCGCATGCCGGTCCAACGTCCGACAGGATCAATATTTCCTCGAGTTCCTCAAGAGTGGCTTCGTTGATCGGTGAAGAGAAAAGCGACGACGCTCTATGGACCAGGCCATTCCGGGTCTTGGACAGACCCGCTTTCAATCTATCGAAAAAAGCCATGGGGTTACGGTGAGTTCAAAGGAAGGGCAGTCACGTGAAGACAAAGAATAGCAGATAGGTTACGCCCATGCCAAGAAGCGCACCCAGCAGGACCTCAAAGAGCGTATGGACCTTCAAAGTAATCCGGCTCCCGGCGATTCCCGCCGCCAGGAGGCCGGCCAGGACCGAGACTACAGAAGAGTCCGTCATCTGTATAATGGCGACCCACGCTGAAAAAGCCACGGCGGCGTGTCCGCTGGGCATTCCTCCCCGGAGGGGATGTCCGTGCCCAAGCCACGCCTTGACGATCACCACAAGAATGAGAACGACCAGAAGGGAGACCAACGTAATCTCGGGCTTGCCGTGATGCTGGAGTTCCAAGCCGGTGTCCAGGACCCTGCGGATGGCCGGGTACAGAATCATGTACCCCACCGTGGCCGCGCCGACGGCCGTGACCAGGACCGCACCAGCGGCCACATCCTTGGCAATTCTGGCCTTCGGGTGAAAATCCAGTGAAAAGAGGTCAATGGCCGCTTCAATGGCGGTGTTCAGGAGTTCCGTGGCCAAGACCAGAATGACCATGATGGATACGGCGATGAATTCGTAACGGGAGAGCCCCAGTACCGTGCTCAGCAGGATGACCACGACGGCCGAGTAGAAGTGGTACCGGACATGCCTTTGACTCTTGGCCGCATGCAGGACTCCCTCGATGGCGTTGTTGGCACTCTCAAACCATCGTCTTGTGCACACCCATCGCCTCCAGTAACCGTTTTTCCTCGCGTTTCATCCGGCGGGTTTCGCGTCCCTCTCCTTCGTGGTCGTGGCCGAGAAGGTGCAAAAGTCCATGAACCATAAGCATGAGCATTTCCTGGTCCAGGGGGTGTCCTGCGGCCCTGGCCTGTCTCCGGGCGACCGGGACGCAGATGGCGATATCCCCGAGGGGGCCGGCCTTGACGCGGGAGCGGACGGGGGCTTCAAGAAAAGGAAAGGAAAGGACATCCGTTGAGCGATCCACCCCGCGGAATCGACGATTCAGGGTCCGGATGCGTTGATGTCCACAGAGAAGGATGCTGAGTTCAGCCTTTGATAACCCTAAGAGGTCGAGAGCCCTTTGTGCTTTCAGGGCCAGGGCCCCCAAGGGTATCCGCTGGGACCTCAGGCTGTTGCTTATCCTGATCATCGATGCTCATTCCGGGGTAGTCGATGCGCCGGTGGAAGATGCTGGTAAGGATGTAAGTGAAATGCTCCTTGATCTTCTGAAGATCCTTGAGCGTAAGTTCGCAGTCGTCGAGCTGGCCATCCAGAAAGATCTTGTTGGTGATCTTGTCCACCAGGGCTGTGATGCGCGCGGGCGTGGGATCCGTCAATACCCGGGAGGCCGCCTCCACGGCATCGGCCAGCATGATGACCGCGGACACGCGGGTCTGAGGCTTAGGCCCCGGATACCGGTAATCCGCCTCACTGACCGGGGGCGTCCCCGGTTCATGGAGGCTCTTGGCCTTCTCGTGGAAATAGGTCATAAGGCTCGTCCCATGATGTTCACGGATGATGTCGATGATGGGTTCCGGGAGCTTGTGGGATCGAGCCATCTCCACGCCTTCTTTCACATGAGAGGAGATGATCAGGCTGCTCATGGTTGTGGCGAGCTTTTCGTGCCGGTTCGGTGCGGATTGCTGATTCTCGATGAAGTAGTCCGGCATCTTGGCCTTGCCGATATCGTGATAATAAGCGCTGACCCGGGCCAGCAGAGGGTTGGCCCCCACGGTTTCTGCCGCGGCCTCTGCGAGATTCCCGACAATGATGCTGTGATGATAGGTTCCCGGGGCCTGGAGCAGAAGGTTCCTCAGAAGCGGCTGGTTCAAATCCAGCAATTCCACGAGCCGGATGTCCGAGGTCATTTTGAAAGCCGACTCGATCATGGGAAGCAGAATCGAAACCATGGACGCGACGGCCACCCCGTTGATGAGGCTGAAGGCAATGGTGGAATATCCGACCGGAGAGTAAAGGGTTCCTTTCAGAAAGACCATGCCCAGACCGGCCGGCAGACTGGCCAGGCTCACGAACAGGCCTCCCCTCAGAACGGCCGAACGCTTTCGGCACTGGCTGATCATGAAGGCTCCTGTGATGGAACCGACAAACGTGAAAATCGGATAGCTGAAATCCTGGAGCCAGAGGGCCGAGATGAGGCTGGTCAGGGTTGCGATGACGATGGCCAGATGCACATCGACCAGCAGGGCCGCGAGCATGGCCCCGGTCGCCAGGGGCAAACCATAAATCACGGCGTCCGGGTGGAGAAACTCCATTCCTCGAGCAAAGCCCTCGAGCATGAGCAGGAAGAGGCGGCCCAGAAAGAGGTTGACCGACAGGAGCAGGCCCGTAAGGAGAAGGTTCCTGGGGTTTTCCATGAAGGCCGGCTTGTACCGTTCGATGTCCTTTACAAACACAATCAGGAGCAGGGTGATGGCCAGAAATCCTCCAAAAAACTCCATGGCGGACGACCCTGCTCGAAACATAAGGACCGTCAGCGTAAGGGCGCAGGCCGCGACAAAGACCTCTCCTGAATAGGGGGAGCGGATACGCCGCCCGGTTTCCGGTGCCTTAAGCCCAGCGGACGGTTTTGCCTTCTTCTTACTGCTGGAATCCTTTTTCATGTCGCTCGTAAGCCTGGACGATGGCCTGTACCAGCTTGTGACGGACCACGTCCGTCCGGGAAAAATAGACGAATTCAATCCCTGGTATCCCCTTGAGAATCTTCTCGATTTCAATTAACCCGGATATCTTGCCCGGGGGCAAGTCCACCTGGGTCACGTCACCGGTGATGACGGTCTTGGAATTGAATCCCAGTCGTGTTAAATACATCTTCATCTGCTCAGCCGTGGTGTTCTGGGCCTCATCGAGGATGATGAAGGAATCGTTAAGGGTCCGCCCGCGCATGAAAGCGAGCGGCGCCACTTCAATGACCCCTCTCTCGATCAGGCGGCTCGCCTTTTCCGTATCCATCATATCGTAAAGTGCGTCGTACAGGGGCCGCAGATAAGGATTCACCTTCTCCGCCAGATCCCCGGGCAGAAACCCCAGCCGTTCGCCGGCCTCCACGGCCGGCCGAGCCAGGATGATGCGGCCCACTTCCTTGCGAATCAGCGCATTGATGGCCATGGCCATGGCAATGTAGGTTTTCCCTGTTCCGGCAGGACCGATGCCTATAACAATATCGTTGGACCGAATGGCCTCCACATACTTCTTCTGGTTTTCGGACTTTGGGGTGACGAACTTTCTCTTGGAAGGAACCGCAATCGTATCCGAGAACAGGGCCTTGATGGAACCGGCCTGACCTCCACGGGATACGGCCCGGATGGCGTGGCGGATGTCTTCCAGCGTGACGTCATACCCCTTTTCATTGATTTCGGCCAATTCGAGCACAAGGTGAAGGGCCGGTTCCACCCGGGTTCGCTCTCCCTGAACAAAAACCCGGTTACCCCGGGCCCCCACTTTGACTCCGAGATCCTCGTCAAAATACCGGAAGGCCCGGTTGAGCTGGCCGTGAAGGAAGGCGAGAGCCCGACCGTCGGACATTTCATGCTCTAGGGTGATTTCTTCCACGCCCGTATTCAGCGATTCCATATCAACGATAGGTCACAAAGGCCTGAATGCCTTCCCTTTGACGAATCTTTCTGGAAAGGGCGTCTGCCTCTTCCCGTTTACTGAAATGGCCGATCCGGACCTTGGTGAGCGCTTTGCTGTCGCTTGGGGCGGGTGGCACGATGTAGGCTTCATAGCCCTTCTTCTTGAGGCGGGCAACCCGCTCCGCTGCCTTGCCAGAATCCCGGAAGGCCCCCACCTGAACGGAATACACGGGCATTTCAGCCGCAGCCTTGTCCGTGGCCGCGTCGCGACCGGAGGGTTGCCCAATTCCCGGGTCAGTCTCATGCGGTGGCTCCCCGATTTCCGGCTCCGGTTCCCTGGCCCCCCCGGGTGAGGAGGGTTGCCCCGAAAGAGCTGCCCCGGGTTCTTCTTCCGCAGAGGTTTCCGTCTCTACCAACGGCCGCTTTTCGCCGGATGCGTCGATGATTGCGGGTTGTTCGGGCGTTTCCGTTCCCAGGTACATCCCCACGAAAAAACTTCCGACTAGGAGAATCAGAAGAACCCCGAGAAAAATGAAAACGTTCCGGAGTTCTGACCCGCCCGTGCGTTTCCTGTTCACAGTATCAACATAGCATCCCCATAAGAGAAGAATCTATACCTTTCTCGGACCGCATCACCGTATACCGCAAGGGTTTTTTCCAGGCCCAGAAAGGCGGAAACAAGCATGAGCGGAGTGGCCTTGGGAAGGTGAAAATTGGTGACCAATGCCCCCACGGCCCTGAACGGAATCCCCGGGGAGATGAAGAGCGCCGTTGAGCCATGGCCCGGAACAAACCCCCCGGGTTTAAGGGCACTTTCAAGCGTCCGGGTGGCTGTCGTACCCACAGCGATGATGCGTCGTCCTTCAAGGCGGGCCCTATTTAGCCGCTGCGCGCTTTCGGGGGAAATAAAGTAGGGTTCGGCGGGCATCCGATGCTGCCCGATATCCTCACACTTCACGGGCATGAAGGTTCCGGGGCCAACGTGGAGGGTGATTTTCACCACGTCCATCCCTTCTGCCTTCAGCCGGACCAGGAGGGATTCCGTAAAATGAAGTCCTGCCGTAGGCGCGGCCACGGAACCCTGAAGACCGGCATATACGGTCTGGTACCGCTCCCGGTCGGAGCCATCAGGAGTGCGTCTGATATAGGGGGGAAGAGGCATCAGGCCACAGTCCTTGAGATAGTTTTCGGGATCCCGGTCAAACTCGACCTGCCTGGTTCCATCGGGCCCCATCGATATTTGCCCCGCCAGTTCCCCGGGGAATAAGACCGGCCCGGAGCGGAGGCCCTTGACCAGCACCTCCCAGAGCCGGGGACCCCGGCGGGCCAGAAGGAGCACATCAACCTTTCCGCCCGTGGGCTTCCTTCCGATAAGCCGGGCCGGAAGCACCCGACTGTCGTTAACGACGATGACGTCTCCAGGCCGCAGGTGGTCCGGAAGATCCCTGAAAAGCCCGTGCCGAACCTCCCCGGTCCGGCGTTCCACGACCATCAATCGGGAGGCGTCACGAATCTCCGCGGGCCTCTGTGCGATGAGTTCGGGTGGGAGGTCAAAGTCGAAATCCGAGAGTTTCATCAGGAACCGGGTGAACCCCCGCAGGTCAGCGGCGGCTCAAAAACCAGAGGACCAACGAGAGAATCAGGCTGAGGAGAATGCTGGTGCCAATGGGGAGATAAACCGTGAAGTTCCGTCTTTTGAGGACGATATCCCCCGGGATACGGGGATATCCGCCCATGCGGTCAACGACCAGCAGGAACAGCCCCAAAAGGGCAAGGCCCAGGCCCACAACCAGGAGGAGTTTTCCGAGGGACGGCAGAGGGTCTTGCATCTTTTCGAAACGTAACAGAGGAACCGGCGCCATTGCAAGGAACCGTCCAGCGGTTCATCTCATCATACGGCGACCGGGGCCACCCCGCATGCCGTGTCGGCCCATCCACAGGGGTTCACCCCGATGGTTTCTCAACAGAACCCTTTTTTCCTGACCGTCAGGGCCGGGAGCTGAAATTTCGGCGGCCATGATGTACAGGCTTCCGTCTCGTCCCTGGACCAGGGAGCCCTTGACCCGGATACGGTCTCCCTCGACCCAGCGGGGGCCATTCCTCCAGAACCAATGGGGCCCTGCCAGGACCACGTAGGTCCTTCGGTTGTCCCTGACCTCGAAGGTTACAGGGCCGTGTTCCGGCCGCTCAAAACGGACGACCGATCCTTCGAGCGTTCTGACCGTGTTGATATCGTATCCGCCGGGATAGGCAAATCCCCAATTTCGATTTCCCGCGGCATCCTCTTCGCCTGCGCCCAAGGCCTGGGCTCCCAGTACGAGCACAAGGACACAGGCTCCAAATCCCTGTTTGAGAGCTGACATCACCGTCCTGCCATTCGGTTTCCCGTACACGCCCATTCTGTTCACAAGTCCAAAGACAAGCAGATTTGGTGCCACCCAAGGTCGCGGCTCAAGGTCTGTATTCACAATAACTTATAAGCTCCAAGCCCCTCTACGGATAAGCGCGCCGGAAAGAACTTGCACATCATTGCACAATCTTTCGCAGCCGCAGGACGCGTTCAGGATCCTGTGATTCCGTACTCCTTCAGTCGGTACTGGAGCGTACGGCGCGATATCCCGAGCATAAGGGCTGCCCGGGTCCTGTTGTTTCCGGCTTCCCGAAGGGCATCGAGGATCACCTGCTTTTCCGTCTTCTTCAGGCGGCCCTGTTCCTGGACCGGGTCAGTTCGCTGACCCTCCCGGGGCAGCGATTCTCCACCTCTGGGAATCATATCCTCCGTGATCCGGTCCCGCGCGAGAATGGCAGAGCGCTCAATGATGTTTTCAAGTTCCCGGATGTTGCCGGGCCAGGAATAAGCTAGGAGGGCCGCTTCAGCGTTTTCTGACAGATGAAGCGCAGGCTTTCCGAAGGCCAACCGGTATTTTTCGAGAAAATAGCGGGCCAGCGGCAGAAGGGCATCCTTTCGGTCCCGGAGCGGCGGAAGATGAATGGGAAAAACGTTCAACCGGAAAAAAAGGTCGTTTCGAAAGCGTCCCTCTGCAACTTCTCGTTCCAGGTTACGGTTGGTGGCGACGACGATTCGGGTATCCGTCTGAAGGGTTGCGGTCCCGCCAACACGCTCAAACGTCCTCTCCTGAAGAACCCGGAGGAGTTTGACTTGGAGCGTCATACTAATCTCCCCGATCTCGTCCAGAAAGAGGGTTCCTCCGTCGGCGAGTTCGAACCGGCCCTTCCGGGTCTGTACGGCACCGGTGAAAGCTCCTTTTTCATGACCGAAAAGTTCCGACTCGAGGAGTGTCTCGGAGAGCGCGGCGCAATGGACCGAAATCAGCGCACGTCCTTTTCGCGGACTGAGCTCGTGGACGGCCCGAGCCACCAGCTCCTTTCCCGTTCCTGATTCTCCTGTGATCAGGACCGTTGCCTGGGTGGGGGCCACACGGCGGACCAGGTCGAGGCATTTCTGCATAAGCGCTCCCTGAAAGACGGTTTCCAGAGGCGGAAGTCCCGAAGTGACCTGGTCCTTCAAAATGGCTAGGTCTTCCTCGACCTTGGTCTTTTCCAGGAGCCGGCGGGCCAGGAGGCGTATCTCTTCGGGGCTGGTGAAGGGTTTTGTCAGATAGTCCGCGGCTCCGAGCTTCATGGCCTGAACAGCGGTATCGATCTCCCCGTAAGCCGTCATGATGACCACCTGGGAAGAGGGCCAGAAACGACGGACCTGTTCCAGGAGACCAAGCCCCCCTATTCCGGGCATCTTCAGGTCAGAGAAGATGAGGTGGGCGTCCATCTCCTCCAGTTTCTGTAACCCCTCTTCTCCATCCCGGGCTTCCCGAACGAGATACCCTTCCTCTCGAAGCACCATCGCCAGAAACGACCGCAGGGAGGCATCGTCGTCCACCACAAGCACCCTCTTATTCATCCTCGGCTCCTCCTGCCGGGCAAGAAGACCGCAGCCAGCGCACCGGACCGGTCCGGGCGGTTGGAGAGACGGATGCGCCCGCCCAGCCCATCGACCAGTTTCTTGGAATAGGCCAACCCCAACCCGCTTCCCCGGGACTTTGTGGTAAAGAATGGCATAAAAGCCATTTTCAGGGCTTCGGGACCAAGGCCAGGGCCCTCATCCAGAACCTCCACCCGGACGCCCTCCCGGTTCCTCTTGCAGGAAACCTTTATGATTCCTTTGCCTTCCATGGCCTCGCCCGCATTTCTGACGAGATTATCAAATACGGACCGGAGTTTTTCCTCGTCCGATTCCAGGACAACTTCGTCGCTCATATCCAGGGAAACCCGGTATCCCTCTTGCTCAATGTTCCGGACGACCTCCGCCAGCAGCGGGCCCAGGGGAACGGGACCGTAGACCGGATCGTAGGGTTTCGAGTAGAGCAACAACTCGGAAACCAGATGCTCAATGCGCCGGCTTTCCCGGACGATCGTTTCCACGGCCAAGGTCCATGGGGGGTGGTCGGACACCTTCTCCTCCAGATATTGCGCGTATCCCTTGATGCTTCCCAGGGCATTCCGCAGTTCGTGGGCCAGAACCGCTGACATCTGACCCAGATAAGCGAGATGCTGTTTTTCCTGGAGCTCGACCTCCATTCGCCGGCGGCGGATGAAGGACCAGAGGGCCACGACCCCGAAAACCCATAGGAGGGTCACCATGAGGATGACCGTAATGAACAGGACCCGGGCCCGCTTAACGATCCGGTCTGCCTTCACGGTGCGCAGGAAAACCTGAAACCGGAGGGGCGGGTCAGCCCTCAGGGTGCTTCGGTATTCAAAGACGCGTTCTCCGGTCCCCAGGGTCGTCCGAGCCGACGCGTCCCTGCTGTCCATGGTCCCGGTCTCCGCGATTTGACCTTCAAGGTCGGGATTGGAGTGGTAGAGGATGAGTCCCTTGCCGTCCGTGACCCGGGCAAAGGCCACCAACTCGTCGGCCAGTACACGGTCCAGAAGCTCTCGGGATTCCGGAAGAAGGGAGAGTTCGGTGGGCAAGGCATATTCCACCGCCCCTGAAAGGGAGCGGCCCAGGTTTTCAAGGGCCTGATCCGCCAGGTCTTCCGCATTCTTCAGGCTGAGATAGGCCATAGAGACCGCTGCGAGCGACGATACAAGAATGACCATGCCCAGAACCAAAAAGGTTGGGGTGTTCTTCATTGGACTTCGCATCGGAGAAACAGTTAACCACCTGAATTCTATGGATTTTATGCTCGGATAATGCCATTATGCTGCTGGGAGCGGTATCGCGCAAGAGGGGGCTACCACTGGGCTGATTCCCCGGGGCGGAGGGAGTGTCCGGTCCGATGGGTTCCGGTGAGAGGCCAAGGCCCATTTGCCCGAACCGGCCCTCCGGTTCTTCACCAGAGATGCGTTGACTTCAAAAACAGACCGTACTTATAATCTCTATCTTTTTGGACGCCGGAAATGCGTATCCAGCCCTCGAAAATTCCTCAGGACGGGTTGAGGATCTGCCTTCAGGAGAACCTTGAGGTCGAAGGGTTGAAGGTCGAAGGACCTGTCCGGGTCAATCTGGAGGTGCGCAAGGTCGGTAACAGCATCCTCCTCGAAGGCTCGCTGGCGTGCGAGGTCGAGTTGGAGTGTGCCGACTGTCTGGATGCGGTCAAGACCTCGGTGACTTCGTCGTTTACGGCGGACTACAGGCCGGTGCCGAAGCAGCCGGTTGAAGGTGAAGTGGAACTGGCGGAAGCGGAACTGGATGTTTCGTATTTCCATGGGGACGAGATTGATCTCAGGGATCTTCTGCGGGAGCAGGTCGTCCTCGGTATTCCCCTGCGTCCCCTGTGCAAGGAAGATTGCAGGGGGCTTTGTCCGGTCTGCGGCGGCAATCGGAACAGGTCGGTTTGTGGATGCGCTTCCGAGGGTACGGACCCAAGGTTTCGTGTTCTGCAGAAATTGAAAGGAGAAGGTCATGGCAAATCCAACAAGTAGGCATTCCAAGTCCCGGCGGGACAAACGCAGGGCAAACTGGAAGCTGACGCCCCCCAACACGAGCCATTGCTCCAACTGTCAGGAGCCAAAGATGCCTCACCGGGTCTGCCCGAGTTGTGGCACCTATCGGGGTCGGAAGGTACTCGAAGTCGAAGAGATCGTATGAAGATAGCCCTGGATGCCATGGGAGGGGATGCTGCCCCTGCCGTGACAGTAAGGGGAGCACTGGACGCGGTAGACGCCCTGGGGATAGGGGTGGTTCTCGTGGGAGATGAGACGAGGATCCGAGCTGAACTGGGGACTCAGGGAGATGGCCGCATTTCTGTACGGCACGCCAGTGAGGTGGTGGGGATGGAGGAGTCTCCGGCGGTGGCCCTTCGGCGTAAGAAGGATTCCTCTATCCGGGTGGCCGTAAACCTCGTGAAATCCGGTGAAGCCGATGCCGTCGTGAGCGCCGGAAATACCGGGGCCGCCATGGCTACGTCCTTCCTTGTCCTTGGGGCTTCGGAGGGAGTGGACCGGCCGGGGATTGCCACCGTGATGCCCAGCGCGCAGGACCCTTTCGTTCTGATCGACGCGGGGGCCACCGTGGACTGCAAACCCATGCATCTGCTTCAGTTCGGCGTGATGGGTGAGGTCTATGCGTCCATGGCCCTCGGACGGGCCAACCCGAAGATAGGGCTTCTCAGTATCGGGGAGGAGGCCAGCAAAGGAAACGAATTGACCAAGGAGAGCTTCAAGCTCCTATCGGATTCTCACCTGAATTTTGTCGGAAACGTGGAGGGGAAGGATATCTTTGCCGGAGCGGTGGATGTGGTCGTGTGCGACGGGTTTATCGGAAACGTGGCTCTGAAGATCGGAGAAGGGATTGTGGAGGCGGCCGTTCACATGCTTAGGCGGGAACTCGCGCACAGCCTCCTTGGAAAACTGGGATACGTGCTGCTCAAGGCCGGAGTTCCGGAACTCAAGAAGAAGCTCGATTACTCGGAATACGGGGGGGCCCCGCTTCTGGGCATCAATGGCATCTGTATCATCAGTCATGGTCGGTCATCCTCCAAGGCCATACGGAATGCGCTTGCTGTAGCGGCTGATGCCGCGCGAAACAATCTTCCGGAAACCATCGCCCGAGGCGTGCGCAAGACGGTTCGCGAGGTCACCAGCGTTGCCTCGTAGGACCCTTATTGCCGGAACAGGTTCCTATCTTCCTGAACGGGTTCTCACCAATCGGGAACTCGAGTCCATGGTCGATACGTCGGACGAGTGGATCCAGGAGAGAACCGGGATCCGGGAAAGACGGATGGCGGCCCCGCACGAGGTCACGTCTGACCTGGCCCTGGCGGCATCACGCCAGGCCCTGGAGGCGGCGGGATGGGGGCCGGAGGATATTACCGCCCTTATTGTGGCCACCATCAGTCCGGACATGCCGATGCCGGCGACAGCGTGTCTTCTGCAGGCCAAACTCGGGGCCACCCGCGCGGCGGCCTTTGATATTTCGGCCGCGTGTTCGGGGTTTATTTACGGGCTTCAGATCGCCGACGGGTTTATCCGGTCGGGTATCCACGAACGGGTTCTCGTGGTGGGTGCCGAGATTCTGTCACGGGTTACGGACTGGCAGGACCGGACCACCTGCGTCCTTTTTGCAGATGGGGCGGGGGCGGCTGCCCTCAGGGCTTCGGGACCAGAGGAGAACGAGCGGGGGATACGGTCCGTGAGTATCCGGTCAGACGGGAATCTCTGGGACCTCCTGTACATCCCTGGAGGCGGGACCCAGGCGCCGCAATCCGAACGCGTGGTGGCGGAGCGTCTACAGTTCATCAAGATGAAGGGAAACGAGACTTTTAGAGTTGCGGTTCGCACCCTGGAAATGCTTGTCGTCGAAACATTGAGAGATAACGGGATGGAAGCTGCGGACCTCGCGCTTCTCATTCCGCATCAGGCGAATATCCGGATTATTCAAGCCACGGCCGAGCGGTTAGGCCTTTCCATGGACAAGGTGATGATCAACCTGGACCTCGTGGGAAACACTTCCGGTGCGTCCATCCCCATCGCGCTGGACCAGGCGGTCCGAGCCGGGAGGGTAGCGCCTGGGGACCATGTGCTGCTGGAGGCCTTTGGAGCCGGTTTAACTTGGGGCTCGGCGCTTGTTACGATTTAGGCGGCCCGTGTCATTTTAAGATCAGGAGGAAGACCGAATGGATTACCTTTTGACCGAAGAGCAGATCATGGTGAGGGATCTTGCGCGCAAGATTGCAACGGAAAAGGTCGTTCCTGTCCGGGCCCATCTGGACGAGACCGGGGAGTTTCCGTGGGACGTGATAAAGGCTCTGGCGGAAGCGGACCTCATGGGGCTGCACATTCCCGAGCAGTACGGGGGAACCTATATGGGGGCGCTGGCCCATTATATTGCCATTGAGGAGCTGTCCAAGGCCTGCCTCGGGGTATCGACGACCTATGCCGCGAATGCGCTGGGGACGTTCCCGCTGCTCTTCTTCGGTTCCGATGAACAGAAGGGCAAGTACCTGCCGGATATTGCGGCCGGCAAAAAGATCGTGGCTTTTGCCCTGACCGAAGCCAACGCCGGGAGCGACGCCGGGGGGATTCAGAGCACAGCGATCCGCGACGGTGACCAGTATGTGATCAACGGGACGAAACAGTGGATCACGAACGGCGGAGAGGCCGAGATCTATACCGTGATCGCGATCACGGACCGAAGCCGCGGGGCCCGCGGGGCCTCGGCTTTTGTGGTGGAAAAGGGCACGCCGGGGTTTTCCTTCGGCAAGAAGGAAGACAAAATGGGTATCCGGGCCTCGGCAACGCGGGAACTCGTCTTCGAAGACTGCCGCGTCCCCAAGGAGAATCTTCTGGGCCGTGAAGGCATGGGTTTCATGGTGGCCATGAGGACCCTGGACCACTCCCGTGCGGGGGTGGGCATTCAGGGGGTGGGCGTGGCCCAGGGGGCCCTTGACGAGGCTGTGAAGTTCGCCCGTGAGAGGGTGCAGTTCGGCCATCCCATAATCGGTTTCCAGGCGATACAGCACATGCTCGCGGACATGGCCACGGCGGTGGAGGCCTCACGCGCCCTGATTTACAGCGTGGCCCGGTATATGGACAGCGGGGCCAAGGATTTCTCGAAGGTCTCGGCCATGGCCAAGGTTTTCGGCACGGACGTTGGAATGCGTGTGACCACGGACGCCGTGCAGGTCATGGGAGGGTCCGGGTACATGAAGGAGTATCCCGTGGAGAAGATGATGCGGGACGCCAAGATCCTTCAGATCTTCGAGGGAACCAACCAGATTCTCAGAAACGTGATTGGCCAGGCCTTAAACAAAGAAGCGGTCCGGGGAGAAGGGTAGTTTTTTCAGCAACGGGTGTGGGCTGAGCCGGGCGAAGGCCCCTTCTCTGGTCCCGAGGGCCCGAGCCTCTGTATTGAGACCGCACGATCGAACGGCCCATTGAGGAAACACTTATGAAAATCGCTGTTTGCATCAAGCAGGTTCCGGATACTTCCGAAGTCAAACTCGACAAGACGACCAACACCTTGATCCGTGATGGTATCCCGAGCATCATCAACCCCTATGACCTTCACGCCCTTGAGGCCGCCCTGTCCATAAGGGACCAGGTCGGCGGGACGGTGACCGTGGTGACCATGGGCCCTCCTCAGGCGGAAGAGGCTCTCCGGGAGGCCATCGCCATGGGCGCCGACGACGCCGTCCTGCTCACGGACCGGG